>NZ_JBEEAC010000005.1:0-316749 GCF_040120695.1 Plantactinospora sp. B6F1 | reverse complement strand
GACGGCACCACACCGTACCGCGCACGCTCTCTCACAACCCGGACACGCTGCCACCGGTCACCCTCATCACCAACCCGCCGCGCCGAAACCCACCCACGATCACCGACGTGCGGAAAGCGGGGCTAGGTCGGGTCGGCGGCTCGGCAGGCGCGTAGTGCGCCGACCGCGAGCAGCGCCGGCGCGGCGAGCGTCACCGTGGCCAGCAGCGCCGCCGACACGTCGACCAGACCGGCCAGTGACGTGGCCACGCCGGCCGAGAGGAAGAGGCCGTCAGCCGGGTTGGCAAAGGTCCACCAGGCCGACCAGCGCCGGACGAGATCGTGGAAGGCGACGGCCGCCGAGACCGTGAGCAGCAGCGCTCCGAGCGGAACGAGGCCGGCCCGGTCGGCGCGCGACGCCGACAGCGCCAGCACGGCCGCCGCCACGAGGGTGGCCAGCAGCGCCGGCCAGCCAGCCCCGAGCAGGCCGAGCAGCGGGTCGTCGTCGACCCGGGACCAGGTGTCCACACCGACGATCACGAGCAGGAGTACGGCGACGACTCTGGCCGGTACCGTGGCCTTCGGCCGTTGGCGGACCGGCAGCGCGAGTACCGCCACGGCGAGGCAGAGGACTCCGAGCAGCAGTGCCACGCAGGCCAGCCGTTCCTGGTCGAGTGCCTGCCGCCACTGGTCGAGAATCGGCTGTGGAAGTGTGGTCCGGCCGGTCGACGCGGCACCACCGTCCAGCGGCATGTAGATCGGAATGAGCAACTGGCGGGTGGCCGGTCGCGCGGGGCTGCACCAGAGTTCCACGGCGGTGGGGATCGCCAGCAGGGCGATGCCGGCGACCAGCGCCGGTCGCACCCGCGCGACCGTCGGGCCGGCGAACACGACGTACCCGATCAGCGCGGCCGATGCGACGAGCGCGCACTGCGCGGCGGCGTGGTCGGCCGAGAACAGCGTCGCCAGCACGGACAGCGTGCCGGCGACGACGAAGATCGTCAGTAGGACACGCGTGGGGCGCACGGTCAGCGATCATTCCACAGCCGGGACGCGACGAAGGCCCACCCGCCGCCGCGCCCGCTACGGGGTCACGGTGTGGGGCGTCAGTGCGAGTGGGACCGTTGCGTGTTGATTCGGGCGGCCTGCCGCGTCAGATGGTCACGCTCGGCGAGGTTGGGTGCCGTCCGGGCCGCCTCGGCGTACAGCCGTGCCGCCGTCGCGAGGTCGCCGTCCCGCTCGTGCAGGTACGCCGCCACCGCCGTGTGTCGGGGCAGTGCGTCGTCCAGCGCCGCGAGCGCCGCCAGCCCGGCGCGCGGTCCGTCGGCCTCACCGACGGCCACCGCGCGGTTGAGCCGGACGACCGGGCTGTCGGTCAGGCGCACGAGTTCGTCGTACCATTCGACGATCTGGACCCAGTCGGTCTCCTCGGCCTTGGGAGCGTCGGCGTACAGTGCCGCGATGGCGGCCTGGGCCTGGAACTCGCCGAGCCGGTCGCGGGCGAGGGCCGCCTGGAGGATCTCGACGCCCTCGGCGATCAGCGTGGTGTCCCACCGGCTGCGATCCTGCTCGGCGAGCGGCACCAGTGCGCCGTCCGGCGTGGTCCGGGTGGCACGCCGGGAATGGTGCAACAGCATCAAGGCCAGCAGCCCCGCCACCTCGGGGTGGTCGATCGCGGCCGCGAGTTGCCGGGTGAGCCGGATGGCCTCGGCGGCGAGGTCGACGTCGCCGGAGTAGCCCTCGTTGAAGACCAGGTAGAGGACGCGCAGCACGGTGGCGACGTCGCCGGGCTGGTCGAACCGTACGGCGGAGACGGTGCGCTTGGCCCGGCTGATCCGCTGCGCCATGGTCGCCTCGGGTACCAGGTAGGCCTGGGCGATCTGGCGGGTGGTCAGGCCGCCGACGGCGCGCAGCGTGAGTGCGACCGCTGACGACGGTGTCAGCGACGGGTGGGCGCAGAGGAAGTAGAGCTGGAGGGTGTCGTCCACCGTGGGTACGGGACCGGGCGCCGGCTCCTCGTCGAGGAGGTTCTCACGGCGGCGGCGGGCCGCGTCGGCCCGGGTCGCGTCGAGGAACCGGCGCCACGCCACCGTGATCAGCCAGCCCTTCGGGTCCTGTGGCGGGTCAGCCGGCCAGACCCGGACCGCCTCGACCAGGGCGTCCTGGACGGCATCCTCGGCCGCCGCGAAGTCGGCTCCGCGGCGGACGAGGATCCCGAGCACGCTCGGTGTGAGGCTCCGGAGCAGTGCGTCGTCCATGGCGGGAGGGGTCACTCCGTGATAGTCGGCGGCGCGGTCAGGAACGGACGCACCTCGAGCCACTCGTGGATCGGCTTCCCGCCCGCCCCGGGTGCGGCCGACAGCTCCCCGGCCAGTTCGAGGGCGCGCTCGTAGCTGTCGACGTCGATGATCATCCAGCCGGCGATGAGATCCTTGGTCTCGGCGAACGGGCCGTCGGTGACCGGCGGCCGGCCCTCACCGTCGTATCGGACGAACGTCCCCTCGGGGGCGAGCGCCTGGCCGTCGACGAACTCGCCGGTCTTCTCCAACCGGGTCGCGAAGTCGCTCATGTACTGCATGTGCGCCGAGATCTCCTCCGGCGTCCACTGGTCCATCGGTACGTCGTTGACCGCAGCCGGAGCGCCACGGTAATGCTTGAGCAGCAGGTACTTGGCCATGGTGTTTCTCCTCGGTGCTGGTTGCGACCCATTCTGGTCGCGTTCACAGCCGGGACGGAGCCGGTCACCGGTTCTCGACATCGCCGGCAAAGTTTTTCCTCGCCGGTGGCTGAGCCGTCCTCTCCCGGCGGCCGAGCCTTCGTCTTCCGGCGGCCGAGCCTTCCTCTCCCGGTGGCTGAGTCCCGATCGGGCAACTCCATCCCACGCCGTACGCCGGGCCAGGCTCGCCCGGAGCTTCAGGACGTCATCGCCGACGTGTCGAGCAGCCGGGACAGCGCACCGAGCCGGCCGGGCATCACCCAGTAGTAGACCCAGGTGCCTCGACGCTGGGAGTCGACCAGGCCCGCTTCCCGGAGCACCTTCAGGTGGTGCGAGATCGTCGGGCCGGTCAGGTCGAACGCGTCGGTCAGTTCGCAGACGCAGACCTCCCCGCCGGCTCGGGCCGCGATCAGCGACAGCAGGCGCAGCCGTACCGGATCGCTCAGGGCCTTGAAGCCTCGGGCCAGATCGGCCGCCGCCTCCCCGGTCAGGGCCTCGGCGACCAGCGGCGGGCAGCAGCTTTCCGGGCTGAGTACCGGCAGCTCTTGTCTCGACACCGGTCTAGTTTGACAGTCATCTAGTCAGCGTGGCAACCTATTGTTTAGATAGCCATCTAGACAGGAGGTGCGGGATGTCCCGCGTCCAACTCGCGCTGCGCGTTTCCGATCTTGAGGGGTCGGTGGCGTTCTACTCCAAGCTGTTCGGGGTCGAGCCGGCCAAGCGCCGTCCCGGGTACGCCAACTTCGCCATCGAGGAGCCGCCGTTGAAGCTCGTCCTGCTCGAAGGTGCTCCGGACCAGCCCACCGTCATGGACCACCTCGGCGTCGAGGTCTTCGACGGCGCAGAGGTCGCGGCCGCAACCGACCGGCTCACCCAAAGTGGGTTGATCACCCTCACCGAGAACGACACCTCCTGCTGCTACGCCGTGCAGGACAAGGTGTGGGTGCGCGGCCCCGGCAACGAGCCGTGGGAGGTGTACGTGGTCAAGGGCGACTCCGACCAGTACGGCAAGAGCGCCGACGCACAGCCCGGCGCCGACGACGACTGCAGGTGCGGCGAGGCCAGCGACACCGACGGCGGCAAGGACGGGAAGGCAACGGCCACCGTTGGAGCTGGCTCTGGGGGTTGCTGCTCGTAACTGCCGACGGTTTCACCGGGGAACGGGCGGGTCCGCTGGCGGGCTGCGTACCCATCAGCGGATCCGCCCGTTTGGCGTGGGCCGTGGCGTTTCGATCGGTAGTGGTGCCGCCAGGTCTTTTGCGGAAGCGGTTGGACGCGGCATGATCTCGTGGTGGCCACCTACGAGGTCGCACTCGTGCTGCTTGTCGACCCCTCGGGCGCGGTGCTTCTACAGCACCGGGATGAGGATGCGGCCGCGTCACCGAATCAGTGGAGCCTGCCAGGCGGCTATGTCGAGCCCGGCGAGTCACCCGAGGAGGCGGCCCGCCGGGAACTCTGGGAAGAGACGGGCTTGACGGCGGATGGGTTGCACCTCCTGTGGAGCGGTCCGCGTCCTCACGAGGCCGACTTTCTCCACAATGTGACGGTCCATGTGTTCAGTGGGACCACCAGTGCGCGGCAGAAGGACGTGGTACTTGGCGAGGGACAGGCCATGGTGTTCGTTCCTCGGGACGAGCTACTTCGCCGTGACCTGGCGGTCTCTTCTGCGGTGGTCCTGGCTCTGTACCTCCCGGGGACCTGACACGTGCCGGTCGGCGATCGTCGGGCATTTAGAGGGCTAGGCGAGCGGTCGTCGTGCTGTCCAAGCTACGAACCTCTGAAACAGCACTCTCGGATCCGGTTCGGGTTGCAGGTTAAGCCTGTAGAGGTCTTCCATCGCCCGCATCAACTGAGCAGCCATATAAAGAGCCAGGCCGACCGGCGCGTCCTGGAATTCAGCCCTGAGGAGCAGGCGTGTCATGCCACACGGCCATGGCTGGCCGGGGCAGCCGATGCAGTGCCAGAGCGGCCGGCGAGGCCGGTGTGGCCTGAGTCGGAACGGGGTCGGTCGGTCGAAGGCTGAGGGTTCATTCGGCAGGTTCACCCCCTCAGTGTTGACGTCGTAGTTGTCGACGTCAACAGTCATCGTCGTTGCTTAGTGTCGATCATGTGGAAGAGTTGGTTGGGGTCGCCGAGATCCGCGACATGTTGGGCGGCAATCTGTCCCGACAGCGGGTGCATGTGATCACCAGCCACCGCGACTTCCCCGCCCCGGTGCAGAAGTTGAAGATGGGACACGTGTGGTTGAAGCGTGACGTTGAAGAGTGGATCAAACACCGGCAGGCGGCCGAGTAAGAAGACTCCTGCCACACCGCCGTAGTCGGCTATTCAGCCTGGCGCAAACACGGGGCGCAGGCCCCGCCACGCTCGGCCTACTGACGGCCTCCGGCCGGCCGGCGCGACGTGCCTCAGCGGTATCAGGTGTTGCTCTGCATGTTGAGTTGTAGCGCGTGCTGCGCCACCTCCTCGAACGGCTGGTCGAACAGTTCCACCGTCACGTCGTTGGCGAGGACCTCGACCAGGTTTTCATGGCATATCACCAGGAAGTGCCGCCGCTGCCGCCAGTGAGGTGTCCAGTCAGGGAAACTTGACGCGGTTCTGCGCCCCAAGCCTTCTGAGCCATGGTGACCCCTGTACCTCGTAGAACCCGTAGGACCAATCGGCCGCCGCGTCGTAGAGCGGGTGTCCGGGTAGCGCCTCATCGTTGGGATAGCCGAAGGTCACCTGCAGTGCGTTGGAGAAGGTCGCCAGCGCCACGCGCGGAAGCTTGGCTTTGATCATGGGGACGAAGACGAGGCGACAACTGCGCTCATCCGTGAGCAGCAGTTCTCCGGAGCCGGCTGGCGACGGTATCGCTCCAAGCGCCGTCGAAGGGCGAGGCGGTCGCTGCCGCGCCGCTTCGAGGCTCGCCACGATGTACGTGGTCCAGGCGCACGGTCACCCGACGCCACGGGAGACTCGACCGCTCACCCCTTCTCGCGGCATCGTCGGCATTCGGAGTCGCGCGCACGATCACCGTCACCACGACGGAAACCTGCTCCCGATCCCCCGGGGCCCTGCCGCCGACCCCGTTGATCTTCCCACCGATAGGCCCCGAACACCGGACGCCAACGAGATCCAGCGAGACACCGTGGGACAGAACAGAGAAAGCCCCCGACAGCGTTTGTGCTGTTCAGGGGCCTTTCTCACACCTGGTGGCGGGTAGAGGATTCGAACCTCTGTAGCTTTCGCGACGGATTTACAGTCCGCTCCCATTGGCCGCTCGGGCAACCCGCCAGGGCGTGCCGCCACGCGTGACGCGGCAGCGGAAGCAAGGATAGCCGTTGCTACGGGCCGACGCGCAAGCGGGTACCGTCGGCATGTCGTACCGCCGCCGGGCCGGCCCGGCGCACCTTCATGTCGTCCACAGCAGGAGCGGAATCATGGCAGCCAACCCGTCGTTCGACATCGTCAGCAAGGTCGACCGGCAGGAGATCGACAACGCCCTCCGGCAGACCGAGAAGGAGCTCTCCACCCGCTTCGACTTCCGGGGCACCGGCGCCGGCATCTCGTGGTCGGGCGAAGAGGGGGTCAGCCTCCAGGCCGAGACGGAGGAGCGGGTCAAGGCGGCCCTGGATGTCTTCAAGGAGAAGCTGGTCAAGCGGAACATCTCGCTCAAGTCCCTGGACGCCGGCGAGGCGCGCCCGTCGGGCAAGGTCCACAAGATCGACTGCAAGATCATCCAGGGCATCGACTCGGACAAGGCCAAGGCGATCAGCAAGAAGATCCGCGACGAGGGGCCGAAGGGCGTACAGGCGCAGATCCAGGGCGACCAGCTCCGGGTGACCGGCAAGAAGAAGGACGATCTCCAGACCGTGATCTCCCTGCTCAAGAGCGAGGACTTCGGCATCGCCCTCCAGTTCACCAACTACCGGTAACGCGGCTCCAGCCGGCCTGGTCATCGCGCCGGCAACGCCTTGTCACCCGGGTGGACGTCGTCACCAGTAGTCATCGTTGGTCGCCAGCGATCGGCCTGCGGCGGCCTGGTGACGGCCTGGCCGCGTCTGTCTCTGCCTCCTGCGCGTTGGTCCAGCGAGAGTACGGGCGACCGCTGCGCCTGTTGCTTATCCGGCAAGAAAGATCGCCTCCACGTCTTTCAATCCGTACGCACGTTCGAGAGAATTGACCCAACCGGCCGGGGAGTGTGGTGATGGCAGACAAGAGCTCTATCGAGTGGACCGAAGCCACGTGGAACCCGACAACCGGTTGCGACCGCATCTCGCGTGGCTGCGATCACTGCTACGCGTTGACCTTGGCGAAGCGACTGAAGGCCATGGGGTCCGCGAAATATCAGACGGACGGTGACCCGCGTACGTCGGGACCGGGCTTCGGGGTGGCAACACACCCCAGCGAGCTGACGCTGCCCCTTCGGTGGCGAGAGCCTAGGGTCGTGTTCGTCAACTCGATGAGCGACCTGTTCCATGCGAAGGTTCCCTTCGACTTCGTCGAGCAGGTCTTCGAGGTCATGGCGGCAACTCCGCAGCACACCTACCAGGTACTCACAAAGCGGGCCGCGAGGCTCGCGAAGCTCGCCCCCCGACTCACCTGGTCGGCCAATGTCTGGATGGGTGTTTCTGTCGAGGATGATGAACAGACAGAGCGCATCGATGATCTCCGCCGGGTTCCCGCGGCCGTTCGGTTCGTCTCGGCCGAGCCACTCCTCGGCCCGTTGGACGACCTGAACCTCGACGGTATCGGCTGGCTGATTGCCGGTGGTGAGTCCGGTCCCGGCTGCCGACCGATCGACCCTGATTGGGTGCGTTCCCTACGGGACCAGTGCGTCGCGGGCGGCACGGCTTTCTTCTTCAAGCAGTGGGGCGGCAGAACGCCGAAGACCGGCGGTCGGGAGTTGGACGGGCGGACATGGGACGAGATGCCGGCAGCACGGGAACTTTCCCCGACAGGGTAGAGCTCACCCGACGCTGAGGGGTTACAGCCCCGATGGACGCCGCAGTTGCTCCTTCCAAAAGTCGCCCTTACCGGTGTTCGCCACAGAGGTTCCCCTCAGAAGCTTCACGGCCGCGCGGACGTGAGGCGTGCTTGCCTGGCCCAGCGTCGTGCCGTAGACCTCCGGCACGTGGTCGGCAGGGCAGAAAGGGCCCAGCTTATCCAGCAGCCGTTCGAGGTTTGTCGCAATGATCCTCGTCCACTCCGGGCCATGACTGCTGCTGTGGCTCTCGGGGGTAGGCAACTCATCGTCGCCGAAGAGCGAGCCCTGCCCGTACTTCTCCCCCTTGCGGAGCAGGTCCGTCTGCCACGCCACCGACCACTCCACGCCCGCCTTACCCAGCGAGTCTGCGAAGTGCCAGGCTCCCTCGTTGCTGGCCGTGAACAGCGCCAGCACGTACTTCGGAAGCAGATCGGGCCTGGGCCGAACCGGCATCTTGACCGCCCGGTATCTCGTTCCGGTGGTGAGGAGCTTCTCGTACGTGTCGCACACCTCCAAGGCGATCTGGGTAGCGCGCTGCTCATCACCTTCGTCTCGGACCCCGGCAAAGTGTTCTTGCCACCAGTCGCCACCAAGGAAGCGGTCCAGCCGGTCCGCCGTCTTCTGATCCGCCGGCGAAAGCTCCCCGCGCTTTGAACGAGCCGCATGTACGGCGCGACCCATCCGCGCGACAGTCAACACGCTGAAGTGAAGCAAGACCTCGGTCGGCGGCCACGACGGCCGACCAAGCAGGGCAGCCTTGAGGACGTCGAAGTCCAACGCCGGGCCGAACGGGTCGAGGAAAGCGAACAGCGACGCGCCCTGGGCCCGCTTTAGGACCTCAGGAAGGTGCTCGTCGACCGAGCCCAACCGGACGATGCGCTCAGCAGCGCCGCCCTTCTCGTCGAGTACGCGCTCCAGGTTGGCGAAGTTGTCCGGGTTCTGCTCAACGAAGAACCCGAGCACGCTCCGATAGCCCTTCACGAACTCTGCACACCGCGACAGGAGCAGCGGCGATCCTGGCTGCCCGTCGTCATACTCTCCGCGCCCTGCGTAACCATCCAGGAAGACAACCCGGTTTCCCTCCACGCTGCGACCGGTCTTCGAGGCGAAAACCACCGGGTACCGACTCAAGATTCCGTGCTTGAAGACAGCCGCCGATCTTCTGGATGCGAAAAAGTCAGTCCCGGCCACGAGCCCTCCCCGACGGCTACAGCAGGTAGCGCCAGGCTAACGGAAGGTCGCGATCGATGGAAGGCGGTAAAAGCCTCGGCGGGGACGAGCTTTTCGCCCGCTATCCGCTGGTCATCGTCGTCGCTGAGAGACCCGGGATGTGGTCAACGCCCTCACCTGGGCGCGGCAGAACGACGTCGCGCTGCGGGTAGGGAGTGGCCGGCACAGCCTGGAGGGCTGGTCCAACGTGGACAACGGCATCGTGATCGACGTGAGCGAGCTGAAGTCGACCCGGATCGACACCGCGAACCGCATCGCGACAGTCGGCGCCGGCCTCAACCAGTTGGAGGCGGTGACCGCGCTCGGGCAGACGCACCGTCCGACGACAGCAACTTCTTCACCCAGGCCTTCGGCACGGGGCGCAGACGAGCGAACCGCCCGGCGGCTCGGCGTTCCCGCACCGCGACGCGCTCTTCTACTCCGAGCCCGGCGCCGGCTGGGATTCCCGTGGAGAGCCAGACAGCGGCGACGCCACCACCCCGGTCGCGCAGGCTTGGATCGCGGAGTTCAGCCAGGCACCGCGCCCCTACGTACACGGCGCCTACCTCAACGTGCCGAACATCGGGATGTCGGAATGGGAGACCGCCTACTGGGGACCCAACTTCCTCAGCTTTCGGTGGCGAGCGCCTGCTCCAGGCGTACCTCGGCCTGGGCCTCGGCCCGGGCGATCGAGCCGGTGGGTAGCGCCGCGACCACCGCGGCGGCCGCCACCCCCACACCGGCGAAGATGAACGCCCACGGTACGCCGACCTGGTCGGCGAGTATCCCGGCCACCGCGCCGCCGGCCGCGCTCGCTCCGACCGCCACGGTCACCACCCAGGTGTACGACTCGTTCAGCATGCTCACCGGCGAGATCCGGCCGACCATGGTGTTCTCCACGGTCAGCGCGGGTGCGATGGTGGCACCGCCGAACACCAGGGCAACGCCGAGCGCGATCGGGTTCGGCATCACCGCGAAGACCGCGAAGGTGGCCGCGAGCAGGCCGAGGAGCTGCCCGAACTGGCGGGCGGCGTTCCGGGCCGGCTTGCGGGTGCCGAACCAGAGGCCGCCGAGCGCGCTGCCGGTCCCCCACATCGCCAGCAGTACCCCGCCCACGCTCTGCGCGTTGGCCGGATCGTGCGCGGAGGCGTACGCCGGCACGGCCACCCCGGCGGCGCCGAACGCGATGCCGAGGCCGGCGACGCAGAACAGCAGTGCCGGGAAGCCGCCGACCCGCAGCGGGCCGAGTCCTTTGGCGTGGCTGTCCCGGGGGTGCGGTCGCCAGCCGCGCATCACCGGGCCGAGTGCCACGGCAGTGGTGCCGACCAGGGTCACCACGGCGGCCCCGAGCAGCGCCGCCGCGGCGTCGGCCAGCAGCACGAAGGCGGCGACCAGCAGCGGGCCGACCACGAAGACCACCTCGAAGAGCGTGGTCTCGGCGGCGAGTGCGGTGTTGCGCAGGGCGTACCGGCCGGAGGCGGGGTCGGTGAGGTCGTTCCAGGCGCCCCGGATGGCGGCGGTCAGCGGCGGGTACGTCGCGCCGGCCATCGCCGACGCGGTGAAGATCAGAGCCAGGGCATCCGAGCCGGCGCGGCTGGCCAACAGCAACCCGACCATGGCCAGCGGGTGGGCGACGGCGGTGACCAGCAGCACCCGGCTCGGCCCGACCCGGTCGGCGATCCGGCCGGCGACCGGGCTGAGCGCGGCACCGGCGAGCGCGTACACCCCGCCGGCCACGGCGGCCAGGGAGTACCGGCCGGTGACCTGCTGGACGACCAGCAACAGCGCCAGCGGGGTCATGCCGATGCCGAGCCGGCCGACAATGCCGGCGATCAACAGCATCGGCGCGCCGGGGATGCGCCACACTCCCAGGTACTGCCGCAGCGCGGTCACGGGCGTGACTCCTTGGATCATTGGTGTAACGAGTGGATCACCGTGTAACGAGTGGGCGACCTTCCGACCCTAACGCGAACGTCCCGGCCCGCTGAACCGGATTACGTCCACGTCACTCCTACCCCCGCAGGGCCCGACGCCCACCCGGCCGGCAGTGCGGGCTGGACCGGGTTCCGGTGCGATATGGTCAACATCGGCTGCATCGACCCGCCGCCGGTCCCTGCCCCCGTCCGGTCCCTGATCCCCCACGGAGCGATGACGCACACCCTGCTCGTCTCGGCCACCCAGTCTGACGCGTACCCCACCATCGCGGACGCACTCGACGGGGCACCGGACGGCGCCACCATCCTGGTCACCCCCGGGGAATACCTGGAGCACCTGCGCATCGAGCGGGCCAACGTGATCATCGGCGTCACCGGTGATCCCGGATCGGTGACCATCCGCGCCCGCCGGGCCGACGACCCGGTCGTGGAGTGCCGGGACGCCACCGTCGAGCTGCGCGAGCTCGTCCTCGCCGGCGCCGATGCCCCCGCCCTGGCGGTCTTCGGCGGCACCGTCCGGGTGGTGGACACCGAGGTCTCCGCCGGTCGGGCGGTCGCGATCCAGGTGGGTCCGCGCAGCGAGTTCGAGTTCACCCGGGTACGCGTCACCGCCGCGCAACGGGGCATCCTCTGGGACACCTGCGCCGGTACGGCGGTCGGCTGCGAGATCACCAACGTGGTCGAGGACGGCCTGCTCATCCGCTCCGCCGACCCGACCATCCGCAACTGTACGGTCGCCGAGTGCGGCTACCGGGGCATCTACGTCTACGACTACGCCCGCCCGCTGCTGGAAAACTGCGAGGTGACCGGTTCCGGGCTGGGCATCGCGGTCGCCCAGGAGAGTTCACCGACGCTGCGGCGCTGCCGGGTGCACGATGTGCGGGGTCTGGGCATCACGGTCGGTCCCGGCTGCGGCGGCCTGATCGAGGACTGCCACACCGAACGGACCGCCGCCCCCGGCATCCAGCTCAGTCCGGGCGCGACCGCCCAGGTGGCCACCAGCGAACGCGGCCTGCCCCGCTCGGTCGGCGCGGGCGAGGCCCCGGCGACCCGCAGCGATCCCCGGCGGATCGAGGAACTCACCGGCGAACTGGAACAACTGGTGGGCCTGCCCGGGGTCAAGGCCGAGGTGCGCGCGATCATCGACGAGATCCAGGTCAACGAGTGGCGGCGCAGCGGCGGGCTCTCCGTCACGCCGAGCAGCAACCACCTGATTTTCGCGGGGGCGCCCGGCACCGGCAAGACCACGGTCGCCCGCATCTACGGTCAGCTCCTCGCCGCGCTC
Source organism: Plantactinospora sp. B6F1 (assembly GCF_040120695.1). NCBI lineage: Bacteria > Bacillati > Actinomycetota > Actinomycetes > Micromonosporales > Micromonosporaceae > Plantactinospora > Plantactinospora sp. B6F1. Next base: position 304,658 of record NZ_JBEEAC010000005.1, on the reverse strand, counting down.
GGCGTACTGCCGAAGGGCGGGTTCCGCGAGGTCAGCCGCCGGGACCTGGTCGGCCAGTACCTCGGCCACACCGCCGAGAAGACCTCGGCAGCGTTCGAGGCGGCGCTGGGCGGCGTGCTCTTCATCGACGAGGCGTACACCCTCTCCCGCTCCTTCGGCTCCGGCGGTGACTTCGGGCAGGAGGCGATCGACACGCTGGTCAAACTGATGGAGGACCACCGCCACGAGATCGTGGTGATCGTCGCCGGCTACACCGACGAGATGCTCGGCTTCCTGGCCGCCAATCCCGGGCTGGCCTCGCGGTTCAGCCGGACCATCGAGTTCGAGAACTACAGCGCCGTCGAACTCGCCGAGATCCTCAGCAGGATGGCCGAGAACCACGAGTACGTGCTGGCCCCGGAGGTCGCGGTCGCGGCCCGGTCACACTTCCAGACGGTCCGCAAGGACAAGGACTTCGGCAACGCCCGGGACGCGCGCAAGCTCTTCGAGGGCATGCGGAAGGCACAGGCCCAGCGGCTGCGGCAGTTGCGGCGGGTGCCGAACGCCGAGGAACTGCAGCTCATCACCCTGGAAGACCTCGCCCTGGTCATCCAGGCGCCCTGACCCCGGCCGCCGCCGACTCCACGCGGGGCTCAGCCGGATCCGGACGTACGTCCCTCGCGCAGCAGCCGACCGATCCGGTCGAGGATCTCGTCGCCCACCTCGGCCGGCCATTCGTAGCGCCGCTCCTCGATGTGTGCGAGGAGTTCCGGCTCGGGCGGCACGCCGTACCGCTCGGCGAAGTAGGCCAGCGACTCCGGCCACACCCAGCGGCCGTCGGTGTGCAGGTGCGCCGGCACCACCTCGGGGTGCTCCGGGTCGAGCGGATCCGGATCGTAGCCCCAGTTCGCCATCACCACGGGCGACTCGCGCAGGTACGCGACCACCGCAGCCCGCTCGGCGTACTCCAGCCGCCGCGCAGGCGGTACCGGCCGGCCCGCCCGGTCCCGGTCGAACCGGACGGCGGCGAACCGCGGCTCGTCGTCGGCGGGCGAGCCGGCGTCCGAGTCGGCGGGCGATCCGGCGTCCGAGCGGTGCGCGGGCGGCGACATGTCAACGACCATAGCGGGCCAGGAAGCCGGCCAGCCGCCGTCGGCGCCGGTCACGCTCGGCGGTCAGCCAGTCCCTGGTGAACTGTTCCGGCAGGCGTTGGTGCTGCTCCCACCCGTCCACCGTCCAGATCGCGCTGGTCCCGATGGCGGCGGCGTCGGGCGGAAGGAACCTCAACGCCTCGTCGAGTGCGCTCGCGGCGCCGACGAGGAGCTGTTCGATCTCCTCCCGGTCCACCGACCACGACGGGTCCGAGCGGCCATCCGGAGTGGACCGGTCCGCCTCCGACCCGTCCGGCCCGTCCAAGCCTTCCGGGCCGTCCAAGCCTTCCGGGCCGTCCAGGACGTCCGGGCCGTCCGAGGCGTCCGGGCCGTCCGAGGCGTCCGGGCCGGGTGGGATGCCGAGGCTGTCCAGCAGCACCTGGTAGCCCTCGGCGACGCCCAGCCACTGTCCGGCGTCGATCGCCTCAGACGGCCCGTCCTCCAGATAGCTGAACTGGTACGGCGACTCCGGCGGCACTCCCGGTCGCTGGGGCATCCGCAGTACGAACTCGCGGTGCCGGCCACACCCGGCACAGGGTCCCGCATAGCGGACCAGCACCTCCTCGTCGTCGCTGCGCACGACGTCGAGCTGACCCCGGGGGAAGAGCGCCGAGCCGCACACGCACGGATGCAGATCGAGATAGAGATGCGCCTCGGCGAAGGTGCGCACCCGGACCGGCGCCTCCGCTGCCGGTGCTCCGGCCGGCTCCGGACCGGTCGCCTCCACCGTGGGCGCCGGCTCGGCCGGCACACCGTGCGCCGCTCCGGCGGCCTCCGGCCGGGTCACCGCCCCGGATGGCTCCGTCAGCGGGTCCGCCGGCGGGTCCGACACCGGGTCGGCCGGCGGGTCCGACACCGGGTCCGACACCGGGTCGGGCAGGTCGTAGCGGGTCACGAAGTCGGCCAGCCGGCGCTGGTAGTCTGCCCGGGCCGCGTCGAGCCGGGACCGGCGGAACAGCTCCGGCCGGTCGCCCCGGAGCCGCTGCCCCAGCGTGGTCCAGCATGCCGTCGCCGGCACCACGTCGCTATCCGACGCTCTGCCGTCGGCCGAGTGTGCTGATCCGTCGAGCGGTGCCGGCAGGAACTTCGCCACCTCGTCGGCCGCCGCCCGCGCGGCGTCCCAGGCGCCGTGCATCGCCCGGTACGTCTCGTCGTCCGGTGGCGCGCCGCCGAGCTGGGCCAGCCCGGTGCGGGCCAATTCTGCGTGGGAAAGCTCCAGCAGGCACCACTGGCCGGCGTCGATCAGGGTCGACCGTCCCTCCCCGTACGACAGCCGCGACTCGTCCCGCGCGTCGGGGTCCGGCACCGGTACGACCACCTCGATGGTGTGCCGCCTGCCCTGGTAGGGACCGTCGAAGCGAAGCAGGTAGGTGTCACCGGAGCGGTGCAGGGTGGTGAACCGGTCGAAGTCCACCCACTCCTCGCCGGGCGGCAGGCTCAGTTCGACGAAGGCGTACGCCTCGGCCAGGGTGCGTGCCTCGGGCAGGCCGGCTGCCTCGGTCATCGGGTGTGCCTCGGTCATCTCAGTCACCCAACACTACCGGCCGGTCCGGGAGGGTCACCGGACCGGATCGGAACGGCGCCGGCCGTTCCGGCTCGGGCAGCGTCTCGCTGATCCGCTCCAGCTGTTGCAGCCGGTGGAAGATCGAAACCGTCCGCCTCCGCAGGTGGTCGGTGTCGAAGGTGAAGACCGCCAACTGCTCCTCCGGGGCGGTGCCGAAGAAGCGTTTACGCAGTTCCGCTCGGGTTTGGGACAGCACGGCCTCACTGCTGTCGAAGGAGATGTTGCTGGCCTCCTTCGCCCCGCTGAAGCTCAACACCTGGCTGATCGTGACAGCCGGGTTGGAGGTCGTCGCGCCGACCACGATGCTCGCGGCGGTGCCGACGGTCTGCCCGGTGGCGTCCGTCCCGAACTTCATCAACCGGCTCCGCGCGCTCGGCAGCCCCACCGGGATCGCGCTGATCCGGTCGACCTCCTGGCGCAGCCAGGCCTGCACACTCGCCAGGATCTCGTCCGGTGAGCCGGTCGGATCGATCCGCAGCATGTGTGCGACGTCGGAGTTCACCCGGTACGCCATCAGCGTCCCGCCGTCGGTCCGGCCGGTACCCAGTTCGAAGGTCAGGCTCTCCGGCCGGCCGCTGACGCCCTCGCGATGGAAGAGGAATCGGAAGGTGTGCTCTGCCTCCGCCACCGGCTCGATACGGCCGTTGCGCGGCCATTGCCCTGCCTTCGCCACCTTCTGGGCGACCTTGTCGAGCAGGTCGGGCTCCGGTACCGCCCCCAACTGGGCGTGCATCGTCGCCACCTCGGCAGCCGTACGGGGATCCTGGGCGAGTTGCTCCTCCATCTGTCGCACCCGCTGCTCCAACCCCTGCACCGCCGCGCGCTGCTCGTCGAGCGACCGGCGCAGGTCCGCCGGGCTCACGTCGTCCTCCTCGATGGCGAACGCCTTCCGCAACGCGATGTCGTTCACCCGCATCGCATGGAAGCGGGCGCTCCACCGCTGCCCGAGGTGCGCCACGGCGCTGGCACCGGTCATCAGCCCCCACAGCGGTCCACTCAACGCGGCGACTGCCGCCGCACCGGCCAGCCCGACTCCGGTGGGCAGGTAGTCCTCCAGTAGCCGGCGCCGGGGCGGCAGCGGATGCTCCCGGTCGAAGAGAATGTTGTCGCAGACGTGCTCGATCGTCCGCTGAATCTCGTCCGGGGCGGCGTCGACGTTGACGGTGAACTCGAAACGGCCGCGCTTGAGCCGACGGACGGCCGGGACGACCGGCCGGTTGCCTTCCACGGTGCCGAAGGTCAGGGTGAGCGTCACGTCGCGCTTGATCCCGATCCGGTCCGACCGGAACACCCGGGTGTCGGGGTCGCGCTCCGCAGCGTGGTCGCGTGCGAAGTGGTGCCGGTGGCGCCGGTTGACCTGGTTGATCGCCCGGGCTGCGGCGTCGATCGCCCGCTCGGTGTCGGCCGGCGTGGGCCCGAACCCGGTTGTCCCGGAGCCGACCCCGGGGGTCGCGGGGCCACTGCCGGTCGTCCCGACGACGGTTCCGGTGGTCGCGGGGCCACTGCCGGCGAGCTCGGAATCGATGGCCTGGGCAATCGATTCGCCGCTGCGGGCCAGCGCCACGATCTGGTTGGCCATCGGCCGCCGCTGTTTACCCGGCAGCCGCGTACTGTAGGCGGCGTCGTGCCGTTCACGCAGGTCACGAAGCACCTCGTCGCGTCGGCTAATGGCCCGGTCGGCAAAGACCTGGACGATCGACCGGGCGACGGCCGACTCGCCGAGTACCTCCCCGAAGTGGGTCCGGGCCAGGTTCCCGACCGGCACACTCGGCAGTACCCCCGTGCCGGTGGCGGTGGCGCCCTTCTCCAGGTGACCGACCACCTCGGGCGCGGCCAGGCTCACCTTCTCCTGGCGTTCGGCCACCTTCTTCAGCGCCGCCCGAACGGCCTCCTCGAAAGCGTCCCGGTCGGATCGGGCAAGGTCCGGAGGAACCCGCAACGTGATGGCGGGATCCTCGAACTTCACCTCGATCTTGGACGGATCGCCGGTGACGGCCACCTCGACCCGTACCCGAGCGTCGTTCCCCTCCCCCTTGATCCGCAGCCGGTATCGGTCCTCGCCGCGGTGTTCGACCCGGAGCAGGTGCTCGACCGGCTTCTTCTTGCGAGCATGGTCGATCTGTTCGATCACAACGCGGATCCGGCGACGGAGCGCCCTGGCGGAGTCGTCGTCGATCGCCGGTGACGACGATGGCGGGGGCGCGGGCGCCGGGGTGGGTGGTCCGGGAACGAGTAGGTCCGGCCGGCCCACCGCGCCCGTCGCCAGTTCGGCGGCCTCGGCGAAACCACGATCGACCAGGCGTTGGAGCCCGCCGTCCTCGATTCCGGTCCGATCGGTCCGCAGGGCAAGCCGTCGATCCTGCTCCCGGTCGGCCTTGCCCAGTTTGCTCCGCCGGCTGACCCCGCCCTGCGTGATCATCTCGACACCGGCCACCACCACACCCTTCACCGCGAACGCTGGCACCCCGAGGGATTCGGCGACGACAGCCATGGTGGTCGCGCCGGCGGCGGCGGGGGCACCGGCGATGCCCCGGTCCCGCCAGCGCCGCGACACCTCCGGCGGCCGGGCAGCCTGTTCCTCGACTGTTGTCTGCAGGACCGCGCGCAGCTGGTTACGGAACTGTGCCCAGGTCGGTACCAGGGTCGGTACCGCACCGGCCGAATGGTCGACCAGGGACGGGTCGACCACCAGGGCGAAGTGCCGGTCCTCGGCGGTGTTGCGGATCTCGATCCCCCGCCCGCCCGGGACGGCGTCGGAGCGCAGCTCGACCGTGAACGCCACCCGCCCCAGCTTGGCCCAGCCGGCCGGGAGCACCCGGAAGACGGCCCCTTGCCCGCTCGGCACCGGAGTGACCAGGGCCACGGTGGGGTCGAACAGGACCCCGGAGAGAGCCTTCCGGGTGACCGCCACGGCCGGATCGGAGTCGAGCGCCCAGGCCCGTTCCTCGGTGAGCAGGCGGTACGCCGACGCGGAGAGGCGTTCCCGCGCCAACTCGACCCGCTCGTCACCGCCGGGGAAGCCCTCGCGCAGCCCGTACCGCTCGATGAAGTCGCGGATCTCGGCCCGGAGCGCGGACCGTTCGGCTCCGGTCGTCGTCGGCAGGAGTAGGGCCATTGCCTCGAACGTGCCGAGATTCGCGGCGTCCCGCTCGGTCAGTCGCGGCCGGCGTACCGAGATCGGCTGGTTGGCCAGGACGTCCGTCTTCTTGCCGCCCGGAGCGGCCCCGACCACCCTGTTGTGGGCGTACAGGAGCGCCCCGGCCAGTACCCGCTGCACGCTGGTCTGGTCCAGGCCGTCGAGCTGGTCGTGGAAGAACTCGATGTCGTGCTCCCGATCCGGACCGACGTGCAGCGCGAACCTCCCGTTGCCCGGGTCACGCGGCGAGGTACGCAGGTTCAGCCGGTACGGCGCACCCTGCTCTGGCCGGATCTCGACCACCCGGGGGGCGGGCACCGCCACGTGCTGGATCCCGGGTGCGCCGGTCAGCAGGCCGGCGACCTGCTGGGCGGCCGTCTGCAACCGATCACCGAGTCCGGGGTCCACCGCTGCCGACCTGGCCGGCAACCGGTCTGCCACGCCCGTCAGGTCGAGCCCGGACAGGTCGAGCGGGGTCCTCCGGACCGAGACCCGCTGATGATCTGGTACGTCCACCTCGACCTGGTACGCCTGCACGGTCAGCTCACCCCGGACCAGTGACCGGTGCAGCGCGTCGAGCAGCTCCGGATGTTGCCGCAGGTGCTCGTGCAGCTCCCGACTGGTCTCCAACACGTCCCGGATGTGGGCCGGGGTGCCGCGTTCGGCGAGAGTGCCGTCCTGGAGCAGGTGGCGGCTGCCGCTGGTCGGCTCGGTCTCCAGCACCACCAGGCGCTGCCTGTCCGGATCGAACCCGGCCACCGCGAACGCGCCCGGCGGGCGTGGACCGGTACGGCCAGCGGTCAGCTCGGCGCTGCCGTCGATGCGGAAGTCCTCGGCGAGAAGCCGCCGGGCCATCGCCTGGGGAGCCTCGGCGCGGGCCTGTCGCACCGCCGACTCCAGCCGGTGGTACTGCCGGACCGCCGCCGCCAGCTCCGCCAGCCGGGCCGGGGAGGGCCGGCCCGTCGGCCGGGCGACCAGGTCGGCAAAGGTCGCCGTCACGTTCGGCTCGGCGAGCTGGCTCAGGTCCGCGATGCCCAGTTCGGTCATCAGCGCGGCGAGCCTGCCCCGCCGGAGGTGTTCGAGTTGCATTCCCTGCAACGCCAGCTGCGGCACCACCTTCTGGGCCGGACGGCTGTAGGTCCGGTCCGGCGGACCGGGGACGGACCGGTGTGTGACTGGCCGACCCCGCGCGAGGAGCGGATCGCGCACCACCTTGCCGGTGCGCGCCGACCTCAGCTCGAAGCTGTACTCGTCCCGGTAGGTGCCGGCGGAGTCTCGCTCGTGGTGCAGCCGGCCGGTTTCGTCGTCGCGGTAGGTGTAGGGCCGGTCGTCGTACCGGTGCAGTCGCCGGTCGTCGGTCCGGTAGGTCCCCGACAGGTCGCCGCTGAGATGGCGGTGGTCGCGCAGGTCCGGCGGCAGCAGCGGCCGGCCGGGCGGGCCGGTGGCGGCGGTGGTCGGGCCGGTAGCCACCTGCCCGGTGGTGGCCGTCGGACCGGTCGTGGCCGTTGGACCGGTGGGTGTCGCCGTCGGGCGGGGGGTGGAGCGGGACGAGCCGCTCGGCTGGCCGGACGGGGTGAAGGTGTGCCACGCTCCGTCCGGTGGCTGCTTCGGCCGGCTCGAGTCGCGGGGATCCGGCTCGGCGACCACCACCGTACCGTCCAGGAAGGACCAGACCTTCGCGTCGGCACCGCTCACCTCGTGTTGCCGACCGAGGTCGAGCAGGCGCTCGGCGAGCATGGCGGCGAGCGGGCGGCGGCCCCGGGGAGCCGTCCCGGAGTAGTTTCCCACCAGCACGACCCGGCCGGTGCCGAGGTCCAGATCGCCGGACTGGACCAGCTCCGCCAGCGCGTGGACGAAGTCGGCGCCGAGCATCCGGACATCGGCGACGCCCACCTCCCCGCCACGCTGGCCGCGCAGGACAAGCTTGACCGTGCCGGGCTCGGGGTGCAGCGCGTTGGCGACCCGGCGGTGCCGGCGCTCACCCGTCAGGTCGAAGCCGGCCGGGATCGCCCGCAGGTTGTCCCGCACCGCCTGGACCGCCTCGGCACCCGCGACCAGTCGCGGCTGGCCACCCGGACCAGGCTGGCCACCCGGACCAGGCTGCCGGCCGGGCTCCGCCGGTGCGTGCTGGCCGGGCAACGACGCACGCAACGAGTCGGCGTACCGGCTGTCCAGCACCGCCTGCCGCCGATCGGTGGGCGCCGCCAGCTCCCCGTCCGGGTACGGCGACACCGGCTCGCCGTGGGCGTCCAGCGGCAACGCCCACACCTGGTCGGTCTGTCCCTGGTAGAGCGGCGTCTCGTCGGAGATCATTCCGGTCTGCGGCTCGACCCAGACGATTGTCCCGGTGTGGTTGACCGCCACCCACATGTGTGAGCCGCCGTCCGTCCACTGGCTGATGATCACCGCCGCCGCGCCGTGGCCCTGGATCAGCAGCTGCGACCCGACGGCGTCGAGTCCGGCAGCGCCGGCACCCTGCTGGACGAAGTCTGTGCCGAGCCATCGTTGGATCCGGGCGGTGCCGTCCGCCACGCCCCGCGACAGGTCCTGGTTGAGCGCACCGGCCACGCTCGGCCGGCCGTACCAGGTGGAGAGGAACGCACGGACCGTGTCGGTGCAGTTGGTGGCCCGGCCGGGCCGGGTCGGGCCACCGTCGTTCAGGTAGCCGACCCAGCGTGACGGGTGCCGGGGATCCGGGTGGAGCACCGGGCTCCGCTGCTCGTCGACCGGGATCCGGCCGCTCAGCTCCCGTTCGTCCCAGGCGGACGCCGGATCGAGGTCCTCGTCACCGGTAGCCGGGCTCTGGGTGGGCCCGGGGCGCGGCCGGGTCGGGCCGCCGGTGCTCGCCCCGCCGGCACGCGGAGGTCCGGAATGGTCGGCCGGGCGCAGCACGGCGGCCACCCCGGCCAGCCCGAACCCGGTTCCCGCATTTCCCTGGTCGGCCGTGCCGACCGGCCGACCGTCGAGTCCGGCCGGCGCCACCGAGGTCCCGCTGTGTCCGCCCGCCGATCCCGCGCCACCCTGCCCACCGCTGGCCGAACCACCACTGGACGGGCCACCACTCGACGGACTGCCGCCCGACGGGCCACCGCCGGACGGGCCACCACTGGACGGACCACCGCTGGACGGACCACCGCTCGGGTGGCCGGTGGGTGGGTGGCCGGTGGGTGGGGAGGTCGCTGCCGGTCCCGTCGTGGCCGGGCCGGCAGCGGATCCGGTGGTACCGGCGCTCGGGGTGCCAGCGGTGGAGGACGGGCTGCCCGACCCGGCCGGGCCGCCCGAGGTCGGCGAGCCTGGGCTGCCCGAGGTGGGTACCTGGGCGCCGGGGGTGCCGGAGCCTGCCGTGAGTCCCGTGGGGCTTCCGCCGGCCGGCGCGACACCGACCGGAGGCAGGTACGCACCGGATGTGGCGACGGGCGGCATCGCGCCGACCGGGCCGGTAAGCCCGCCGTGGCCGGTACCGATCGGACTCGACGTGGGTGTGCCGGAGGCTGCTCCCGGCCCGGTCGGCGCGGGCCCCGACGACACCGTGCCGCTGGACGGCGGCGGGCCAGCCGACGAGACCGGCTGGTGCGGCCGCCCCTGGTCGAGGTCCTCGGTGGGCCGGGCCGGTGGAACCGGATCGGGGGGCGGCGGTGGCGGTCGCGACGGCTCCGCGGCGGCGGGCTGCCCACCTCCCGCGGCACCGGAGGAATCCGGCCGTCCCGGCCCGGAACCGCCCGGTCGCTCCGGCCCGGACTCGGCCGGCTGCCCCGGCGCGGGCTGACCCGAGCCGGGCCCGCCCGGCTGGCCCGGCTGCGCCGAGCCCGGCAGGCCGGCCTGATCCGGGGCCGACGGCCGGGACCGGTCCGGCTCCGACGGCCGCGGCCGATCCGGGTCCGACGGCCGGGACTGATCCGGCCCGGAGGGCCGCGACTGGTCGGCGCCCGGCGGGCCCGGCTGCCCGGGGGACGGCGACCTCGGCTGCCCCGCGCCGGGCGGGCCGCTCGACTGACCCGGGCCCGAGGCGCCCGGCGGGGTCGTGCCGCCGACCGGGCCAGCGCCCGTTCCGTCGGGATCGCGCTCCGGCGCGGGGCTGGGCGTCGTCCCGGTCGGCAGCAACGCGCCCGGCGGCAGACCGGTCGGCGCCACCGGAACGGCTGTCGGCGTGGGCAGCACCGGAACCTGCTGCCCGAGCCGCTCCAGCGCATCGTCCCGGCCCTCGCTGATCCGCCCCCGTAGTCCCTCGGCGATCGCGGAGTTGCCGAAGCCGTCCGTGTCGATGCGCCAGTCCCCGGTACGCAGCCCGTTCACGGTCGCGTTCGTCACGGTCTCCACGCCGGCCTCGTGGATGCCGTCGATCCCGGTACGGATCGCCGAGCCGAGCGGATTGTGCGGAGCACGCCGGCCCAGGAGGTTGGCGAGCGGACCCGTCCCGGCGGCCAACGCGCCCGCCCCGGCACCGGCCCCGGCCGCCCAGAGCGTCCTCTCGGCGTCCCAGCCGGTCCGGGTACCCATGCCGGCCTGGATCCCCTGCGCGGTCAGATCCGTCGCCAGCTCCTGGAGCCCTTCGAGCACCGCCTCGCGCAGTGCCAGCCGCCCCAACGAGCTGGCGGCCCGGCTCAGCAGCAGGCGCAACGCCGCGGCGATCGCCATCCGGGCGATGCCGATCGGCCCGGCCGCCGCAGCGAGCGCCGCGCCGAAGGTGAAGAACGACAACACGATGATCGCGAAGATCTCCAGGCAACAGGTGAGGACGGCGATCAGGACCGTGATTTTCTCGTACTCGATATCCAACGCGGCCTGGTCGGCCGCCTGCGCGACCTGCTGGGCCAGTTGGGAGAACTTCGGCAACGCCTGGTCGACGACCTTGCTGAACTCGGCCTGGAAGGTCAGGCCGGACGGGCCGCCCCAGGCCTCCGCCAGCGCGGTCCGCTCGGCGCTCGCCTCGACGAGCGCCTGGTTGAGGCTCGCACCCGCGTCCCGCCAGGCCTGGGCCAGTTGCCGGATCCGGTCCTCGTCCGCCTCCGGCCAGGCCGAGCCACCCGTGGAGACCCAGACCAGCAGATCCCAGACCTGCTGCCAGGGCTCACCCCAGTCAGGCGGACCGAGCGTCATGCCCGCCGAGAAGTCTCTTCGTCCGCAGGTCCGTCTCGATGAGAGTGTCCACGCTGGTCAAAGCGACGTTGCCGAACCCGGTCACCGACTTGCCGACCTGGCTCAGCGCCGCCTTCAACTCCTCGGCCCCGGCGAAACCCTCCCGGTACGTCTGGCCGACCTCGTCGTTGCCCCACGGGTCGCCGACCCCGTTCAGCGCGGCGACCGCTCTGTCCATCGCGGCGCCCAGTCGTTCACCCGCCCCGGCGAGTCGCCCGGCGGCGCTGACCGCACCGTCCGGATCCGGTACGTGTGCCACGTATCCCGCGTCGCCGGGCTGCGTCATCGGATCGAACCCTCCTCGGGCAACCGCTCGACCATCCGCCTGATCGCCCCGTCGAAGTCGTGGTTGCGATAGGCCTCCATCGACTCCTCCGACACGTAGGGGCGGCAGGCGTCGAAGACCCGGCGCTGCGCCTCCTCCGCCGCCACCGCGATCGTCGCCTCGATCTCCTCGGCCAACCGGCGCGGGTCGCCGTAGTCGAGGACCTCCGGGCCGAGATCGAGCCGCTGCAACCGGCCCTCCGGGCCGACCGTGGCGGTGATCGAACCGTCGGCGGAGGTGGCGGTCACCGTCACCGCCCGGACCCGGGCGGAGATCTCGTCAAGCGCCGAACTGGCCTGACGGAACTGGGCGGTGAGGCGCTCGGCGCGAGCCCGCAGCTCGGCAACCTGCTCACCGTCCACAGTCATGTCGCAACGGTACTGGACCTCGATCAGCAGCCGCTACCCTCACAGGCATGGTCAGGCATCCCGTGATCGCCGCCGTGGCCGGCGTACTGGCCGTGCTTCCGGCGATGCCCACGGCTCTCCTTCCGGCGGTGCCCGCGGCCGCGGCGCCGGCCACCTCGCTCCGCTGTCCCACCGCGGCGAACGCCACCTCGGCGGTCGCCCGCGAACCGACCTGGTCGCACCACTGGCTGGCGGCGGAGCGGCTCGCGCCGCACACCGGTGCCGGAATCACCGTCGCGGTGGTCGACACCGGGGTGAACGTCACGCATCCGCAGCTCGCCGGCAGGGTGCTGGCCGGATACGACGTGATCCGTGACCGGGCCGGCGCCACCGTCGACCACACCGGGCACGGCACGGCGGTGGCCAGCATCATCGCCGCCAAGCCGATGCCGAACACCGCGCTGCTCGGCCTCGCTCCGGGCGTACGGATCCTGCCCGTCCGGGTCAGTGACTGTGCCCGTACGGTCCTCGACCGGGACGTGGACCCGGTGCACCTGGCGGACGGCATCAGGTGGGCGGCGGACCACGGAGCCCGGGTCGTCAACGTCTCGCTCGCGGTGCCGAAGAACCACTCCGGGCTCCGCGCCGCAATCGCGCACGCGCTGCGCCGGGGTGTCGTGGTGGTGGCGGCGACGGGCGACGCCCGGACCAGCCCGACGTCGTATCCGGCGGCCTACCCCGGGGTCATCGCCGTCGGCGCCCTGGACGAGGCCGGCAACGTCACCGGCATCCGCTCCACGATGGACCTGGTGGCGCCCGGCGACGAGGTGCTCGCGGCGGCGCCCCGCGCCGGGCACATCATCTGGGCCGGGACCGACGCCGCCGCCCCCGTGGTGAGCGCCACGGCCGCGCTGGTCCGGTCGGCTCTTCCGAAGGCCACCGTGGACGAGGTCCGCGCCCGGCTGACGAACACGGCGACCCCGATCGCGAACGGGCCGGGAGCGGTGGACCCGTACCGCGCGCTGCGCGAGATGCTCGCCTCGCCGACACCGGTACCGCAGGTGGTGATGGACCTGCGCCAGCCCGAACGCCCCGAGTCGCCCTGGCCGGGCCGGGCCGGACCCTGGGCGGGACTGCTCGGCGCCGGGGCGGTGCTGGTGCTGGTGCTGCTGTGGCTGCGGTCCCGCTGGCGTACGGCGGGTGGCGGATGATCGCCCGAGCCGAGGCGTACCGGTTGGCCCGGGAGTGGGCCCGCCGCGAACTGGGTACCGAGGATCCCGGCTTCCGCGAGTTCGAGGCCGGGTACGTGGTGTGGGACCGACCGCCCGCCGCGCCGGGACCGCTGCCGCCGGGGAGTGGCGCCGGTCAGCCACCACCCCGGGTCGGCGCCGCCCGAGGTGTGCTCGACCGGGAGACCGGGCAGTGGTCCAGTTGGCCGTCGCTGCCGATCGACGACGTCATCCGGCTCTACCTGGCCTACCACACCGGATCGGCACGGTTTCCGGAGGACGTCCGTACGATGCTGCGGATGGCCGGCTGGGTACCGGGACGTGACGGCTCGGCGCTGCTGCGGACCTGGTGCCGCCGGCACCGGATCGACGAGACCGTGCTCTTCCCGGTGGCCCGTACGGTGGCCGCCGACTTCGGCGGTCTGACCATCGCCGGGTACCGGTTCACCCCGACCCCCGACGACCGGGTCCCGCCGGCCCATCCCGACCTCGCTGACCGGCTCGGAATGCGGGTGTGGCAGATCGCGGCCGGTGATGGTCGGATGCTGGTCGTCGACGAGTCGGGCGCGGTGCACCGCCGTGACCGTTCCGGCGACGCGGCGTACGCCTCCAGCGTCGACGACGCTCTCGTCCGGCTGGTCCGCCACGAGGACGGGTGACCAGGCGCTGAACCCCGCCTGGTCCGGGGAGCGGACAGCGCGGTGCCGCCCCTCCCCGGCCCGCCGATGGCGATTGCTACATGTGGTGCGCCCGCATCATCGAGACGAGTTCGCTCTCGGCGTCCGACATGAGCGCGTGCGATCCGCTGATCTTTCCCTGGATCTGGCCACCCATCTCGACCAGGACGCGTGCGGCGTCCCGCCACTCGGCGCGGAGCATCTCGTACTCCTGCACCGAACTGCCGCGCCAGGTCGCCATCAGCGACTCGATGTGCTTCTCGATCGAGGTGAGCCGCTGGTTCATGTTCTCCATGGCCTGGCCGTACGCGGCCGCGCCGGTGGTCATCGTCGCGCCGACCATACGAATCTGCATGACAGTCCTTTCGAATCAGCCCCGCAGGGCGGCGTAGACACCGCTGGACGTGTCGGCTCCGGTCCCGCCGGTGCCGGGGATGCCCTCACCGAGGTCGACCATCGAGGCCCGGATCTGCGAGTCGGTGAACTCGTGCTTCTCGGCGACCCGGTTCAGCAGCTCGGCAAGCCCGTCCAGGGCAACCTTGATCCGGTCGAGCTGCTGCTGGTAGCCGACGTTGACCTCGCCGAACATGGCACCGCCGGCGCCCATCCAGTCGTCGGGCATCCGGCTGGTGCCGGACTGGATCGCGCCCTTGACCTCGCTTTCGATCAGGGTCGCCTGGGTCCGCACCTGGCCAGCGGTTTCCCGCATTTCTTCGATGTAGTTCTGTACCAGTTCCTCAGTGCCACCTGCCACGGCCGCTCCCTCCACTGGAACTCGCCGACCCGACGAGTTGGTGTCAGGGTACTGTGGATGATCGCCTTCTTCTATCCCGCCGGGTTCGCTCCCGGCGGGATAGCCCGGACCGCCGCCGAGGGCTCCAACACCGGGCCGTGCGGCACCCGGGCCAGCAGGCCGGTGGGCAGCTCGACCGCCCGCTCCGGCTGGTATCCGAGCCGAGCCAGCACCTCCGGACCCGGTACGGGATAGGCGATCCCGTGATCGGTGACCAGGAACCAGGTACCTCCGGTCGCCCCCGGCGCCGGCTTGGCCAGTACCACCACACCCCGGCCCGGCTCCACCGCGACGCGGTCGGCCAACGGCACCCCGGTGGCGGTGGCCGGAGGCCGGGCGGCGGCGGCCGCGTCCCCGGTTACCGGTACGCCGACCGTGACGACGCGTCCGTCCCCGGCGTCACCGATCCGCACGCACACCCCGGCACCCGACCCGACCGGTACGACCCTCGGGGTGGGTTCGGCGGGCAGGGCTCCACCGGTCGGAAGGTTCCCGTCGACCGTCAACGGGGTGCCGCCGACCGGCGTCGGTCCCGGCGTGCCCGGATAGCCGGGGTCGGCCAACAGGATCCGAGCCTGTAGCTCGGTCACCCGGTCGACGCTGTTCGGCTTGACCACGTAGTGCTGCTGGGTCGCCGGGTCGACGAGTACCTCGCCCACCTTGGTGCCCTTGCGCCAGCTGCTCTCCCGGCCCCGGTTGTCGACCTTGATCGCGCTCAGCGGGGCGCCGGCGGGCAGGACGTCGAGCCAGGCGAGCGTCACCGGGTACGCCTGGGCCGGAGCGACCCGCAGCGCGTCGGTGACGATGGCATCGTCCCGGATGGCGTGCCGCCGGCCGTGCCAGATCAGGTGCCGGGCGCCACTCGGGTCCACCACCAGAACCGCGGCCGATCCGAGCTCGTCACCGCCGCCCGGCCGCCATCCCGCGTACACGTAACTGAGTGGCACCGGATAGCCGACGGCATCCCGGGCGGTCACCCCGCAGACCGACCACGGGCTGGTACGCAGCTTCTTCGGGTCCGGCAGGTTGTCGGGGGCGCCGACGATGCCGACCCGGGGCCCCTTCGGCCAGGTCAGCGAGGCCCGGGCGACCAGGTACGGATCCTTCGGCCGGTCCAGCAACAGCCGCGCCGAGGCGTAGTTCGCCACCGGGTACAGGGTGCGCAGGTCGGGGCGGCAGTAGTACTTCGTGCCGGTCTCCCGCTCGATCACCACCGCGTCGCAGGCCTGCCAGCGCTTGTTGCCACTGGGGAAGAACTTGCCGTAGACGCCGACCGCCGCGAGCGCGATCACCGTGACCATCACCGCCGCCAGCGAGGCGCCGGCCAGCCGCCGGCCGGGCCAGTCCAGCGGATCGGGATGCTGCGCGAGCAGGGCGGCGGTGAGCCGCCCGCGCAGGAACTGTCGAGAGTGGATCAGATCGCGACGGGTCAGCATGCCGCCGACCCTGCCGTCGCGCCCGAACCTGCCCCCACCGCTGCCGCGCCCGAACCTGCCGGCACCGCTGCCGTGCCCGACGCCGACGGCATCGCCGCGCTGGCCGACATTTCCCTCCTCCGGTGGGTGTGGTTCAACCGAACAGTCCTCGAGCGAGGCCGAACAGACCCAGCACCGCGCAGGCGAGCAGGGGGGCGAGGACCACGCAGACGATTTCGACGATGTCGCCGATCCGGCCCAGGTTGGGCGGGAGCGGGCGGCGGGCCGCCGCGGCCGCCACCCCGTACGCACCGGCCGCGACCGCGAGCATCCCGGCCAGTACCGGGATGATCAGGTCGACCCGGGTCGTGGTGTCCAGTGCCAGCCAGCCGGCGCCGACCAGCAGCAGCGCACCGAGCAGCGCGGTGGAGCCGACCGGCACCCGGTGCCGCACCGCCGCGAACGTGCGCATCCGGAGGGCGCAGACCAGTACCACCACCACGGCCAGGATCGACGCGCTGACGTCGGCGGCCCTGGCGAGCACCCCCACGCAGAGCAGCAGGATCACGGAGCTTCCGGCCAGTACTCCGGTCAGCAACTCGTCCGCCCGCCGGACCAGCGCGGTCAGCCGGGCCAGCGACGGGAGGGACGCGAACTTCGAGACGTCGTCCCCCGGCCGGGGCACCTCCGGGCTCGGCAGGCCACCGTGTGCCGTGGCCAGTCGCGGCAGCAGCGGGGCCAACAGCACCAGCCCGCCGGCCAGCCCGGCGGCGGCGACCGGGCCCACCTCGGTGGCGACCAGCGCCCAGATCTCACCGAGCAGCCCGATCGTGAGACCCGCGTGGAAGACCGGCCGGTGCACGTCGAGCCCGGCCAGGGCGAGGGAGGCGGCCAGCATCAACCCGGCGGATCCGACGAGCAGCGGCCAGGCGCGCAGCGCGGCACCGAGGTCGGCGGGGCCGGGCAGCAGCGCGCCGCCCACCGCCGCGTACACCATCCCGTACACGCCGAGCAGGGTGGCCAGGCCGGGTTCCCGGCGCCACCGGGCGACCGCCGCACCGGCACCGATCAGCACCGCGGCGACCGCCAACGCCACCTGACCCGCGCGGACCAGGGGCGGGCCGGCCAGCAGGAGCAGCAGCAGCGCGCCGCCGAGGACCGCGGCGACGGTGACCAGACCGGCGCGGTAGGTCGAGCTGCCACCCCACGCGCGGCCGTGGCGCGCCGCGGTCTCCGCCACTCCGCCGGCGAGGTCGTCGTAACCGGGCTCCGGCCAGTGCTGGTCACGCGGGGCGAGCAGCAGTACGTCGCCATCCCGGACGCCCAGCCCGGCCAGTGACTGGGTTGGCTCCAGCACACCCCCGTCGAGCTTGCGGACCACCCAGCCGCCCCGCGGCACGCCGTCGTCGGCCAGCCCCTCCCCACCGTGCCGGAGCAACGCCGGTTGCAGGTACGTCAGTGGCAGGTGGTCCGGCAGCGCCATGTCCACGCGTCGCTTCGGTGTCATCAGGACGATGCGGGTGAAACCGATCGTGGTCGGCGTCGCCATGAGCAGCCCCTCAACGGCCTTTGACAATCCGGACTGGACACTCTCGCCGCGACCCGTATCCCCTACGATGCCCGGGTGGGAGCGTCTGCATGGGCACAGTAGTACGCAAGCGGCCCGCGCGTCGGCTGGCTCCGCCCTATCCGCAGGGCGAGGTGGCCCTGGAGCCGGTGCCGGAGATACCCACTCCGGGCGGGCGCTCGTGGAGCCGGTTGCTGATCATGCTGCCGATGCTGGCGGGCGCCGCGGCCATCGCACTGATGTTCGCCGGAGGCAGCGGCAACAACCCGTTCCGGATGTTGACCGGCGCGCTGTTCGGCGTGTCGATGCTCGGCATCGTCGCCGTGCAGTTCACCTCCTTCGCCGGCGGGGCGAGCAAGCAGGAGATGCAGGCACAGCGGCGCGAGTACCTGTTCCAGCTGAACCAGCAGCGGCGGGCCGTACGGCAGACGATCCAACGACAGCGGGCCGCCGAGTACTACGCCCACCCCGACCCCGACGCCCTCTGGTCCCTTGTGGACAGCGTGCGGCTGTGGGAACGGCGGTACACCGACGCCGACTTCGGCCAGGTACGGATCGGGCTCGGGCCACGCGACCTCGCCGCCACGCTCGTCGTACCGCCACCGGTGCCGGCGGAGAAGGCCGAGCCGGTGAGCGCGTTGGCGGTACACCGCTTCGTCGAGGCGTACCGGCAGGTGCCGGAGCTGCCGACGGTGCTCGCCCTCGGCGGGTTCGCCCGGGTCTACCTGCGTGGTGACCGACGCCGGGTTCGGGCGATGGTCCGGGCACTCATCGCCCAGGCCGCCGTCTGGCACGCCCCGGAGGACCTGATCGTCGCGGCCTGCGTCGGCCGTTCCGCACGGGCCCGGTGGGAGTGGGCGAAATGGCTGCCGCACACCCTGCACCCGACGTCGACCGACGCGCTCGGCCCGGTACGCCTGATCGCCCCCTCCGTCGTCGCGCTGGAGGCGATGCTGGAGGACATCGTCGCGGACCGGCCGAGGTTCGACCCGACGGCAGCCGAGGCGCAGTTCGACGGGGCACACCTGCTCGTCGTGATCGACGACGGCGACCCGGCCGGCTCGGACCACCTGCTGATCGACGGCGGCGTCGAAGGTGCCACCGTGCTCGACCTCAGCGGCGAGCCGCCGCGCAACCTCGACCGGGCCACCGTCGTCTTCGACGTCGACGCCGACGGGGATCTCCGGGCGACCACCTACGCCGGCAACCAGCGGCTGGGCCGGGCGGACGCGTTCAGCCTGGTCGCCGCGGAGTCGCTGGCGCGGCAACTCGCCCCGCTACGGCTGTCCGGCGGCGGTGGGCAGGACCGGACGATGAACGCCGAGCACGGCCTCGCCGAGCTCCTCGGGCTCGGCGACCCGTACGAGTACGACGCCGCGCTCGGCTGGGCGCCCCGGCCGCACCGCGAGCGGCTGCGGGTGCCGATCGGGATCGGGCCGGACGGTGCGAAGGTGGAACTGGACCTGAAGGAGTCCGCCCAGGACGGGATGGGCCCGCACGGCCTGCTGATCGGCGCGACCGGCTCCGGCAAGTCGGAGCTGCTCCGCACCCTGGTGCTGGCGCTGGCGGTGCAGAACTCCCCGGAGACGCTCAACTTCGTGCTGATCGACTTCAAGGGCGGCGCCACCTTCGCCACCCTGGACCGGCTGCCGCACACCAGCGCGGTGATCACGAACCTCGCCGACGAGCTGCCGCTGGTCGACCGGATGACCGACGCCATCAACGGCGAGCTGATCCGCCGGCAGGAACTGCTGCGCCGCTCCGGAAACTACGTGTCGCAGCGGGACTACGAGCGCGCCCGGGCGGCCGGCGTACCGCTCGCGCCGCTGCCGACCCTCGTCGTGGTCTGCGACGAGTTCAGCGAGTTGCTCTCCGCCAAGCCGGACTTCATCGACATGTTCGTCCAGATAGGACGGTTGGGCCGCTCGCTCGGGGTTCACCTGCTGCTGGCCAGCCAGCGGCTGGAGGAGGGCCGGCTGCGTGGCCTCGACACGCACCTGTCGTACCGGGTCGGGTTGCGGACCTTCTCGCCGGTGGAGAGCCGGACGGTGCTCGGCGTCAACGACGCCTACGAGCTGCCCCGGGCACCGGGGCACGGTTTCCTGAAGTTCGGCACCGAGGCGCTGGCCCGGTTCCGGGCCGCCTACGTCTCGGGCGCGTACCGCCGGGCGGGCGCGACCGAGCCGGCCTCCGGCGACGACCGGGTCCAGGTCTACACCTCCGGATACGTCCCGCCGGACGACCTCGACAGGGCTCCCGGGACGCGGACGCCGACCGGGACGCACGAGTCGACCGGCCCGAACGGGTCGACCGGACCGAGCGAGTCGGCCGGGATGCACGGGTCGGCCGGGATGCACGGGTCGGCCGGCCCGAGCGAGTCGGCCGGGGTCGAGCCGGACGGCGTCGAGGGCGAGCCCGGTGACGAGACGCTGCTGGAGATCCTCACCGGGCGGCTGACCGGCCGGGGCGTGCCGGCCCACCAGGTGTGGCTGCCACCGCTGTCCACCCCACCGAGCCTCGGCGAACTGCTGGCCGACGAGGCACCGGAGCCGTTGCGGGTGCTGGTCGGCGTGGTGGATCGCCCGTTCGAGCAGCGGCGCGAACCGCTCCGGCTGGATCTGTCCGGCGCCGGCGGTCACGTTGCCGTGGTGGGTGCACCGCAGTCGGGCAAGAGCAGCCTGCTCCGTACGCTGATCGTCAGCCTCGCTCTCACCCACACCCCCCGCGAGGTGCAGATCTACTGCCTGGACTTCGGCGGCGGCGTACTCGCCTCCGTCCGGGACCTGCCACACGTCGGCGGCGTCGCGGCCCGGCGGGACGCCAACCAGATCCGGCGGACGATCGCCGAGGTGGAGACGATCGTCGCCGCCCGCGAACAGCTCTTCACCGAACGCGGCATCGACTCGATCGCCACCTTCCGGCGGATGCGGGCCGCCGGGGAGCTGCCCGAGGAGCGGTTCGGCGACGTCTTCCTCGTGGTGGACGGCTGGGTCACGGTCCGGGACGAGTTCGAGGACCTGGCCGAACGGATCATCGCGCTGGCCGGCCGCGGCCTGTCGTACGGCGTGCACATCGCCGCGACGGCCGGACGCTGGCTGGACCTCCGGTCGGCGCTGCGGGACGCCTTCGGCACCAGGCTGGAACTGCGGCTGGGCGACCCGTCCGACTCCAGCATCGACCGACGGGCGGCGGCGAACGTCCCGGTGCACGCGCCGGGCCGGGGCATCACACCCGGCCGGCACCAGTTCCTGGCCGCCCTGCCCCGGCTGGACGGCGGCTCCGACGTGGCGGACCTGCCACCAGCACTGACCGAGCTGGTCGTCAAGATCCGCGATGGCTGGACCGGTGACCCGGCGCCCCGGGTACGGCTGCTGCCACCGATGGTCCCGTACGAGCTGTTGCCCGCCGCGGCCGACGGGCCGGGACCCGCGGTCGGGCTGGCCGAACTCGACCTCGGTCCGGTCCACCTGGACCTGAACGCCGACCCGCACTGCTTCCTGATCGGCGACGTCGAGTGTGGCAAGTCGTCGTTCCTGCGGATGCTGGGCCGGGCGATCGCCGACCGGCAGACGCCCGGGCAGGCCCGGATCATCGCGATCGACTACCGGCGTGGCCTGCTCGGCGCGCTTCCCGAGGAGCACCTCCTCGGCTACGGCAGCTCGGTCAACCAGGCCACCGAACTGCTCCGCGACGCGGCCGGCGCGCTCCGGGAACGACTCCCGGGTCCGGAGATCACTCCGGAGCGGTTGCGCGCCCGGGACTGGTGGACCGGCCCGGAGCTATACGTCCTGGTGGACGACTACGACCTGGTGGCCGGAGACCGGAACCCGCTGGGCGTACTCCACGAGTTGCTGCCGCAGTCGAGGGAGGTCGGGTTGCACGTGGTGGTGGCGCGGCGCAGCGGCGGTGCGAGTCGGGCCTTCTACGACCCGGTGCTCGCCCGGATCCGGGACCTCGGGTCACCGGGCATCCTGATGTCCTGCGACCCCGTGGAGGGTCCGCTGCTCAGCGGGGTACGCCGACCCACCCCGCTGCCGCCGGGCCGCGGCTGGTTGTCCACCCGTCGCGAAGGGGCCCGGCTGGTCCAGTTCGGCTGGCTCGATGTGGACTGACCACGCGAAGTGGCCTGCACATTGGCCTGCCGCGTTTGACCGGTCGGGTCTGCCGCGCTCAGCGTGATCCGATTAGGATCGCTGATCAACGCCGCGCTGTGCCCGTGACGAGGAGGACAGAGATGGCTGCCACTGACAACCAGGAGGCCGCTGGCGGTTCCGCCGGCCTCGACCTCGACGTCGAAACGGAGCACCTCAAGTCCTTCGGCGAGAAGATGTGGAGCGCGGCGAACGCGTTCAGCACTGAGGTGCTCAAGGCAGGCAACTCCGGCTTCCCCGTGCCGGCTCCGGAGTTCGCCGAGATGGTGGAGTTCACCAAGAAACTCACCGACGACACGATGGAAGCCAACCGGTTCACCTCCGACGCGGCGAACGGCCTGATGTCGTACGGCAGCGCCGCGATGGTCAGTTTCAACAAGTACGGTTGGGGCGACGACCAGGCCCGGCTCTCGTTGCAGGACGTCCGCGACGCGATGAAGGCCACGGAGCAGCCGGGGTCCGCTTCGCGGAACGCCACGGCCGCCTGACGACCGGACTCGGGCGATCATGGCCGCTACCAACTGGGAACAATACGACCTCGACAAGATCCTGAGCATCTTCGCGTCGGTCGACGTCGCGAGCCTCAACGAGCACGCCGCGCGCTGGCGGGCGATCGGGGCGGCGATCGACACCGGCGGAAGGACGCTGGCCAGCGAGACCCGGAGCCTCGCCGGAAGTTGGAAGAGCCGGGCTGCCAGCGAGTTCACCGAAAGCGCCAACCAGGCGGTCGAGCGGATGACCCAGTGGGGGTCCCAGGCTCCGGTCCGCGGCGACCACATCGAACTGGTCGGCATGGCCGTCAGCTGGGCGAAGGCCGAGCTCGAGCGCCTCAGGGCGGAGCGTCAGAAGGAGTTGGAGCAACTCCAGGCGGACAAGGAACGGATTCCCTTCCACGACATGTCCGGCGCGTTGGAGGGCCAGATCATCAACCGGTACAACGAACTGGCCCGGGCGGTGGCCAGCCAGGCCGGTGGCGAGATCAGCGGGCTGACCCCCTGGACATCTCCCGGGCCCTACGTCGGGCTGCGCGACGTCCAACGCACGGTGCCCACCCCGAACCTGGGTCCGAACGGCACCCCTGGTCCGCCCGGCACCAGCCTTCCGAACGGCACCCCGACCGGCGCCCCGGACGGCACTCCGACCGGCACTCCGGACGGCACCACCCGTCCAGACGGGCAGCCGCTGGTCGACCATCCGCCGGGACCGCTGCACCAGAACGTTCCCACGAACGAGCCGGTTGCCGACCCCCGACAGGACAGCAGCCCGCAGACCGGCCCGCAGGAGAACAACGCCGACCAGTCGCCGAACCAGCAGCAGGTCACGGCGCCGCAGACCGACGTCCCGCAGCTCGGCGAGCCGCCAACGGCGGGCCGACCGCCGGGCTCTGATGTGGCACCACCACCGACGCTGCCGGGTGGCGTACCCGGGGGCGTACCTGGTGGCGTGCCGATCGTCCCGTTCGTGCCCGGTGCCGTCGGTGCCGGTTCCGGTGGTCGCGGTGCGGGCGGCCTCGGTGGCAGCGGCCTCGCTTCGGGCGGCGTCGGCGGAGGCGGTTCGGGCGGCGTCGGCGCGGGTCGGGCCGGGGCGGGCGTACCCACCGTCTCGAATGACCTGCTCGGGCGGCTTGCCGGCACCGAGGGCGGCGGAGGCGGAGGCGGCCTGCTCGGCGCGGCCCGTCCCCCGGTCGGCGTCCCTGCCGGTGGAGGTGCCCCGATGGTCCCACCGATGATCCCTCCGGTCGCACCCGGAGCCGGGCAGGGCGGCGCACTCTCCGGCCGGCAGACCCGGCGTACCGCACGAAGCGGTGGCGCGCCTCGCGTCGTCGGCCAGGAACCCGTCGCCGCTCCCCAGTCGATCAGTGGTCGCCCGGTGGACAGGAAGAAGGCGCCGCCGCCGCGACAGCAGGAGACGGAACGGCAGTCGGCGGTGACCTACGGCGCGTGATTCCAAGCCGCCCTGCCGAGCATCCGGCGACCTCTGGGCGTACGGCCCTACCGGCCGAACCCGAACGTCTGAAACGGTGAGCATCTGTTGCCTGTGATCATTTGCCCTGCCTGTGGGGAACCGGACGAGGACGACTCGGTCTACTGCCTCAATCCGGGCTGCGGGGCTCTCCTGGCGGTGTCTCAGCCCGAGCAGCCACCGGAGCAGGCGGCGAGCGCTGACCTGTCCGAACCGGCCGTACCTGCCGAACCGGCCGCTGCGGCCGGTGCCTCCGACGGGCCGACCGCAGCACCTGCAGCGGTAGCGCCTTCTGAGCCGACCAGACCGGCGAAGGCGGTCAGAATCACGAAGTCGGCCAGGCTGGCGAGGTCGGCCAGACCGACGAAGGCAGCCAGGGCCACCAGGTCGGCCAGGATCGCGAAGTCCGCCGGAGCCGCGAAGTCGGCCGTACCGGCGAAGTCGGCTGGGCAGGCCGGCTCAACCGAGCCGACCGCACCTGCCACCCCGGCCGAGCCGACCAGACCGGCCGAACCGACCAGACCGGCCGAGAAGGCCGCACCGCAACCCGATAGGGCGACGTCACCGGCCAAGGAGGCCGCACCCGCAGATAAGGCCGCACCGCCGGGCAAGAAAGCCCCACCCGCCAAGAAGGCCCCATCCGCTGAGAAGGCCCCAACGGCTGAGAAGGCCCCAACTGCCAGACCGACGACAGTGGTCGGCGAGGTGCTGGCAGCCAGAACCGCCGAGAAGGCGCCGGCCAAAACAGCAACGAAGTCCCCGCCGCCCAGGACAGCCGAGCAGGCACCACCGGCCAGACCAGTCACGAAGACTCCGCCGGTTAAAACAGCCGGAGAGAAGGCGCCGGCTGTCGCCGCGGCCGAGGGGCCGGCTGCTTCGGTCGGAGTGTCCGAAGCGACGAAAGCGCCCGCACCGGAGGGGAAGCGCCGAACCGGGTCGGGTAGCGCAGGGACCGCACAACCCGGCCCGGTGACGCCAACGATCGAGCCGGGTGATTCCGGCAAGCTCGCCGGGCCGGGCTTCCGAGGCACGTTGGGCAAGCTGGCCCGGATCGGTCGGCGGCGCGGCGCACCGCCAGCGGCGACACCTGCCGCCGCACCGGCCAGCGGCCCCGGGCCGGACGAGGTCGGTGTTCCTTCCCTCGCTGGCGAGGTCACCGTCGGTTCGTCTGCAGAGCCGGTCGAGTCCCGACCCGCTGAGCCGGCCAAGGCCCGACCCGCAGAGCCGGCCAAGGCCCGACCCGCAGAGCCGGCCAAGACCACACCCGCAGAGCCGGCTAAGACCACACCCGCCGAACCGGCCAAGGCCCGACCCGCCGAGCCGGCCACGACCACACCCGGCGCAGCGGTCGAGGGGGCGTCCAGCAATCGGGCAGGAGCCGACCGGGGCGGTGTGGTGAAGCAGTCGACCGCCGGACGGACGGCGGCCGTCACCGTACCGGATCAGTCCCCGGACTCCGACGTGCCGCGGGCCGGCAGGCGGCTGTTGTTGCCGCTGGCGGCGGCCACGGTCGTGCTGGTCGGGGTCGGCGTGAGCCTGGCGGTGAACGACGGCGGCCGGTCCGGCAAAGCCCCTCCCGCGGCGGCGCCGACCGAGCCCGAGCTGGCGCTCGGCTCGCCGTTGCCGGCCGCTCCGACCTCGGCGCCGGCCGTGCAGCCGAGCCCGACGCCGCAGGCGAGCCCGACGCCGAAGGCCAGTAAGGCTCCGCCCCGACCCGCCCGCCCGGCGTCGGCGCCGAAGCCGGCCCGGACACCGAGCCGGAAGCCACCGGCCAAGACCACCGCTCCGGCGCCGAAGCCTCCGGCGCCGCAGGCCCGGATCTCGGCCAGCGGCCGGGTCGAGTGCACCCGCGTCGACCGGGGCTGGGGCGTTGCGATCACTGGCAGCGTGACCAACACCTCGGCGACCATCCGCAGCGCCCGGGTCTCCTACAGTTCCAACGAGACCGGGCCGGCGAGCAACTCCGACACGTTGACGCTCAATTTCAGCGGCCGGTCCTTCGATCGCAGAATCCCGAACACCAACGGCTGGGAGTTCATCGGTGGATCGTCCGTCTCCTGGACGGTCACCGTCACGTTGAGCGACGGCAAGACGGTCTCCACCTCGGGGTCGAACAGATACTCCTGTGGATAGGTCCGGCTCCGGCCCATCGGGGCAGCGCAAACCCGCGCCCGCTCTCGCCTGAGGCGTGAGCGGGCGCAGGTCGGTCGTGGTGGGCGGTGGAGTCAGCGTCCGCGCCGGTACTGGACCGGGCCGACGTTGAGCCCCGCCATCTGCTCCAGCCGGTGCACCCGCTCCTCCATCTTCGGGTGGGTGGAGAAGAGGTTCGCCATGCCACCACCCTTGAAGGGGTTGTCGATCATGAGGTGGGCGGTGCTGGTCAGCCGGTTGTCGGCCGGCAGCGGCAGCGCCCTGGTGCCAGCGTGGATCTTGCGTAGCGCGCTGGCCAGCGCCAGCGGGTCGCGGGTCAGCGCGGCACCCGAGGCGTCCGCCTGGAACTCCCGGTTACGGCTGATGGCAAGCTGGATCAGGCTGGCCGCGATCGGGCCGAGGATCAGCGTCAGCAGCAGTACGGCCGGGTTCGGCGAGTCCTCGTCGTCCCCGCCCAGCGGGAGGAACCAGGCGAAGTAGGCCAGCATGGTGATGATGCCGGCCAGGCCGGCGGCCACGCTGGAGATCAGGATGTCCCGGTTGTAGACGTGGGACAGCTCGTGACCGATGACGCCCCGCAACTCCCGGTAGTCCAGGATCTGCGTAATGCCCCGGGTCACGGCGACCGCGGCGTTCTGCGGGTTCCGTCCGGTGGCGAACGCGTTGGGCTGCATGGTCGGGCTGACGTACAGCCGGGGCATCGGCTGCTTCGCCTCGGCGGCCAGCTCGCGGACCATCTGGTAGAGCGCCGGGAATTCGGCCTCGGTGACCGGCTGTGCCCGCATGGCGCGCAGCGCGAGCTTGTCCGACCAGAAATAGCTGGCCCCGTTCATGGCCAGCGAGACGACTACGGCGATGACCAACCCGCCGCTGCCGCCGAACCAGTAACCGACGCCGAGGATCAGAGCGGTGAGCAGGCCAAGTAGCGCGGCTGTCTTGAGCCGGTTGTGATGGCTATGCACGATAACTCCTTCGGTGCGTGGGCCGGTGGACCCACTGACCGTTCCAACACCGGACTACCCCCTCAACAATCCGGATATGACTGTGAGTTGCCTGAGAAAGCGCCCCAACCACGGCTCGGAGCGGCCAATCTCACAGTCCGGCGACGTCCAGGACGAGTTGCGGTGCGAAGCCGACGACGATCGCGATCACGGTGGCCAGGGCCAGCGCGGCGACAACCGCCCAGGCTGGCCGGACCGGTTCCGCAGCCGGCACCGGAGCGCCGGGCGGCACGGCGGGTGCGCCCGGCTCGGCCGGTACGACCGGTGCGGCGGCGGCGTCGCCGGCCCGGGCGGCGGCCGGCTCCGGGGCATAGAGGATGGCGGCGGCCCGCAGGTAGTAGGCGAGCCCGATCACCGCGTTCAGCGCCACCACCACGGCGAGCCAGCCGGCGTCACCAGCCAGCAGGGACCGTACGACAGTGACCTTGGCGAAGAGCCCGGCCAGCCCCGGCGGCAGGCCGGCCAGCCCGACCAGGGCGAGCACGAACGCCGCGCCGACCCACGGCCGGCGCCGGGCCGCCCCCCGGTAGTCCGCGATCTCGCCCCCGTCGGCGACCGCCGGCCGCAGCGCCACCACCGCACCGAACGCGGCCAGTTCCAGTACCACGAAGAAGACCGTGTACGCGACCGCGGCGGCCACCGCCGTGTCGATCGCCTCCGCACCCCGCCCCGACGACAGTGCCAACGCGCCGAGCGGGGCGACGATGTAGCCCGCCTGCGCCACCGACGACCAGGCCAGCAGCCGGACCATCCGGCGCTGCCGGAGCGCCACCAGGTTGCCGACGGTCATCGTCGACACCGCCACCACCGCCAACAGCGGACCGGTCAGCCGGGCCGGCAGGGCGGCCGCGGTGACCGCGAGCAGCGCCACCACCCCGCCGAGCTTGGAGGCGGTCGACAGGTACGCCGCCACCGGCACCGGGGCGCCGTCGTAGGTGGCCGGCGCCCAGGCGTGGAACGGCACCGCCGCGACCTTGAAGGCGAGGCCGAGCACGATCAACGCCACCGCGACCACGGTCAGCGGCAGGCCCAGCAGGGGCGGCCCCTCCGGGAAGCCGCCGCCGACCGCGACCGGCCGGTTCGCCTCGGCCGTGAAGACCGCGTCGAGCCGGCTCAGGTGCACCGCCCCGGTGACCGCGTAGAGCAGCGCGGCGCCGAGCAGGGTGATCGCGGTGGCCACCACGCTGACCACGAAGAAGGTCAGCGCCGCCTCGGCACCGGCGACGCTGCGGTGCCGGAGCCCGACCAGCACGTAGAGCGGCAGGGTCAGCGTCTCCAGGGCGACGATCAGGGTGATCAGGTCGCCGGCCGCGCCGAGTACCACGCCGCCGGTCATCGAGCAGGCGAGCAGGAAGCAGTACTCCCCCGGCGGCACCTGCCCGGAGCGCAGCAGCGGGGCGGAGAGTGCCAGCACCCCGAGGGTGAGCAGCGCGAAGAGGCAGCCGACCAGCGCCGCCCGGCCGCCGGCCAGATAGGAGCAGTCGGTCCCGGCGCAGAACGTCCGTCGGGCCCCGGCGGCACCGACCAGCACCGCGCCGAGCGCGGTGGCGGCGGCACCCGCCGCGAAGACGGCCACCGTCGCGCCGCGCCGGGCGATCAGCAGGTCGGCCAGGAGCACGAGTACGGCGGTGCCGGCCGCCAGGTACGCCGGCAGCAGCGCCACGTTGTCCACGCTCTGGATCACGACGCCCCCCGCCCGACCCGCTGGACGCGGCTCATCGGATCGCCTCCAGTAGTGCCCCGACCGGCACCTCGGCAAAGCCGAGCACCAGGGTCGGGGCGAGCCCGATGGCCAGCGCCAGCAGCACCAGCGGCCCCCAGGCGAGCAACTCGGCACCAGCCAGTCCCGGCGTCAGGGTCAGCACGGCAGGGCTGGCCGGCCCGTGCGTGACCCGGCGCAGCAGCCGCAGCAGGTACGCCGCGGTCAGCGCCCCGCCGAGCGCGGCCAGTACGGCCAGGGTGGTCCAGAGTGGACCGCCCACCCGCCAGGCGGCCACCACCGCGAAGGCCTCGCCCCAGAATCCGGCCAGGCCGGGCAGCCCGAGCGAGGCGATGGCGGCGAAGCCGAGCAGCCCGGCTAGTCGGGGCGTACTCTCGCGCAGCCCGCCCAGCTCTGCCAGCGCCCCGGTGTGCGCCCGGTCCTTGATCGCCCCGGCGAGGAAGAAGAGCAGGCCGGTGATGACGCCGTGCGCGATGTTGCCGATCAGCGCCGCCTGGATGCCGGTGGCGGTCAGCGTAGCGATGCCGAGCAGCACGAACCCCATGTGCCCGACGCTGGAATAGGCGATCAGCCGCTTCAGCTCGCTCTGCGCCAGGCAGACCAGCGAGCCGACGATGATCGCCGCCACCGCGAGGGTCCCGAGCACACCGGCGGCCGCCCGGGCGCCCTCCGGCGCCACCCCGACCGCGACCCGGATCAGCCCGTACGTCCCCATCTTCAGCAGTACGCCGGCCAGGATCACGCTGCCGACCGTCGGTGCCTGGGTGTGCGCGTCCGGCAGCCAGGAGTGCAGCGGCCAGAGCGGACTCTTCACCGCGAACGCGATCGCCAGCAGGACGAACGCGGCGATCTGGGTACCCCGGGACAGTCCGGTGCCGCCGGTCAGCACGGTCAGGTCTGCGGTGCCGGCGGCGGCGACCACGGTGAAGACGCCGACCAGCAGCAGTACCGAGCCGAAGAGGGTGTAGAGGGCGAACTTCCGGGCCGCGTGCTGCCGGTCCTCGCCACCCCAGACCGCGATGATCGCGTACATCGGCAGGAGCACGACCTCGAAGAAGAGGAAGAAGAGCACCAGGTCGAGGGCGAGGAAGGTGCCGAGGATGCCGACCTCGACCACCAGCAGCAGCGCGACGAGGCTGCGGCCCCGGCCCGGCGCCGGCACCCGCCACCAGGTGTACGCGCAGCAGAGCAGGGTCAGCAGCGCGGTCAGCACCACCAGTGGATAGGAGACCCCGTCGACTCCGAGCTGGAAGCGCAGGTCGAGGCCGGGTACCCAGGTCAGGTCCACCCGGTGCCACGGCCAGATGGCCGGTGCCGCGCCCACCGGCGCCCCGGGTGGAGACGGATCGTAGACCGCCCAGGTGTCGGTGGCGCCGACCGTCAGCAGCGCGGCGATCACCAGGGTCACCGCCGCGAAGGCGGTACCGGTGATCCGGGCGGCCCGGTCGAACCGCCCCGGCAGCAGGGCGAGCACCACCGCGCCGACCGCCGGCACCGCCAGCGTGGCGACCAGCGCCGTCCCGCCGAGGTTCATGCCACACCCCCGAGGGTCAGTACGGCGGCGAGCCCGAGCAGCAGCGCGCCGCCGAGTACCGCCACCACCGCCCGGGGCATCCCGCCCCGGTGCAGCAGTTCCATCCCGCCGCCGAGTCCGGCGGTCCCCCGGCCGGTCCCCTCGACCGCCCCGTCCACCAGCCCTTCGTCGCCGCGCCGGATGAGCCGGCCCAGCGCCCGCACCGGGCGTACGACCAGGGCGTGCTGGGCCTCGTCGAGCCAGAAGGCCCGGGCGAAGGCCGGGCGCAGCGGACCCAGTCCGGTGGCCGGGTCGGCGGCCGGATCGGCCCGCCAGCGCCACCAGGCGAGCCCGGCGCCGGCCAGCAGCAGCGCCATCGGGATGACCACGAAGCTGTCCAGGTGCGTCTCGTCCAGCGCCAGCGCGTCCCGGAACGGGGTGACGAGGACCGCCAGCCCGAGCGCCGCGCTCGGCACCGCGAGCAGGACCACCGGCCAGCGCAGCAGCCCGGGCGGGTCGTGCGGCGGACCGGGCGGGGTGTGTGCCGGCGACCCGGCCGGCGCGTCGATCGCCGACGCCGGACTGGCATGCGCGGCCGGGGTGTCGACCGGATGGGTCTGCGCGCGGGAGGCGCCGAAGAAGGTGCGCAGCAGCAGCCGGGTGGCGTACCAGGCGGTCAGCCCGACCCCGACCAGCCCGGCGAGCCAGACCAGCCAGCCGACCCAGGCGGCGGTCGGGCCGGCGTGGTGCCGGGCCGCCTGCTCGGCGACGACCAGGATGCCGTCCTTGCTCCAGAACCCGGCCAGCGGCGGCACCCCGGCCAGCGCGGCGAGCCCGATCGCGGTGCACCAGAAGGTGACCGGCATCGGCCGGCGCAGCCCACCCATCGCGGACATCAGGTTGCTGCCGACGGCGTGGATCACCGCGCCGGCGGCCAGGAAGAGCAGCGCCTTGAAGGCGGCGTGGCTGAGCAGGTGGAAGAGGGCGGCCGGTGGCGAGCCGACCGCCAGCGCCCCGGCCATGTAGCCGAGCTGCGAGACGGTCGACCAGGCGAGCACCCGCTTGATGTCGTCCTGCGCGGTGGCGGCGAGCGCGCCGAGCAGCAGGGTGACCGCGGCCATCACGCCGAGCACGGCGAGCGCGACCGGAGCCTGCTCGTAGAGCGGGAAGAGCCGGGTCAGCACGTAGATTCCGGCCGCCACCATCGTCGCGGCGTGGATCAGCGCCGAGATCGGGGTCGGGCCGGCCATCGCGTCCGGCAGCCAGGTGTGCAGCGGGAACTGGGCGCTCTTGCCGGCCACCCCGGCGAGCAGCAGCAGGCAGGCGGCGGTGAGCGTGCCGGGGCCGAAGTCGTGGGCCAGCACGTCGGAGATCCGGAAGCTGCCGGCGTGCACGCCGAGGACGACGATGCCGAGCAGGAAGCCGACGTCGCCGACCCGGGTCACCAGGAACGCCTTCACGGCCGCGCCGGGCGCCTCCGGCAGCCGCCGGTCGTGACCGATGAGCAGGTACGAGCAGATGCCCATCACCTCCCAGCCGACCAGCAGCATGATCAGGTCACCGGCCACCACCACCAGCAGCATCGCGGCGGTGAAGAGGCTCACCTGGGCGGCGTACGGGGCGTACCGGTCGTCGTCGTGCAGGTAGCCGACCGAGTAGACCTGCACCGCCAGCGCCACCGCCGCCACCGCGACCGCGACCAGGGCGGCGGCCGGGTCCAGCCGGAGGCTGAGCGTGACCGACAACCCACCGAAGTCGACCCAGTCGGCGCTCGCCTCGGCACCCCGGCCGTCGAGCGCGACGACCAGCCCGATCGCCGCCGCCAGCGCCACCGCCGCACCACCGATGCCGAGCGCCGCCGCACCGGTCCGGGACCGCTGCGGCAGCAGCAGCCCGACCAGGGCCAGTCCGAAGGGTACGGCCGGCAGC
The DNA here is from genome assembly GCF_040120695.1 of Plantactinospora sp. B6F1. Taxonomy (NCBI): domain Bacteria; kingdom Bacillati; phylum Actinomycetota; class Actinomycetes; order Micromonosporales; family Micromonosporaceae; genus Plantactinospora; species Plantactinospora sp. B6F1. The sequence goes on along the minus strand of NZ_JBEEAC010000005.1, from coordinate 272,912 downwards.
AGCCCGGCGAGCACCGTCACGGCGCTCACCGGTCCGGTCCCGCCGTCGGACCCGCCGCACCGGGCGCCAATCCCGCCGTCGGACCCGCTTCTCCGGGTGCGGATCCCGCCGTCCCGGCGGCTCCGGTCCGGGCCGGGGTCGCGACGACGGCCAGCGGCCCGGTGTCCGGGGTGCGCGCGTCGAGGCGTACGTCGTCGATGGTGACCGTGCCACGCAGCCGGTAGAGCTGGAGCACGATCGCCAGCCCCACCCCCACCTCGGCGGCGGCGATCACGATGACGAAGAGCGTGAACGCCTGCCCGGTGAGCGGCAGCGGCGCGGCACCCTCGGGGCCCGGGGCGGGGTGCCCCAGGGCCCTGTGCAGCGGGGCGGCGTCGGCGGTCACCAGCAGCAGGTTGACGGCGTTGAGCATCAGCTCGACTGCCATCAGCACCAGTACGGCGTTGCGGCGGCGGAGCACGCCGTACACGCCCAGCCCGAAGAGGAGGGCGGCGACGACGTACGGGATGACCGGCCTCACTGGCGCCGCCCCGGAATCCGTACGCTGATCGCGATCGCTCCGACCAGTGCGGAGAGGAGCAGCACCGAGAGCACCTCGAACGGCAGCACCCAGGACTGGAAGATCTCGGTGCCGATCCGTTCGGCCGTACCGGCCTCCGGCAGGTCCACCCTGGACCACCGGTACGCGTCGACCAGCAGGGCGGCCAGGCCCAGCCCGGCCCCGCCACCGATCAGCGCGGCCGGCCAGCCGGGCCGGTCGAGGTCGTCGGCGGCGCCGATCGGCGCCCGGGTCAGCATCACCGCGAAGAGCAGCAGCACCACCACCGCGCCGACGTAGATGAGCAGTTGCACCCAGGCCACGAGTTCGGCGGTGAGCACCAGGTAGAGCCCGGCGACCGCACCCAGGCAGACCACCAGGTAGAGCCCGGCCCGGACCAGGTGCCGGGTGGAGACCACGAGTGCGCCGGACCCGACCGCCACCACACCGAGGGCCAGCATCAGCACGTCGGCGGCGGTCACGGCGGCTCCTCGTCGACCGGGGAGCCGGGTCCGGGGCTGGGGCTGGGACGGTCGACGTCGGGTGGCCCGGATGCCGGCCGGTCAGCGGCGGGCGGGCCGGCGGCAGCCGGCGACCCGGAAGCGGGCCGGTCAACGGCCGGCGGCCCGGAAGCGGGCCGGCCCGGCGCGGGGCGGGGCGGGCGGCGGGTGCGTACCGCCGGACCGGCCGAACGCTCCCCCGCCGCGCCGGGAGCGGCGGCCTTGCGCGCGGCGGCCTCCTCCTTGGCCGGCTCGCCGTTCGGGTCGTGCGCGGGCGGCGGCGGCACGGTCGACATCCACTCCCCGAGGTGCTCCTTGTCGTGCAGCAGGTCCCGGATGTCGTACTCGGCGTACTCGAACTCGGGCGACCAGTAGAGCGCGTCGAACGGGCAGACCTCGACGCAGATGCCGCAGTACATGCAGAGCGAGAAGTCGATGTCGAAGCGGTCCAGTACGTTGCGCTGGCGCGACCGGGCCGCACCCGGGACCGACACCTCCTCCTTGTGCGAGTCGATGTAGATGCACCAGTCCGGGCACTCCCGGGCGCAGAGCATGCAGACCGTGCAGTTCTCCTCCAGCAGCGCGATCACGCCCCGGGAGCGCGGTGGCAGCTCGGGGGCCACGTCCGGGTACTGCTGGGTGTGGGAGCGGCGGGTCATCGTCTTGAGGGTGACGGCCAGTCCCTTCGCCAACCCCTCGCCCGGGACGCTCATGCCAGCACTCCGCCGCGCTCGGTCATGGGCCTTATCCTGCCGTGTCGGCGGTTCCCGCGCGACCACCCCCGGCCAGTTGAAGCGGTACGGTGGCATCGGGTGACGTAAGTCCGCCGTCCGCGAGAGGGAAGTCTTGACATCTTCCGCCGCCCTAAAGGGCAGGGATTCCCTTGGTCGCCCTCGGGTTTTCCTGCTTCGTCACCGGCTGCCTCGTCCGGGCACCCGCCCGTTGAGGTCTTACCCCGGCTCCACAGGCCGTAACGGAGAGCCCCTCCGCCAGAATGTTGCGGGCCGCGTTGACGTCACGGTCGTGGACGGCCCCGCATCGGCAGGTCCACGTCCGCACGTCCAGCGGCATCCGATCAGCGAGCACACCACACGTCGAACACAGCTTGGACGACGGGAACCACCGGTCGACGACGACCAGGTCCCGACCGTGCCAGTCGGCTTTGTACTCGAGCATGGTGCGGAACTGCCGCCAGGCCGCGTCGCTGATGGCACGGGCCAGCGTGTGGTTCTTGACCATGTTCCGCACGGTCAGGTCCTCGATCACGATCGTTTGGTTGTCACGAACGAGTCGAGTGGTCAACTTGTGCAGGTGGTCCCGACGCCGGTCGCTGATCCGCGCATAAATTCGGGCCACCCTCAACCGGGCCTTGGCCCGGTTCACCGACCCCTTCTCCTTACGGGCGAGTTGACGCTGGGCGCGGGCCAGGGCGGACCGGTCGGCGCGTTCGTGACGCGGGTTGGTGACCTTCTCCCCGGTACTCAAAGTGAGCAGACTGTCCAGCCCGGCGTCCACCCCGACGGCCGTGTTCACCGCCGGGGACGATTCGATCACATCGTCGCAGAGCAGGGACACGAACCAACGCCCCGCCGCGTCCTGCGACACCGTCACGGTCGACGGCGACACGCCCTGCGGCAACGGCCGCGACCACACGATGTCCAACGGCTCGGTCATCTTGGCCAGGGTCAGCCGACCGTTGCGGTAGCGGAACGCGCTGGTCGTGTACTCCGCCGACTTCCGCGACTTCTTCTTCGACTTGAAGCTCGGGTACCGGGCGCGTTTGGCGAAGAAGTTGACGAACGCGCCTTGCAGGTGCCGCAGCGCCTGCTGCAACGGCACCGACGACACCTCGTTGAGGAACGCCAGTTCCTCGGTCTTCTTCCACCCGGTCAGCAACGCGCTGGTGGCGGTGTAGGTGATCCGTTCCCGCCGCAGGGCCCACGCCTCGGTACGGGCCCGCAGGGCCAGGTTGTAGACCTTCCGGACGCATCCGAACGTATGCGACAGCTCCGCCGCCTGCGCCTCGGTCGGGTAGAAGCGGTACCTGAACGCCCGCTTCACCGTCCTGGACACGGCTCACACGTTAACGCACCAGCCGGTGAACCTCGCGCTACCGCGCGGGTAGACACCTATCCGCCTTGGCGGCGGATCGGCTATCCCCGCCCCGCCCCGCTCCGCAGGAGTTCCGTTTCCTCTCCGGCCTGAAGACCGGAGTATCCACGGAAGGAATCCGATGACCGCGGCCCTGGACGATCCGTACCCGCCGACCGGCGGGTGGACCACTGACGACCTCGACGCCATGCCCGACGACGGCCACCGCCGCGAGCTTCTCGACGGAGTCCTGATCATGCCGCCCTCCCCCACCGCGGCACACCAGACCATCGCTTGGCGGCTCGCCGCCGCTCTGGACGAGGACTGCCCGGACGAGTACGACGTCACCCAGGCCGTCGAGGTGCGGATCAGCCAACGGCGATCCTTCATCCCGGACGTGCTGGTCACCACCGCCGCCGCAGCGGCCCGCCGGACCGCGAGGTACGAGCCGCACGAGGTGGTACTCGCCGTGGAGATCATCTCCGACGGTTCGCAGTCGATGGACCGGATCCTCAAGCCGGCCCTGTACGCCAAGGCCGGGATCCCCTACCACTGGCGGATCGAGACCGATGGCGGGCTGGTCGTGCACACCCACCGGCTCGACCCGGTCGAGGAGGTCTACGTCGAGACGGGCCGGTGGACCACGTTCGTCGACACCGGTGAGCCCTGGCCGGTCAACCTGCCGATCAGCCGGCTGACTCCCCGCCACCTCTGATCGCCCCACCACGCCTGGCGGTTCCGAATCCCGCCCGCCGACGACGGACATCGAGGGTGGGGTGGATGTCGCGGGCGGCCGCAGACTGCTCGGAGGAGCACTGCGGAAGGGGACGGCGGTGGAACTCGACGCGCGAGAGGCACTGGTTCTCAGCGGTCATCTGGACGTCGCGGCGAGCGGCCCGCCACTACCCCACGAAGTTGTCTGGGCACGCCTGGTCGAGACCATCCGGCTGCATCGGATGATCGGCGGATTGTGTCAGGCGTGTGGCGAGCGGGCCGGTCCGGAGGGCCGGTGCTTCAAGGCCGCGATAGCGGTGGAATGGTGCCGGCAGAACCCGATGACGCTTCTCGATCAGTCCGCTTCCGGGTGTCCCTGATCCGCGTGACGGGTGGCCGCCGCCCCCGGGGTCGCTCGGTCGGCCGTCATGACCGGAGTCCATCAGGCGATCGCGAGCTTCACCCCGGCGGTCAGCACCAGCTGGCCGAGCGCCACCGGGACCAGCACCAGCCAGCAGAGCCGCTGCAACTGGTCCTCGCGCAGCCGTGGGTACGTCACCCGGAACCAGATGATCACGAACGAGACCGCGAACACCTTGATCAGGGTCCAGAGCCAGCCGAGGTAGTCGTCGCCGAACGGCCCCTGCCAGCCGCCGAGGAAGAGCACCGTGGTCAGCGCGGCGATCACCACGATGCCGACGTACTCGGCGAGCAGGAAGAAGGCGAACCGGAGCCCGGTGTACTCCGTCAGGTAGCCGAACACCAGCTCGGAGTCGGCGATCGGCATGTCGAACGGCGGGCGGCGGATCTCGGCGAGCCCGGCGACGAAGAAGACCACCATCGCCGGGGCCTGCCAGAGCAGCCACCACGGCTGCCACGCCTCGACGATGCCGGGCAGGCTCAGCGTGCCGGCCGCCATCGCCACGCTCGCCGCCGCGAGCACCAGCGGCAGTTCGTAGCCGAGCAACTGTGCCGCGCCCCGGATCCCGCCGAGCAGGCTGTACTTGTTGGCGGAGGCCCAGGCGGACATCAGTACCGCGACCACCCCGACGCCGACCACCGCGAGCACGAAGAACAGCCCGATGTCCAGCGGCTGCCCGACCAGGTCGTTCGGGCCGAGCGGGATCACCAGCAGGGCCAGCAGGTACGGCACCAGCGCCACCATCGGGGCGAGCCGGAACACCGCCCGGTCCGCCTCGCGCGGGGTGACGTCCTCCTTCTGCACGAACTTGACCCCGTCGGCAATCAACTGTGCCCAGCCGTGGAAGCCGCCCGCGTACATCGGGCCGAGCCGGCCCTGCATGTGCGCCATCACCTTGTGCTCGACCTGCCCGACGACCAGCGGCAGGACCAGGAACGCCGCGACCACCCCGACGACCCGGACCAGCAGCTCCAGCCAGAGCGGCATCACGCACCCCCGTCGCTGCCATCGCTGCCATCGCTGCCATCGCCGCCATCGCCAACCGCCGGCGCGGGGCCGTCGCCCCGGCGCCGCTCGCCCGGCGGACCAGAGGCCGGAGCGCCCGGCGGACCCGAAACCGGGGCAGCCGGCGGACCAGAGGCTGGGCGGGTACGGCCGGGCGGACCGGAGGCCGGGGCAGCCGGCGGACCAGAGGCCGGGCGGGTACGGCCGGGCGGGCCGGAGGCGGGGGCGGCGGAGACCGGCGCGGCGGCGGCCACCCCCCACTCGCCCGGGGCCGGTACGCCCGGTGGGCGCATCGCCTGCCGGCGGGCCGTACCGGCCTCGGACTCGCCCGGCTCCTTCGCACCCGGCCACGCCTTGGCCACCCGGGAGGCGAGCACGAAATCCTTGCGCAGCGGATGTCCCTCGAACTCCGGCGGCAGCAGCAGGGGCGCCAGGCCGGGATGGCCGGCGAAGTCGATGCCGAACATCTCGTGCGTCTCCCGCTCGTGCCAGGCCGCCCCCGGGAACACGTCCACCACGGACCCGACGATCGCGGCGTCCCGGGGCACCCGGGTCCGCAGCAGTACGCCGTGCCGGTGCCGGGTCGACCAGAGGTGCGCCACCACGTCGAACCCCTCGGCCAGCTCGTCGACGGCGGAGAGCCAGTCGAAGAAGTCGCAGGCCAGCTCGGTGTCGTCCCGGGCCGCCCGGACCGCCGCCGGCCAGCTGCCGGACGGCACGTCCACGGTCGCCCGGGCGTACGCCTGGCCGCCGGACTGCCCGACGGTCACCTCCGCCTCCGCGAGCAGCGTGCCCAAGCGGTCACCGACCTGTTCCGGGGTCATGTCCGCGATCCTAGGGCCATCTCCGGCCACACCGCCGGGTCGCGGGCCGCTTAATCGGCGACATCCGGAGTACCGGGCGGGTCGGCGGGGAAGAATGACCACGTGCGTGCGATTACCGTGACCCCGGGCCGGACCAATTCGCTGCGGCTGGCCGAGGACTTCCCAGAGCCGAGCCCCGACGAGGGCGGCCTGCTGGTGGAGGCCCTCGCGGTCGGAATCTGCGGCACCGATCGCGAGATCATCGACGGTGAGTACGGCGAACCCCCGCCCGGCGCGACCGAACTGGTGCTCGGGCACGAGTCGCTGGGCCGGGTGCTGGAGGATCCGAGCGGCTCGTTCTCACCGGGTGACCTGGTCGCCGGGATAGTCCGGCACCCCGATCCGGTGCCCTGCTCCAACTGTGCCGTCGGCGAGTGGGACATGTGCCGCAACGGCCTCTACACCGAACATGGCATCAAGTGCCTACAGGGCTTCGCCCGGGACCGCTGGCGGATCTCGCCGGAGTTCGCCGTACGCCTCGCCCCGGAGCTGGCCGAGCTGGGCGTGCTGCTCGAACCGACGAGCGTGCTGGCGAAGGCGTGGGAGCACATCGAGCGGATCGGCGCCCGGGCCGCCTGGGAGCCGAAGCGGGTACTGGTCACCGGGGCGGGGCCGATCGGCCTGCTGGCCGCCCTGTTCGCCGCGCAGCGCGGCTACGAGTTGCACGTGCTGAACCGCTCGGCAAGTGGCGAGAAGCCCGGACTGGTCGAGGCACTCGGCGGGACGTTCCACACCGGCACCGTTCCCGAGCTGGGCATCGAGTTCGACATCGTGCTGGAGTGCACCGGCGCCCCGACGGTGGTGCTGGACGCGATGTGCCAGGCGGCACCGAACGGCATCGTCTCGCTGACCGGCGTCTCCTCCGGCCGGACGATCGACTTCGACGCGGGCGCGCTCAACCGGGCACTGGTGCTGGAGAACAACGTGGTCTTCGGCACGGTCAACGCGAACCGGCGGCACTGGGAACTCGCCGCCGAGGCGCTCGCCGCCGCCGACCGGGACTGGCTGGCCAGGATGATCACGCGGCGGGTGCCGGTCGAGCGGTACGCCGAGGCGTACGACGCGGAGCCCGACGACATCAAGGTGGTCCTCGAGTTCGGACGCTGACTCGGGTCCGGACGGTGAACCGGGGCCGGACGGTGAACCGGGTCCGGACGCTGAGCCGGACGGCACCCGCATCGCGGGCGCGGCCCGGTGCGCGGCCCGGCTGATAGCGTTGGCGGATGGAGGCGGAGCGTCATCTGACCCTCGACCCCTGGGACGCGGAGTACGTGGTCGACCTCTCCAACGTCGTCCGCGACCGACGGCTCTGCGACGACCGCGAGGCCAACCTCCAGCGCTTCCTCGAACTCCTCACCGCGCTGGTCACACACACCGGGGACCGGTCGGTGTCGGTGTACGCGGTCACGGACCGCTCGCTGCTGCGACATTCCGCGCTGACCGCCCGGGAGCGGTCGACCCTGCACCGCTGGTTCCGCAGACGCCTCATCGAGGTACGGCCACGGGCCGACGACCGGATTCTCGAGCTCGCGGACACCGCCGGGCTCCTGGTGATCAGCGACGACCGGTACATGGGCGACTATCGGGCGTACCCCTGGATTCCGGGGAACCGCGACCGGTTCTTCCGGCAGCTGCCCGGCCCCGGCGGCATCGGGGTCGGGATCGTGCCGCGCACCATGCCGACGCCCGCCGAGTGGGAGATCTCCCGCAAGGAGGAGCAGGACCGTCTGGTGGAGGCGCGGATGTACGACCGCCGCACCGGCACCGGTGCCCGGCGCGAGTTGTTGACCCGGCTCTGGCGGTGCCCGACACCGGACTGCCCGATGTTCGGCCCGGATCCGGTCGGCGGTCAGCCGCCGCCGGTGTTCGACGGTGCGGTCGTCCGCTGCCCCACCCACCGCGAGCGGATGGCCGACCTCGGCCCGGCCCCGTCCCGGATCCAGTTGAAGGTCCGGGTCGACGGCGTCTCGCAGCGCCGGTTCATGCTGGTGGCGGGGACGCCGATGGTGGTCGGGCGGGCGCCGACGGGCCCGGGTGTCGCGCTGACCGGACCGATGCTGGACGAGGCGGCACTGAGCCGGATCAGCCGGGAGCATGTCGAGTTGGCCTGGGACGGATCGAGGATCAGCGTCCGCGATCTCAGCCGGAACGGCACCTGGCTCCGTCCAGACAGCCCGGTCAGTCCGGTCAGCCCGGAGGATCGGGCCGAGGCCGCCCCGCGCGAGGTCCCGGCGAGACGGATTCCGCCGGGCCGCACCTGGACGCTGCGCCGTGGTCAGGTGGTGGTGCTCTGTGACGGCGTCGAGTTGGTCGCCTCCGGACGGAGGTACGTCTTCGACGCCGAGCCGGGCGTCCCGGCCCAGCAGTCGAAGGTGGCGGCGGAGGCGACCGAGGTGACCGAGTTCCACCGGCCAGGCCGCAGGTGAACCCGGGCGTTCCCCGATGAACACGGCGGGGATCCGACTCAAGGGACGTTACCGACTCTCCCGGCGTCTCGGGCGGGGCGGCCAGGGCGCCGTGTACGCCGCACACGACGAGCACCTGCGCCGGACCGTAGCGGTCAAGCTGCTGCCGACCACCTTCGACTCGGAGCAGTTCGCCCGGTTCGAGCGCGAGGCCAGGGTGCTGGCCCGGATCAAGCACCCGAACGTGGTGATGGTCTTCGACTTCGACTGGCACGACGGGCGCGCCTTCGTCGTGATGGAGCACCTGGCCGGCCCGGATCTCGCCCGCCTGCTGCGCGAACGGCGGCATCTGCCGGTGCAGCGGACGCTCCGCTACGGCCTGCCGGTCGCCGACGCGCTGGCGAGCCTGCACGGCGCGGCCACCCCGGTACTGCACCGCGATCTCAAGCCGCCCAACCTCGTACTGGACGGGGACGGAACGATCAAGATCTGTGACTTCGGGCTGGCCGTACTCCCCGACTCGTCCCTGCCCCGGCTCACCGCGCCGGGAGTCAAGATGGGCACGCTCGCCTACATGTCACCGGAGCAGTACCGGGGTGAGGATCCCGGCGCCCCGGCCGACGTGCACGCCTTCGGGGCGGTGCTGCACGCGCTGCTCACCGGCGGGCCACCGTTCGGCACCGTCGGCAGCTACGGCGAGTTCGCCCATCGGGTCCAGCACACCGAGCCGGAGCCGGTGACGGTGCGCTGCCCGGAGGCTCCCCCGGAGCTGGCCCGCCTGGTCCACAGCATGCTCGCCAAGAATCCCTCGGCCCGGCCGACCGCCGGTGAGGTCCGCGACGGCCTGGCCGCGCTCGCCTCCGCACCGGCCGCGCACGACATCGACCGGCCCGGGCGTCAGGGTGCGCCGGCCGGCCACGACATCCCGGATCCGGCCGGGGAGACCGTGGACGCCGCCGCGGAAACGATCGACCCCGCCCGGGAACTCGCACGGGAACGAGCGATGGTGACCGGCGTACGCCCGCCGACCGGGGTTTCCCGGCCCGCGTCCGGGGGCACCACCCGGCCCAATCCCGACCCACCCGAGCTGCGGCACGGTGAGCTGCTGCTCCGGCAGGGCCGCTACGTCGAGGCGGACCGGCACTTCACCGGGCTGGCGCACCAGCTGCGGAACACCGGACCCGTCGACGATCCGGTCGCGTTCGCGGCCGAGTTCGGCCGGATCCGCGCCAGGTCGGGGCTGGGCGAGGAGGCGGTCGCCGCGATGCGCCTGGTCCGGCTGGCGGCGCGGGCCAGGGCCGCGCTGGGTGCCGAGCATCCCCTCGTACGCGAGATCCGGGCCTTCATCGACAGCCGGAGCTGACCGGACGACCGGCCGGGCAGGCGATCGGCCGGGGGACGACCTGGCGGGCGACCGGCCGGGCAGGCAACCGGCCGGGCGGCGCTCCCGCTCAGGACCCGTCCGGCACCGGCCAGACCGTGACCCGCGCGGTGAGTCCCGTCGTGAAGTTGCGGGTGACCGAGACGATGGTGGCCAGCGCCACGCGTCCGTCGTCGGTCGCGACGCAGAGCACGTCGTCCTTGGCGACGGAGAGTGAGGACACTCCCTGGGTGGAGGTCAGCTCCGCGCACTGGGCGGGCGTCGGCACGTCGCCTCCGGTCCAGGTCGCCAGACCCGGTTCCGAACTCGCGACCCTCAGGGTGGTGGCTCCGGCCGCGGAGAGCCGAAGCTCGTCCTGGTGGCCGGAGTGGGGGGTGATGGCCGGCGGCACCGGGTCCAGGTCCACCCCGTCGCCGTTGATCCGGACGGTCCCGCTCCACTGTGGCTCGGATGCCGGGTCGGGGCTCGGGGACGTGCTGGGGGACGGGGTGCCCGGCGGCGGCGTCGGGGTCGGGGTCCCGGCCGCTCCGCCGGTGGGGCTGGCTCCGCTCGCCGGTCCGGTCTGCTCGCCGACCGGTTCCCCGCTGTCGCGGAACGAGTTGATCGCGATGCCACCGGCCACGCCCAGCAGGACGAGCACGGTGGCGAACGCGGCCAGCCGGCCGAGCCGGCGCGGCGGGACGGGCACCGCCGCCGGTCCGGCCTGCGGCGGTACGCCCGACGTCGCGGGCACGGTCACCGGCGGCCCGGCCGCCACGGCGGCCACGGCGGCGCCGCGGGCGGCGATGTCGGTGCTGACCGAGGCGGGCAGCCAGCCGGTGGCGAATCGTGGCGTTCCGCCGCACGCCTCCACCACCTCGGCGGTGCTCGGCCGGTCGGCCGGCTCCTTGCGCAGGCACGCCACGACCAGTGCGCGCAGCTCGGCCGGGCAGCCCGTCAGGTCCGCCTCCGCCTCCACCACCCGACGCAGCACGCTCAGGTAGTTGCCGTCGCCGAAGGCGGTCCGCCCGGTGGCCGCGAAGTAGGCGACCGCGCCGAGACTGAAGACGTCCGCCGCCGGGGTCAGGGACAGGCCGTTGGCCTGCTCCGGAGCCATGAACGAGGGCGTGCCGAGCGGGGTGTGACTGAGGGTGAGGTGGGTCGAGTCGATGGCGCGGGCGATACCGAAGTCGATGACCCGAGGGCCGTCGGCGGCGAGTACCACGTTGCGGGGGGCGAGATCCCGGTGCACCACCCCTGCCGAGTGGATGGCCTGCAACGACATCGCGACCGCCGCGACCAGCGGGCGTACGGTGCCGCTCGGTAGCGGGCCGTGCTCCCGTACCGCCTCGTGCAGGGTGGGACCGGGAACGTACGCGCTGGCCAACCAGGGGACCTCGGCCTCCGGGTCGGCGGCGTCGATGAGCTGGGCGGTGTAGACGCCGTTCACCCGCTGCGCCGCGCGGACCTCTTCGGCGAAACGCCGCCGGAACTCGCGGTCGTCGGCGTACTCCGGCCGAACGACCTTCAACGCCACCGGGCGCCCGCCGGGGGTGAACGAGAGGTAGACCTGCCCCATGCCGCCGAACCCGAGCCGGGCCCGCAGCGGGTAGCCGCCGACCTGCCGCGGATCGTCGTTGGTCAGGCTCGTGAACATCGCCGCGCTCCCCTCGATAGGACGACGTCGCCGGGCCGCGCCGCAGCGCTACAGGCCGGGTAGCGGCGCTACAGGCCGGGTAGTCGATTGTTGCGGAACAGGTCAACGAAGATCTGATGGTCCTGCCGCGCCCGGGTCCCGTACGCATGGGCGAAGTCGACCAGGTGCGCGACGAACCCGGCCTCGTCGGCGGCGATCGCGGCGACGATCGCCTCCTCTGTGGAGAAGTCGACCAGGTCGTGACTGGACTCGTCGTCCGCGACCGAGTGCATCCGGGCCACTGCCCGGCCCAGGTCGTCGAGGACCCCGGCCAGTTCCTCCGGCTCGTTCACGTCCGACCAGTCCAGGTCGGTGGCGTACGGGGAGACCTCGGCGACGAGTTGGCCGTGCCCGTCCAGCTCGGTGAAGCCCAGCCACGGGTCGGCATGCGCCTGCAACGCCCGCTGCGACTCGGCCGTCCGGTGTCCCTGGTGCCGGAAGTAGCTCCGGACCCCGTCGTCGGTGACGTACCGGGCCACCGCCGGCACCTGGGCCCGCTTCATGTAGATCACGACGTCGTTCTCCAGCGCCTGGGTGTGCCCCTCCAGCAGCAGGTTGTACGACGGCAGCCCGGCCGAGCCGATCCCCACTCCCTTGCGCAGCACCACGTCCTTGATCTGCGCCGCCACCGGGCGATGGTCGGCGGTGGCCGACGGCAGCGTACCCAGATAGCGCTCGAACGCCGCGACGACGCCGGCCCGGACGTCCCGGTCCACCTCGTACACCCCCTCGCCGAGGGAGAACCGCCGCTCGTACTGGTCGACGGTGGTCTGCTGGGCCAGCAGGTCGACCCGGGTGCGCAGCCGGGCCTGCTGGAGCACCCGCCGGAGCACCCCGTCGGCGTTGTCCAGCCGGATCGAGCCGATCGCGTCGTCGCCGCCGTCGGCGATCGCCCGCAGCTCGGTCAGGTACGCGGCGGCGAAGCGGGTGACCAGGTCGCCGATGGCGGAGTCGGAGAGCGCCTTGGCGTACCCGAGCAGGGCGACGCTGGCCGCGAAACGCTTCAGGTCCCAGGAGAACGGCCCGACGTACGCCTCGTCGAAGTCGTTGACGTTGAAGACGAGCTGCCCAGAGCCGTTCATGTAGGTCCCGAAGTTCTCCGCGTGCAGGTCGCCGTGGATCCAGACCCGGCCGGTCCGGTCGTCGATGAACCGCTCGTCGGCGAAGTCGCCGACCAGGTCGGCGTAGAAGACCGAGGCGCTGCCCCGGTAGAACGCGAACGGCGAGGCGGCCATCTTCCGGAACTTGCGCCGGAACGCGGCCGGGTCGCCGACCATCGACTCGCCGAACTCGGCGATCAGTACGTCAACCAGCCACTCTGCCCGTTGATCAATGGTACTAGCCATGATCGCTAGGCTAGTCCCGCGCCGCCACCCGTCACTGCGGCGCGGCCGGTGGCGGCACCGACGGCGCGGTGAGCGACTCGGCACTCCGCCCGACCGGCGAGCCGGCCGGGTCGTTCGGCGAGCCGGCCCGACCTCCTGACGAGCCGACCCGGCCGCCCGACATGCTCGACGAGCCGGCCCGGTCGACCGGCGAGGCGAGTTCGTCGGGGCGGGCCACGCCGCCGATGCCGGACCGCTCGGCGGCGATCTTGTCCTGCAATCGCAGGATCCCGTGCAGCAGCGCCTCCGGGCGCGGCGGGCAGCCCGGCACGTAGACGTCGACCGGGATGATCTGGTCCACGCCCTTGGTCACCGAGTAGGAGTCCCAGTACGGGCCGCCGCAGTTGGAGCAGGCGCCGAACGAGATCACGTACTTCGGTTCGGGCATCTGGTCGTAGAGCCGCTTGATCGCCGGGGCCATCTTGTCTGTGACCGTCCCGGAGACCACCATCAGGTCGGCCTGGCGGGGGCCGTGCGCGAACGGGATCACGCCGAGCCGGATGAAGTCGTGCCGGCCCATGCTGGTCGCGATGAACTCGATCGCGCAGCAGGCCAGCCCGAAGTTGAAGACCCAGAGCGAGTAGCGCCGACCCCAGTTGAGCACGAACCGGATCGGTTCACCGAGCACCGCGGGTAGCTGCACGGCCGGCCTCCTTCCCGTCGCCCACCCGACAGTGAACCACAGGACCGGCCCCGACCGTCCGGCCCGCTAGCCAGCCGGCGGCAGCATCTTGAGCATCTGGTCGATCTGGGCGGTCCGGGACAGGTCGATCCGCCGGGCCAGCTCGCGCACCTCGGGGTGGATGCCGGACCTCGTCTCCATCCGGGCCAGCTCGACGGCGTTGTGCTGGTGCCCGATCAGCAGGTTGAGGAAGTCGGTCTCGAACCTCGCCCCGCTGCTGCGGGAGAGCGCCGCGAGCTGCGCCGGCCCGAGCACCGGCAGCCCGCCGTGGTCGGCGTGCGCGTGTGCCTGCGGGTCCGCCGTGCTGCTCCGGCCCCAGCCGCGCAGCCAGGTTCGCATGGTCCGCTGTTCGGCCTCCTGGGTGACGTCGATCGCGGCGGCCAGGATCTTCAGCTCCTCCCGCTGCGCGCGGCCGGGCGCGAGCCGGACCAGGGCAAGTCCCTGGCCGTGCGAGGTCACCATCATCTGCAGGAACATCACGTCGGTGTCGTTGAAGGCGCCGCTGGGCGCGGCCGACGCCGGGGTGGAGCCGGTCGGCGCGGGTGCCGGCGCCGCGTCCGGCCCGCCGGTCCCGGCCGGTGCGGACGCGCAGCCGCCGAGCAGCGACAGCACCGCGACGATCAGGGTACGGCGGAAGCGGTCCATGGCCTCGTCTCCAGGTGCTACGCCTTCGGGAGCGGACCTGTGGCGGATACGGACCCGCAGGGGGTACGGGTCCGTATCCGCGACGGGTACGTCCCGGTGGGCTCGGCGTCAGACGCGCTGCCAGAGCGCCGGTACGTTCGGCGGTTCCCAACCGGCGATCGCGGTGTGCGCCTGACGGCAGCGGTACGTCACGCCGCCGTAGGTCACCTGGCTACCGACCTGGTACGTCGTGCCGGCCTGCCAGGTTCCGCCGGCCGGCGGTGCGGTGGTCGCCGGCGGGGTGGGCGGGGCGGTGGTGCGGGTCGGGGTCGGGGTGGGGGTGGGGTTGCCGCTACCGCCGCCGATCTGGAGGTCGACGCAGGCGTAGAAGGCGTTCGCGGTGTCGGCGATGTTCCAGATCGCCAGCAGTTTCTGCCGGCCGCTCCGGCCGGCCATGCTGACGGTGTGCGAGACGGTGGCGCCGGGCTGCCGTCCGCCGTCGTCGAAGACGGCGAGCCGGGAGCCGCCGATGTAGTACTCCCAGGTGCTGGTGGCGTGCCGGGCGGTCAGCACCCAGTTGAAGGTCACCGTCTGCCCGACGGAGGTGGCCGGCCAGGGCCGGCTGTCGTCGTTGAGCACCGCGAAGTGCCCGATGTTGGCGTGGCAGTTGCGCAGCCCCTTGGGGCCCTCCACGCTCTGCGGCTCCCACTGGATCTGACCGCAGTCGAACGACACCGCCCGCTGGGCGCAGAGCGCCTGCCGGCTCGGTGGCGAGGAGATGTAGCCGTGGGCCTGGGCGGCCTGCGGGGCCACGAGGAGGGCGGAGACGACGGTCGCCACCGTCGTGACCGCCAGGAGCACGGTTCTTCGCATCGTGGGCTCCTTACTTCATCCGGAAGGTCTCCTCAAGATAAAGGTAGGATTGTTAACAGTAAATACCTGACGGCAACATTCGTCGATGGCTCGCCGCCGCTCCGGCTCAGTACGCGGGGCGCTGGAGCAGGCCGAGGAACTCGGCCAGCAGCCGCTCCCGGACCGGGACCGGTGCCGCGTCCAGAACGGTGTTGACCGGCGCCATCCGCTCCGGCGGCCGGCCGGCCGCCGCCGGGTCCAGGCCCAGCCCGGCGGCCACCCCGGCGACGAGTTCCGGGGTGAGTCGCTCCGGGGTCAGCGTGCGCAGCGTCTCCAGCAGTTCGGCGGGCAGCTCGACCGGGCCGGCCGCCCGGGCGTCCGCCACCGCCGCCCGCAGGTCCGCGCCGAACTCCGCCACCCGGGGCGCCACGGAGGCGGTCACCGACAGGTGGATGTTGGCGGGCAGACCGGCGTACGAGAGCTGGGGCTGGGTGTGCCAGCCACGCCGGGTCAGCTCGTCGGCGAGGACGAACAGGTCCAGCCCGGGATCGGTGCCGGTGAAGCAGACCACCGTCGACTCCGGCTCGGCGACCAGCCGCAGCCCCTGCACGCCCCGGACGGCGTCGACCAGTCCGCGTACCGCCGCCAGGGTCTGCTCGGCCAGGGTCAGGTAGCCGGCGTCACCGAGGTGCCGCAGGGTGGCGTACGCCCCGGCGATCGGTCCGCCGGAGCGGGTGGACGAGATCACCGGGTTGACCATCGTGTAGCCGGGCCAGCCGGCGAAGGCGAAGTACTGCGACCGGCGCAGCTCCGGATCGCGGTGCAGCAGCACCGAGACGCCCTTCGGGGCGTACGCGTACTTGTGCAGGTCCACCGAGATCGAGGTGACTCCCGGCAGGCGGAAGTCGAACGGCGGCACCGGCACACCGAGCCGGCGCAGATAGGGCAGGGTCCAGCCGCCGAAGCAGGCGTCCACGTGGCAGCGCACCCCGGCCGCGGCGGCGACCTCGGCGATCTCGGCGACCGGATCCACCACCCCGTACGGATACGACGGCGCCGAGCAGGCGACCAGTACGGTGTCCGGGCCGATCGCGGCGGCGACCTCCCCGGGCGCCGGGCGGAGCGTCCGGGCCGAGACCGGCACCTGGTCGAGAGTGAGCCCGAGGTAGTGCGCCGCCTTGGCGAACGCGGCGTGCCCGCTGGTCGGCACCACCAGCCGGGGGCGGGTCACCTCCGGCCGGGCGTCCCGGGCCGCCTTGACGGCCAGGATCAGCGACTCGGTGCCACCGCCGGTGACACTGCCGACGACCTCCGGCGCCGCCGTGCCCGGCCCGGCGCCGAGCAGTCGGGCGGCCGCGCCGACGAGTGCGTTCTCCAGCGCCAGCAGGGACGGAAAGGCGGTCGGATCCAGCCCGTTCACGTGCGCCGCCAGCGCGTACGCCGAGTGTGCCAACTCGTCCAGCCCGGGTACGGCGGAGTCGTAGACGTAGGCGAAGAGCCGGCCACCGTGCGTCGGCAGGTCGGCGGCGCGCAGCTCGCCCAGTTCGGCCAGCACCTTGTCCGCGGGTACGCCCACCGGCGGCAACGCGTCGATCATGGCGGCCACCGTAACAGCTGCAACGCCCCTGGTGAGCGGGTCGTAACCGCAGACCACGGCACGGATTCCTGCCGTGGTCCGGGCCGCTCAGTCCTTCTTCACGTAGACGCCACGCCCGGGAACGGTCTCCGTCAGGCCGCGCAGCTTGAGCGTCAGGAAGACACGATCCGCCACGAAGTCCGAGACCTCATACTCCGCGCACAGCTCGGCACGGGTCGGGAGCTTGGCTCCGGGCGGGAACTCCCCGGACGCGATCCGCTCCGCCATTTCATCGGCGATTCGTTCATAAATAGACGAATAGGGAGCCACTACTGAAATCCCCTCCGGTCGGCGAATCCAGTAGACCACTCCCCGTGGACCCCTGCCTAGCCATGGCAGCCATGGCACCCTCCTGTTAAGCCCCCTCCGGTCGGCAAACCAGGTGGGGCGGAAGGCGGTCCGGCTACGTGACACGAGGGCTCCGTGGCCGGACCTGCCGTCCGGGGACGAAGGAGGACGCGGGTGTTCAGTGACGACCTACCGCCCCAGCCCGTACCGCTGACCGACCCTGGACCGGTACCCGTGCCGGAGTCCGTCGAGCGGGCCGAGATGCGCAGCGTGCTCCTGCGGCACGTCAGCAACGGCGGCAACTGCCGATCGTGTGGCAGGCCACCGGATCACACCGGTATGTGCTGGGCCGCAAGAGTGGCGTACGAACGACTCGCCAGCGACTGGGGGAGGTGACCCCGGCTACCGCTGCGGGTCGCCGGCCGAGGCCGCCGCCAGTCGTTGCGGGGTGAGGTCGTAGTTGCGCATGGTCAGGACGGCTAGCCCGACCAGGAGGGCGGGTAGCACGGTGAAGCCGATCAGCACGCCGGCCCGGGCGGTGCCGGACTGTGCTGCCGCCTGACCGGTCGACGAGGAGACGTAGCCGGTCAGTTGCAGCACCAGGCCGTAGATCCCCGGCCCGAGGGCCAACCCGAAGGTCTCGCCGGCCGTCCACACCCCGGTGAAGACCCCGGCCTGGCGGCGACCGGTGCGGGCGGTGTCGTAGGCGATGCAGTCCGGCAGCATCGCCAGCCCGAAGACCTGCTGGCCGGCGTACCCGCAGCCGATCGCCGCGACGACCAGATAGACCACCGGGGCCGGCAGCACCGGCGCGGCGACCAGGGTCAGCGCGCCGGCCGCGAAGATCAGCGACGCCACGGTGAACGCCCCGGGCTTGCCCAGCCGGGCACCGGCCCGGCTCCAGAGCGGCATCACCAGCAGCGCCGGGCCGACGAAACACGCGAAGAGCAGCGTCGGCCCGGTCTTCGGGTCCCGTAGGACGTGCTCGGCGAAGTAGTTGACCCCGGCCAGCACGGTCGCGATCCCGGCCGCCTGGACCACGAAGCAGATCAGCAGCAGCCGAAACGGCCGGTTGGCGGCGGCGATCGCGAGCTGGGCCCGCAGGCTCGGCTCGCTCGCCACCACCGGTCCGGTCGGGGCGGACCGGGTACCGAGGAACGCGCCGACCGCACCGACCGCGATCAGTACCGCCACGAAGAGCCCCAACCAGCGGTGCCCGGGTACCCCGTCACCCCCCGCGCCCACCACCATCGGGGCGAGTGCGCCGGAGACCAGGATGGCCAGGGCCAGTACCGCGACCCGCCAGGTCATCAGCCGGGTCCGCTCGGTGTAGTCGTCGGTCAGCTCGGCCGGCATGGCGACGTACGGCACCTGGAAGAAGGCGAACGCGGTCGCGGTCAACAGGAACGCCAGCGCGACGTACCCGGCGGCGGCCGGGCCGGGCGGAAACGGCGCCGCGAAGATGGCGGCGAAGAGTACGGCGAGGCCGAGCCCACCACCGAGCAGGTACGGCCGGCGGGCGCCCCAGCGGGACCGGGTCCGGTCCGAGATCCGCCCGGCGACCGGGTTCACCAGCACGTCCCACGCCTTCGGCAGCAGCACCAGCAGTGCGGCCACCCCGGCGGCCACGCCCAGGGTGTCGGTCAGGTACGGCAGCAGCACCAGGCCGGGCACCGTACCGAAGGCGCCGGTGGCCAGTGAACCGAGGGCGTACCCGGCGTGCACCCGGCGCGGCAGGATCACCCCGGCCGGGGACTCGGAGGGGTCGGCGCGAGTGCCGGACACGGCGTCCATGCGCCGGGATGCTATCGGCCTCGATCTTGCCTGCGCGCTCCCGCTTTCGTGTGGCCGTGCTCCCGCTTTCGTACGGCGATGGTGGCCGATCGGTGTAGCACGACCGGCCACCATTCGCCGGGGGTCATGTCGGTGCCGCCCGGCCGGTCAGGGCTGCCAGACCATCGTCTGCTGGTGCAGGTGCCTGCCGCCCTGCCTGGCACCGGGGACCAACGGAGTCGGACCATGTCTGGCGAAGCCGGCGCGCTCGAAGAACCGCACCGCACGCGTGTTCTCGGCCAGGGTCTGCAGGTGGCACCCGGGCGAGCCGGTCTGGACGAGTCGGTCGAACCATCGCCTCATCAGGCCGTCGGCGGCACCGGTCCCCCGGGCCGGGGGCGTCACGTTGATGTGCAGGTGAGCCGGCCAACGGGCATCGTCGAAGCCCTCTGCGGTCGGCCTCCGCCGCAGCGCGGCCGACGCCATGTCGACCATGCCACGAGCGAAGAACGCTGCGGGCCTGGGTCGGAACACCAGCCTGTACGTCGCGATCGCCCTCTCCATGCGCTCCCTTTCGCTGGGGAAGGTCGAGCTGTCCAGGCACCCCGCCAGGTAGCCGACGACACGGCCACCCGTCACGGCGACGAACAGCGAGTCCGGTTCCCGGCTCATGTACGGCTCCAGGTACATGGCCGCCTCCGACTCCTCGTGCCCCCACAACAAGGAAGACGGAGAGCCCTCGCCGGCCCGGCCGAACAGCTCACGCAACGTGGCGCGGTCAGTATCCGCGAAGCTACGGATTTCGATCATCCCGAGCCACTCCCGACATCCTCCCCAGCTGGTTCGCCCAGCCTGCCACGGCCATGACCAGCGGATTCGAGGACGGGACCTGCCGCCGCCGGATCCACCCCGAGCTTGAGCGCCGGGTTTCCGGCCAATCTGTGGCCACGACGGAGCATCGCCGCTGCGATACCGCCGACCGGGACGACGAGCCAGCAGGAGAGCAACCGGTAGATCAGGACGGCGGCCGCCGGGCCGATTGCTGGCCGGGAGCGAGTGTCATGCCGACGGTCCAGGATGCCGATCGGTCACGGCCGGGTAGGCCCCGTGCAGGCGTTCGCGCACGGTCTTGCCGGCGGGGGGCGGCTCGGCGGGGATGCCGAGGTGTTCTTCGCGGAGCTCGGCCATGAACCGCTCGTGGAGTTCCGGGCCGCCTTCTTCCAGCAACTGCGCCCGGATTGATAGGTCCTCGGTGACCGGCAACCAGCGGCGGCCCCAGCCGCCCAGCGCCGCCATCACCGGGATGAGCTGGATGGCCGCCTCGGTCAGGCTGTAGATGGCTTTCTGCTTGTGCCCGGGATCGGGGTGTTTGGTGAGCATGCCGAGTCCGACCAGGTGTTTCAGCCGGGCGGCCAGGATGTTGGAGGCTATGCGTTCCTGCGAGCCGTTGAGCAGCTCGCGGAAGTGCCGCTGCCCGCCGAAGATCATGTCGCGCAGGATCAGCAAACTCCACCTGTCGCCGAAGACCTCAAGCGACAGGTTGATCGGGCAACCCGAGCGGGATGCGACGGCCACTCCAATCCCTCCTCAGCGACTGGTTGCGTTCTGAGAGCAGTCTACGCTACGGTCGGCGAACTGCTTGCAAAGCGCAAGCGGTTGTTGAAGAGTAAGGAGGCCTCGGATGGGCATCCCCGACGATGTGCGTGTCGACCTGGAGCTGCTGGACGAGCGGCGGTTCAGCAACGGTGTGGTCGACCTGCGTTACGGCATCAAGGACAGCGCATAGTGCTGCGCTCGCCATGTCGCCTGCGTCGTCGACAGCGTCGCAGTCGATGCGAACCAAAGGAGGGGTCCGCTTGTGGCCAAGTTCGTGACGATCGGGTACGGCGACCAGGACGGTTACGCCCGCACTGATGCCGCAGTACGCGAGAAGGCGCACGCGCATGATGCGCGCCTGCGCGAGGCGGGAGTCGACATGGGTATTGCCGGCGAGCCCGCACAGGTGCGGAACCACGACGACGCTGGCATCACCGTGTCGAACGGCTCCTTCATGTCGTCTGCACTCCCGGTGGCGGGGTTCGCGATCATCGAAGCCGCGACGATGGAGGAAGCCATCCAGCTGGTGTCGAAAACACCATGCGCGGTTGCCCAGGGCGTCGTCGAGGTCTGGCCCTTGCAGGAGTCGCCATAGCCCGCGAGGACGACCATCGCCACGGCCGATCGAGAGGAACGGGCGCTTTGGAATCCCACTGCGCCGCGCGCTTTCGACTCAGGTGTTGCGCGGCGCGGAGGCCCGCCACCGCGCCCACGCCCGCGCGGAAGACCGCATCCGCACCGGTAAAGACACCGGCTTCGGCCGCTTCCCGTCACGAGTGTTCGCCATCAACACCGCCTGGCTGGAACTCGCCCTCACCGGCATCGACCTGCTCGCCCGGACGCAACACTGACTGCTCGACGGCGAACTCGCCCGAGCCGAACCCAAGAAGCTGCGCTACCGACTGCTGCACGTGCCAGCCCGGCTGACCCGCTCAGCCCGCCGCACCCGGCTCCGCATCGCCGAGCGCTGGCCCTGGGCCGATCACCTGGTCACCGCGTACGCCCGCCTCACCGCGCTACCAAGACCGCTCTGCTGAACAACACGTCCCAGCCCCGGCGAACCGTTGGAGGAACCCGACCACCGCGTCGGGTCGTCACCATGTCCATCGCTGATCGACCCGCCAGAAGAGATCAACAACGGGGCGGCACGGCCTTGATCAACAGTTAGCGAAAGACCGAGGTTAGGTATCCGGGCTCGTGCATCCGCGGTGACCTGGGGGTTAGTGTCAGCCTCCGCACAAGGGAGGAATCGCTGTGGTTTTCACGCCTGCACAACCGTCGGCACCCGCCGGACCGGTCACGTCCCGTTCCGGTGGCTTTCTTCGGCCGCACCTGTTCTGGGAGGCGGCGCTGCTGGCGCTGACCGTCGTCGCCGCGGTGGTGTGGTACACCCAAGACGGGTCGCGGGTGTCGCCGCTGGTGTTCAACATCGCCTCCGCCGGCCTGCTGGCGACCGCTTTCGCGCTGTCGCTGCGCACCGCCACGCCCAACCTCGCGGTCGTCGCCGTCGCGGCCCTTGCCGGCCTGACGTACGCGGAGGTGCTCGACGCCGGCGCCCCGGTCCTCGTCGCGGCGGTCGCCGCGATCGCCGCCGCGGCGTTCATCGGTCTCGGGATGGGCCTGGTCGCCGGGCTGCTGCAGGCGCCCGGGTGGGCGGTGTCGCTGGGCGGGCTGGCGCTGACGCAGGGCATCCTGCTCGCCGCCACCGGGAGCGGCGGTCCGCAGCGGCTCGCGAGGGAAGGTTGGATCCGGTCCGACGGTGCCGCGGCCGGGTGGCTGGTGCTGTTTCTCCTGCTGTCGATCGGCGGCGCGGTGGTGTGGTCGATCCCGGCGGTGCGGCGGGCGCTGAGCGGCAACCGTGTCGTCGCCGGGGAGCCGCCGTCGCCGTTCGGCGCACGGCTGCTGGGCGCGGTCATCGGCCTGGGCGGTTCCAGCCTGATCGCGGGCGCGGCCGGAGTCCTGCTCGCCGGCCGGATCGGCGCCACAACCCTATCGGCCGACATCGGCCAGCTGGCGTTCGTGGCCGGCGCCGTCCTGCTCGGCGGCGTGAGCGTGGCCGGCGGGCGGGGCGGCTTCGCGGGCACCGTGCTGGGGGTCGTCCTGCTGAGCCTGGTGCAGATGACCATCCTCGTCGCGGATGCCCCCCGGTGGCTGTCGACGGTCGTCTTCGCGCTGGCGGTCCTCGCCGGCCTGGGCGTCAGCCGGGCGCTGGAGGCCCTGCAACCGGCGCCGCCCGCGAGCGTGCCGGGCGCCGGGCCGGCGGAGCCGTCGCGCAAGTACTGACCGCTGTCAGTCGGTGGCCGCTGTCCCGGGGCCGGTCCGGAGTGCTACACCGCCCAGGCGCCTCCGGTGGTCGTCGGGCGTGGGGTGTTGGTCGGTGCGAACACCCACAGGCTGGCGAAGAAGTGCCGCGAGACGTACACGCCGTGCGTCGGCACGGTGTACCTGGGTCTGTTGACCGGGGTGCTGGCCTCGGACAGCAACCACCTTGGAGCCCTCGTGTGACGATCACGTAGCGGCGTGAAGCCGGTCCTTGAGCCAATCTTGAGTGTTCCGGCGTTCCGCCGCGCTGTGTTCGGCCGCGTCGATGCGGGATGATCGCTGCGGCTGGTACGACAGACGAGGAGCGGCCGGCATGCGCATCCTGTTGGTCGAGGACGACACCCGGGTGGCCGGTGCGATGGCCGCCGCCCTGTCCCGGCGCGGGTACGACGTCGAGCGGGCCGGCACCGCCGCCGCCGCGCTCGCCGCCGCCCCCTGTGACCTGGTGCTGCTCGACCTCACCCTGCCGGACGGCGACGGGGTGGAGGTGTGCCGGGCGCTGCGGCAACGCAGCGCGCAGCTCGGCATCATCGCGGTCACCGCCCGGGGCGAGGAGCGCGACCGGGTGATCGGGCTGCGGATGGGTGCCGACGACTACGTGGTGAAGCCGTTCTCGATGGCCGAGCTGGAGGCCCGGATCGTCGCGGTGCTGCGCCGGGCCAGGGCCGGCGGCCCGCGACCCGAGGTCGTCGAGGTCGGCCCGATCTGGATCGACGTCGCGGGCCGGCTGGTCACGGTGGGCGGCACCGGGGTCACCCTGACCCGCAAGGAGTTCGACGTCCTGGTCTCGCTCGCCCGCCAGCCGGGCGTGGTGGTGCCGCACGAGCGGATCGTCCTCGACGTCTGGCCGACCACCGGCGCCGCCCGGCACACCGTGGAGGTACACGTCGGCTCGCTGCGCGGCAAGCTCGGCGACCCCGACCTGGTGCAGACCGTGCGTGGTGTCGGCTACCGGCTCCGGGCCGAGTGACCGGAGCCCGTACGTGCGCCGCCGCCTGGTCTTCAGTTACTCGCTGCTCATGATCCTGGTCCTGCTCGCCCTGGAGACCCCGCTGGCGATCACCCTCGCCAACCGGGAGACCGAACGGATCAGGGCGGACCGGCTCGCCGACGCCAACCGGTTCGCCTCGCTCTCCGGTCCCGCGCTGCGTACCGGCGCGGTCAGCGCGATCACCGACGAGTTGCAGCGCTACCAGGAGCTGTACGGGATCACCGCCGCGGTGGTCGACCGGGAACGGCGGAAGGTGGTCGCCTCCGCCAGCCCACGGATGGGCTCCGAGCTGACCGATCGGGCGATCTTCGGCGCCCTCGCCGGCCGGCAGATGACCGTCCCGGATGTGCTCTGGCCCTGGCAGGTCGGTCCGCTGGTGGTGGCCGTACCGGTCAACGACGGTGGCGAGGTGATCGGTGCCGTCATCACCGTCTCCGCCACCGAACGGGTACGCCGGACCGTCACCGTCTGGTGGGCGGCCCTGGCCGCCGTCGGGCTGCTCGCCGTCTCCGCCGGGGTGATGACGGCGTTCCGGCTGGCCGGCTGGGTGCTGCGACCGGTGACCGTACTCGACGTGGTGACCCACGACATCGCGGCCGGTGACGGCCTGGCCCGGGTACCCACCCAGCAGGGTCCGCCCGAACTGCGCCGACTCGCCACCAGCTTCAACGAGATGGCCGACGCCGTCGCCGACGCCCTGGAACGGCAGCGGGCCTTCGTCGCGCACGCCAGCCACCAGCTTCGCAACCCGCTGACCGCGCTGCGGCTGCGGGTCGAGGAACTCGGGCCGAGCCTGACCGACGAGTACGGCCGAGACGAGCACCGGCTGGCGCTGGAGGAGACCGACCGGCTCGCCCAGGTACTCGACGGGCTGCTCACCCTGGCCCGTGCCGAGCGGGCCGAGCACACCATGGTGGTGGTCGACGCGGCGGCGGTGGTCCGGTCCCGGGTCGCCGCCTGGCAGCCGCTGGCCAACCACCGGGGCATCACCCTCACCCTCGTCCCGGTCACCGGCCCGGTGCCCGCCCGGGCCGTGCGTACCGCCGTGGACCAGGTGCTGGACGCGCTGATCGACAACGCCGTCAAGTTCGGCCATTCCGGCGGCCGGGTCGAGGTCTCGGTGCACCGCGCCGACGACGGGGTGGTGGTCCGGGTCACCGACGACGGGCCGGGGATGACCGGTGCCCAACTGGAGTCCTCTACCGAACGGTTCTGGCGGGCGCCGGACACCCAGAACATCGACGGGGCGGGGCTCGGCCTGACCATCGTGGCCGTACTCGTCGACGCCTCCGGCGGTCGCCTCACCATGCGACCCGCCGAGCCGACCGGGCTCACCGCCGACGTCTGGTTCCGATCCGGCGAGGGGTGACCCGGCCCGGCGCAGCGGGGGTCGGTCAGGGCTTGTGCGTCTGGTAGTAGCGGGCGGCACCCGGATGCAGCGCCAACGGGGTGGTGGTGATCGCCGACTGGGGGTTCAGGCGGGCGGCGGCCGGGTGGGCGCTGCTGAGTTCGTCCCGGCGCTGCATCAGCAGCCGGGTCACGTCGTAGACGAGCTGCTCCGGCATGCTGGTGGCCACCACCAGATAGTTGGGTACCGCCACAGTGGTCACCGGCGCCGACCCGTACGCCGAGGCGGGGATGTCCCGCTGCACGTACACCTCGCGGTAGACCTGGCGCAGCGGCTCGACCCACTGTCCAAGGTCGACGAAACGGGCCCGGGTCTGCGCGGCGAAGTCGGCCACCGCCTTGACCGGCAGGCCGCCGGAGAAGAAGAACGCGTCGATCTTGCCGGCCCGCAGCGCCGCGACCGAGTCGTCGATGCCGAACCGGAGCGTCTCGGCCAGCTTGTCGTCGACCTCGGCGACCCGGAGCAGGCGTTCGGCGGTGATCGCGGTGCCGGAGCCCGGCGCGCCGATCGCCACCCGCTTGCCGCGCAGGTCCGTCAACTGCCGGATCGGCTCCTGGCTCAGCGTGACCAGGTGCAGCAGGTCGTCGTAGACCCGGGCGACGGCGCTCAGCCCGGCGCTCCGGCCCGGCTCGGCGGCCAGGATGTCGGCCTGGGTGAAACCCAGTTCGGCCTGGCCGGTGGAGACCAGCGAGACGTTCTCCGCCGACGCGGCGGTCACCACCACGCTCGCCGTCACGTCCGGCAACTCCCGGTTGAGGATGGTCGCCAGTGACTGACCGACGGCGTAGTAGACCGCGGTGGCGCTGCCGGTCGCGATGCGCAGTCTGGTCGGCTCGGCCGCCGGCGAGGTGCAGGCGACGGTGGCCGGCATCGCCACCGTGACCACGGCGAGCGTCGCGGCGAGCGCGCCGAGCCGCCGACCGGGCCGTCCCCGGCCGGCACGTCGCGGCCACCGTGCCCCGCCCACCCCACCACCCCGGCGATGATCGACACTCAGCGCAAATTTTGCTCAAGCCTTCGACCGATGTCTACCGCCCCGGCGCGCCAACGGCCACCGTTGGAAGCAGTTGTCGTCGCGAGGACGGGGGGCGGTAGAGATGGTCTGGAGCACCGCAGCGTACGCCTCGACGCGGCCGCCCCGACGGCCGTCCGGCGGAATCAGCGTGCTGGACCGAGCGTCGCTGGCGGACGCCTTCGAGGCGGCGTGCCTGATCCGGTGCATCCGGGTGGACGGGCTGCGGCAGCCGGCCGGCATGGTGGCCGAGTTCAGCTCGGAGGCGGCCGCCACCCGGCTGGCCGAACTGCTGAGCCGGCTCGGCATGCCGGCCCGGCCGGAGCGGATCACCGCCGGGGTCCGCCGCCGCTACGAACTGCACCGGCTGCACCTCACCGAGCCCGGGCAGCCGGCCGTACTGTCGATGGGCTGGCGGCAGGGTCGGACGGCCCTGCTCGACCCGGCCGCCGTCGGCGCGTCCGCGCCCCGGCACGCCCGCCGACAGGCGCTGGCCGCCGCCGCCTGGCGCGCCGCGCTGCTCGCCGCCGGCCGACACGTCCGGACCACCATTCTCGGGGTACGCATCTGCGACACCGAACTCGCCGCGGTGCTGGTGCGCAGCGCCCAACTGCTCGGCTCCCGGGCCTCGGTGGCGCCCCGCTCGGGTTGCCTGCTGGTGACCGTGCCGGGCGGCCCGGACAAGGACCGCATCCTGCGCCGCAGCGCCCAGCCGGTCTCCCTGGTGGGCTGACCGCAGCACCGCAGCACCGCAGCACCGCAGCACCGGCTCGGCGGCTCGGCGGCTGGGGCGCCGGTCAGTCGGCCGGTTGCCAGTGGGCCGCCGCCATGTCGACCCCGGCGGCGCGCAGCGGGGTACCCTCGGCGGCCAGCCGGGCCCGGGCCTCGGCCTCGTGTCCCGGCGGCAGCCGGCCGGCCGAGTTGACCACCCGGTACCAGGGCACCGCAGCACCGTGCCGCGCCATGATCGATCCGACCAGTCGGGCCGACGCCCGGCCGGACCGCTCGGCCAGGTGGTCGGCGATCGCGCCGTACGACATCACCCGGCCCGGTGGGATGCGCTCGACCAGCGCGAGCACCTCTTCGACGTACTCCTCCGGCGTCATGACCTGCCACGATATGGGAGTGCCGGGCGGGCCGGCGGGGCGGGCGGATCCGGGCACCGCAGAATGGGCGGGTGCGGGAAGCAGTTACCACAGCTCGCCGGATCGTGGTCAAGGTCGGCTCGTCCTCGCTGACCACCGCGGCCGGCGGCCTGGACGTGGCGCGGGTCGACGCGCTGGCCGACGTACTCGCCAACTGGCTGGCCGACGGACCTGCCGGCGCCCCACCGGCCGAGCTCGACGCCCGACCGACCGGGGCGGGCCGCAGGCGGGTCGGCCCGGCGGACCGGCGGGAGCTGGTCCTGGTCTCGTCCGGGGCGATCGCCGCCGGCCTGGCCCCGCTCGGGCTGGCCGCCCGTCCCCGTGACCTGGCCACCCAGCAGGCCGCGGCGAGCGTCGGGCAGGGCCTGCTGATCGGCCGCTACTCCGCCGGTTTCGCCCGGCACGGCCGTCGGGTCGGTCAGGTGCTGCTCACCGTCGACGACGTGACCCGGCGGGCGCACTACCGCAACGCCTACCGGACCCTGCGCAAACTGCTCGATCTGGGCGCGGTGCCGATCGTCAACGAGAACGACACCGTGGCCACCGACGAGATCCGGTTCGGCGACAACGATCGGCTGGCCGCCCTGGTGGCCGCCCTGGTCCACGCCGACCTGCTGGTACTCCTCTCCGACGTGGACGCCCTCTACACCGGCGACCCTGCCCGCCCCGGCACGGTACGCGTCGAGGAGGTCCGCGACGAGCAGGACCTCGCCGACGTGGCGGTCGGCCGGGCCAGCCGGGCCGGGGTCGGCACCGGCGGCATGGTCACCAAGGTGGAGGCGGCCCGGATCGCCACCGGCTTCGGTATCCCGGTGGTGCTGACCGCCGCGCCGCTGGCACCCGCGGCCCTGGCCGGCGAGCCGGTCGGCACGCTCTTCCACCGGGTACGCCAACGCCCGGCGGCCCGGCTCTTCTGGCTGGCCCACGCCACCTCGCCCCGGGGGCGGCTGCACCTCGACCCCGGCGCGGTGCAGGCGGTGGTGGCCCGGCGCAAGTCCCTGCTGCCCGCCGGGATCACGGCGGTCGACGGCACCTTCACCGCCGGAGATCCGGTCGACCTGGTGGACGACGCCGGGGCGGCGGTCGCCCGGGGACTTGTCAACTACGACGCGGTGGAGTTGCCCGGCCTGCTGGGCCGCTCCACCACGGAACTCGCCGCCGCCCTCGGCCCCGGCTACGAGCGCGAGGTCGTGCACCGCGACGACCTGGTGCTGCTGGTCTGAGCGACCCGGTGCCGCCGGTCCGAGCCGGCCGACCGGCGGGTGCCGGGCCGCCGGCTCGGGTCGAAGCCCGTCCGGTGGCCTCAGGCCGAGGCCCGTTCGGCGGCCCCGATCCGGGGGAAGGGCTCGGTGGAGAAGACCACCTCCACCGGGACCTCGAAGTAACGCGCTATCCGAAGTGCCAGGTGCAGGCTCGGGTTGTATTCGCCGCGTTCCAGGTAACCGACCGTCTGGTAGTGCACCCCGAGCGCGTCGGCGAGATCCCGGCGGGAGATCCCGCGCTCGGCCCGGAGCACCGCGATGCGGTTGTAGATCGCCTCGCTCATCAAGCGATCCTCTGCATCGCCTTCTCCTTCCGAGCGGCGACGCTCGAACCGGATTCCCGCCGGGCCATCCGGCGCAACACGATCGGCGCCACCACCAGACCCAGCACGACCCAGCCGGCGAGCATGCCGAACGTCTCCAGGTGCCGCCAGGACCCACCGATCTCGACCGCCGCCAGCTCGGGCGGCAGCAGTGCCGACCGGGTGCCCAGGCCCAGCCAGTAGACCGGGAACGCCTGGCCGATCCACTGCAACCAGCCCGGGAAGTTGGTGATCGGATAGAAGATCCCCGAGGTCGCGACGAGGCCCATCATAGGCAACATGATGACCCCGACGTTGCGGGGGTTGGCGAAGAGCGAGCCGAGGACCGCGCCGAGCGGCAGGCAGGCGACCAGGCCGAGGACGAGTACCCAGAGCAGGGTCAGCCAGGCGCCGGGACCGCGCAGTTGCACGCCGTCCACCAGGAACACTCCGGGGACCAACAGGATGACGGAGCTGATCAGCGCCATCCCGGAGACCTGCACCACCTTGCCGACCAGATAGCCGAGCATGCCGTTAGGGATCGCCTTGGCCCGCAGCAGGGTGCCGTCCTCGCGCTCCACGGTGAGCGTCATCATCATCGTCACCAGCGCGCTGAACGCCAGCCCGCCGCCGAGCAGACTGGGCAGCGTACGGCCGCCGAGCGAGAAGCTCGTGCCGGGCACCGTGGCGTCCCGCATGAAGAACATGACGACCAGGAACACCAGGTTGGGGAAGAAGTAGTTCCACAGGTCCTGCACGCTGACCAGGCTCTGCCGCACCTCGATCCCGCCGCGACGCAGCCCGGCCCGCAGCGCCGTCACCATCGGGTTCATCGGCCCGCCTCCTCGAACTCGCGCAGCGTGGCGAGGCTCCGGCCGGACTCGACCTCGCGGACCATCGCCATGTAGGTGTCCTCCAGGCTCGCCCGGCGGACCTCCAGGTCGGCGACGGCGTCGCCGTACTGCTGGAACAGCTCCCGGACGAACCTGGTGGCGTCGGTGGTGGCGTGCACGAACCGCTGCCCGTCCCGGCTCCACTTGACCTCGGCCTCCGCGGAGATCCGCCGGGACAGCTGGTCAGCCGAGCCGTCGGCGACGATCGAGCCGCCGGCCAGGATCAGGATCCGGTCGGCCAGCTTCTCGGCCTCGTCAAGGTCGTGCGTGGTGAGCAGGATCGTGGTCTGCTCCAGGTCGGTGAGCCGGTGCACCAGTTCGTGGAACTCGCGCCGGGCCTCCGGGTCGAACCCGGCCGTGGGCTCGTCGAGGAAGAGCAGCTCGGGGCGGCCGACGATGCCGATCGCGACGTCCAGCCGCCGCCGCTGCCCGCCGGAGAGCTGGCCGACCCGCTTGCCGGCGTGCGCGTTGAGCCCGACGGCGTCGACCAGCTCGTCGACGTCCCACGGGCGGCGGATCCGGTCGGTCGAGTAGGGCCGGTAGTACGAGCCGAGGTGGGCGAGCAGCTCGCGCACCCGCCATTTGGCGTGGTCGCGCCAGGACTGGAGCACCACGCCCAGCCGGGCCCGCCACCGCTCGTCGCCGTGCGCCGGGTCCACCCCGAGCACGGTGACCTCGCCGGCCGACCGCATCCGGAACCCCTCCAGGATCTCGATGGTGGTCGTCTTACCGGCACCGTTGGGGCCGAGCAGCGCCAGCACCTCGCCGGTCCGGGCGGTGAACGTGACGCCGGTCAGCACGTCCGTGCTGCCGTAGCGCATCCGCAGATCACGGACGTCCAGCACGGGCTGCTCGACCGGCGACCCGACGGGCTCGGAGATTCGGCCCGGAGTCTCGGCCATGGTCATAGATCTACACCTCCTCGTCCAATAACTGTGCGAGAAGATAGTACATCTACTACATGAGGCATCAGGGATGCTGTCGGCAACGCGACGCGGGGCAGTTCCGGAAGGGAACTGCCCCGCGTCGCCGGTGACCGGGCCGGGCCCGGTGCGGATCAGTGAACCTTTCTCAACCTGAACCGCGCGGCGCTCACACACCGCGTCCGACCGTGCGCTCCGACGGACCGCAAGGGGGAGGTTGAAAAAGGTTCAGTAGGCGGGCAACGACGGGTCGATCTGCTTGATCCAGGAGAGCACTCCGCCACGGACGTGCACCGCGTCCCGGAACCCGGCGGCCTTCAGCGCGGCCAGCGCCTCGGCGGACCGTACGCCGGACTTGCAGTGCAGCACGATCTGCCTGTCCTGCGGCAACGTGGCCAGGGCGGCGCCGGAGAGGATGTCACCCTTCGGGATCAGCGTCGCGCCGGGGATGCGGACGATCTCGTACTCCGCCGGTTCCCGGACGTCGACCAGGAAGATGTCCTTGCCGGCGTCCTGCCACTCCTTCAGCTCCCGGACCGTGATGGTGGAGTCGGCCACCGCCTCCTCGGCCTCCGGCGACACCCCACCGCAGAAGTCCTCGTAGTCGGCCAGCAGCTCGGTGACGGTCGGGTTCTCCCCGCAGAGCGCGCAGTTCGGGTCCTTGCGGACCTTGATCTTCCGGTACGACATCTCCAGCGCGTCGTAGACCGTCAGCCGGCCGACCAGCGGCTCGCCGATCCCGGTCAGCAGCTTGATCGCCTCGGTCACCTGGATCGCGCCGACCGACGCGCAGAGCACACCGAGCACACCGCCCTCGGCGCAGGACGGCACCATGCCGGGCGGCGGCGGCTCCGGGTAGAGGCAGCGGTAGCAGGGGCCGTGCTCGGCCCAGAACACCGACGCCTGCCCGTCGAACCGGTAGATCGACCCCCAGACGTACGGCTTGCCGAGCAGTACGGCCGCGTCGTTGACCATGTAGCGGGTGGCGAAGTTGTCCGTACCGTCGACGATCAGGTCGTACTGGCCGAAGATCTCCAGCACGTTGTCCCGGTCCAGGGTGGTGTCGTGGATCTCGACCCGTACCAGCGGGTTGATCTCGCGGATGCTCGACGCGGCGGACTCGGCCTTCGACCGGCCGATGTCCGAGACGCCGTGGATGATCTGCCGTTGCAGGTTCGACTCGTCGACGGTGTCGAAATCGATGATGCCCAGCGTGCCGACCCCGGCCGCGGCCAGGTACAACAGGGCGGGCGAGCCGAGGCCGCCGGCGCCGACGCAGAGCACCCGGGCGTTCTTCAGCCGCTTCTGCCCCTCGACCCCGACGTCCGGGATGATCAGGTGGCGTGAGTAGCGGCGGATCTCGTCAACGGTCAGCTCGGCGGCGGGCTCGACGAGCGGGGGCAATGACACGGTGGACTCCCCGGTTCGGATCCTCGCTCAGCGGGCGGCTGAGCGCATTGACAGTGGCATGTCCGGCCCATTGTTCCTCGCCGGAGCGCGAACCGGCCATGAGCTGAAACACCTGCCCGAAATCCGGGAGCGGGAATAGGACTGCCGGTCGGGGAATCAGCCGAGCGCTCTGCCCCGGTCACAGCGAGGGGCCGACGTACCGCTTCCCCGACAGGTACGGCCACGGGTTGGCCACGCAACCGTCGAGGAAGAGCGTCTGCTGCATCATCACCGGGGCGGCCCGACCGTCGCGGGGACAGCGCTCGTGCCCATGCCCCAACTCGTGCCCGACCTCGTGGTTGACCACGTACGTCCGGTACCGGTCCAGCGGCACCTTCGCCTCCACGTAGTGCGGAACGGACCGCATCCAGCGCTCCAGGTTGATGATCACCCGGCCGCTGCCCCGACACGAGGTGTACGGCTTGCCGCCGACCCGGATGTCGACCCCGGACGCCGCGCACATCCGGCGGGCCGTACCGGCGGTGACCAGGTAGACCGTGAAGTCGTGGCCCGCCTTGTCCGGCACCCGCTGCAACCGCAGCCGCCCGCTGCCGATCCAACTGCGCGGGTCGGCCAGCGAGTCGTCCACCTTCGCGGTGAACTCCGTGAGGTGCTCGTCGATGTTGCGCTCCACCGCCACCCGATAGCGCCGCACCGTCCCGGCCCGGCCCAGCACCTCGCCCCGGCCGGTGGCGTAGATGAAGCTACCCGGCCCGGTCGACGGCACCGGGCCGGCGAGCCGCAGTGCCGGAGTCACCGGCTGACTCGGGGTGGGGGTGGGGGTGAGTGTCGGGGCGACGGTCGCGGCGGCCGGGGTCGCGGCCGCTACGGCCGGCTCGGCGGCGGCCGGCTGCTCGTCCCCGGTCAACCGGTCGGCGGGTGGCACCAGGATCCCGACCACCGCGACCGCGCCGGCCAGGCCCACCATGAGCACCACCAGCCTCCGGCCGGCTCGGAACCGCCGGGCCCGGCGTCGGCCGGGCGAGCCGGAGGACGGCGCTGGGGCACCCGGTGCCGGGGGTTGGTAAGGCTCTCGTCTCCACACGCTTCTTTAGTACGCCTGGCCCACCCGGTCGGTTGCACCGGGCGTCCCGGATCACCCGCCCGGGTCGGCGGACGGCGACCCCCACCGGACCCGACCGGCGCGGTCGGTGGGCGGTCACCCACGAACTCCGGCCGACGGCGGTCAGCCGCCCCCGAACCGGTGGCAGTCAGCTGGGCCCCCGAACCGGTGGCGGTCAGCCGGGCCCACTACCGACGGCGGTCAGCCGGGCCTCGGCCGACGGTGGTCAGCGGGAAACGGTCGGCAGCTGACTGGTCTCGTCCAGCAGCGCCAGCACCGCCCGGGCGACCGTCCGGGGCACCTCCATCTGCGGGACATGCCCGACGCCGGCCAGCATCAGCAGCCGGCTGTCCGGGATCGCCCGGGCCACCTGCGCGGCCACCCGGACGTCGACCAGCCGGTCCTGCCCGCCGCCGATCACCAGCGTCGGCGCGGTGACCAGGCCGGCGATCCGCCACAGCGAGCCGGACCCGGGCAGGTACGCCCGGACGAAACTGCCGACCAGGCCGCGCAGCGTACGCAGATAGGCCGCCGGATAGTGGGCGGCGGTGTACCGGATCCGGATCTCCTCGACCGCCTCCAACCGGCGTTGGTCGCAGATCCGGGTGGTGTCGGCGACACACGCCTCCATCACCTGCCGGGCGATCTCCTCCGGCGGCAGGTGGGTCAGCCAGCGCGACGCGAACCGTTCCGCTCCCGGCACCGCCAGCAGGGGCAGTACCCGACCCTGGAGAGACCGGCGCGGGTCGAGGAACGGCATCGCCGGTGCGACCAGGGTGAGCGTACGGACCAGGTCGGGGCGGAGCCCCGCGACGCGTACCGAGACCGCCCCGCCGAGCGAGTTGCCGAGCAGGTGCACCGGTCCCCGGCCGGAGTGCTCGAGGTACCGGATGACCCGGTCGGCGAAGGCCGGGATGGTGTACTTCCGGGCCGGGTCGCTCCGCCCGAAGCCGGGCAGGTCGATGGCGTGCCCGTCGAGCCGGTCGGCGAGCAGGCCAGCGAGGTCCGTCCAGTTCTGGGCCGAGCCGCCCAGCCCGTGCACGTAGAGCGCGGGCTCGGCGTCGGGGCGGGTAGCCGGGGTCTGGCGGACGTGGGTGATCGAGCCGTCGATCCGTACGTCCCGGCCGGGCCAGGGCGGCGGGACCTCGTCCCGAGCGATCGACTCGTCCGCCGCAAGCAGCGCACGCTTCATCCGTCAAGTGTGCCTACCGTTCCGCTGCCCCGTCGCCGGGGCGGTGCGGGACGGAGACAACTTCTGGACGCCTCCGCCCCGCTTCGTGCCGTTTGCCCCGCCGCTCCGGTCGCCGAGGCGACGGGTCAGGTGAGCAACGCCTCAAGCCGGCGGTTGACCGCCGCCAGGGTGGCTCGGACCACTGCCTGACGCGGATCGCCGGAGACCAGCGCCGAGCCGGCGAGCTGCTCGACCCAGCCGTCGCAGACCAGCAGCACCACCACGGTGGCCACCTCGCAGCTCCCGAACGGCACCACCGCGGCATGCTCGACGAAGCACCGGCCCCGCTCGGTGACCCGGGCGGAGGCGTTGAGCAGCTCGTCGATGGCGGCGGCCGCCGCGACGGCACAGAGTCGCAGTACGTACCCGTCGACGGCGGGACCGGTGGCCAGCCCGGCCGCCGGCTGTTTCCCGGCGGCGAGCCGTACCTCGACGGTGGCGTCCAGGCCGAAGGTGCTGACCTGCACGTGGTCGATGATCACCCGGGGTCCGGGCGGCGCGCCCGGGTTGAGCGGCCGGGACGGCGCGGTCTCGGTGGTGGTGACCGGGCTGCCGGAGTAGAAGGTGCCGCCGGTGCTGGTACCGGCGCTGGCCGGTGAACCGCTCCGGCCCGGCTCGGTGGGCTGCGCCGTCGGTGGCTCGCCGACCGTGGCCCGACCCCGGTGACCCGGTGCCTGGTGCCGGCGACGTGTCTCCTCGGGCGAGGGCTCGGTCCGGCGCTCCGGCTCGGCCGGTGGCCCGTGCCGGGGCTGCGCCGCACCGGGCCTGGGCGGCGCGGCGGTGCCGGTGAAGCCGGGCGCGGCCGGTGCCGGCGTGCCGGGCAGGTTCTGCGGGGCGGCGGCCAGCCCCATCCGTTCCTGTAGCAGCCGTGCCACGTGCCGGCTCACCTCGGCGGGATCGGCACCGTCGGCGAGGTCCAGGCGCAGGCTGTGCGCACCGGCCGGGGTGGTACGCAGCGAGGCGTCGCGCACCCCGGCGACTCCCCGAACCGCGTCCAGAATCGCGTTGACGTCGAAGCCGTCCGGTCGCTCGTGCAGCTGTGCCGCTCCGTCCTCCCGACGCAGATGGGTGGCGATCCGGGCCAGTTCGGGCGTTTCGGCGGGCGGCTCCACGGCGGGTGGCTCCGGCACGGTGGGTACGTCTGGCTCGGCCGGGACGCGTTGCGGCAACACGTCACCGAGGTCTGCCGGCCGGGCGGCGGGCGCGGGCTCCGCCGGGGCCGACTCCGGATAGCGGTACGGCGCACCGGGATGGCTCGGGCCGGTCGGCAACGCCAGCGCCTCCCGCCGGTACGGATATCCCGATGCCGGCCCGACCGGCGAATAGCGGGAGGATTCGGCACCGGGCGGCGGCCCGGCCGGCCCGGACGGATAGCCGGACGATTCGGCACCGGAGGCGGCGCCGGGCGGCGAATGGGCCGCTGACTCCACCCCCGGGCCGGACCTGGACGGCGGGCCCGAGGGCTCGGGGCCCGGCCCCGAGGGCGCCAGCCCGGCCGGACCGGAGAGGTAGCGGGACGGCTCCGGCCCGAGCGGACCGGTCAGCCCGCCGGGACCCGGCAGGTAGCCCGGCGCATCCGGCCCTGGGCCGGCCGGGCCGGGGTAGCCGGTGGGCTCGCTCGCGGTGGCCCGCCGGGTCGCGGCCTCGGAGGCCGTCGGGAAGCTCCGGGCCGTCGCCGGGTTCGCCGCGAACCCGGGGTTGACCGACGGCGGCAGGGCGGAGCCCTCCCGGGGGAACGGCCCGGCCGGGGACTCGGGTACCCGCTGCGCCGGATGGTCGACCCAGCTCGGGGACCAGTGCTGCTGCTCCCGGCCGCCGGGGGTCTCCGGTTCGTGGGCCGGCTCGACCTGCGCGACTGCCTCGGCGGCGTGCTGGCTCTCCGGCTGTCGGGCGCCCTCCTGGTCGGCGGGCGCGCCGGCCGGGGCCCACGGCGGGGCCCAGCCGGACGACCAGCTCGCCGGCTCCTGGCCACGGGCGTCGGCTGGATGGACCGGCGCCGGCCCGCGCTCGTCCGCCTCCGCCGGACGCCAGCCGGGTGCCGCCGGGGCGACCTGTTCGGGGCCGGGTGGCGGGGTCGAGGAACGGTCCGGCTGCCGGGGTACGGCGGGCATCATCGCGGTCATCTCGGTCACCGGCGGATGGTCGGGCTCGGACGGCGGTCGGAAGCCACCACGCTCGAAGTCCGCCGCGACCAGGTACTCGGGTGTGGCCGCGTACTCGGGTGTGGCCGCGCCGGCCCCCTGCCCGGGCGGTCCGAACGGCGGCCCGGAGGTCACGGCGGGCGGTCCGGAGACGGCGGCCGGCGGCCCCGAGGTCACCACCGGGGGTACCGGCGCGGCGCCGGGCGGCCCCGAGACCGCGACCGGCGGTGCGGAGGTGGGTCCCGGATAGGCGGGTGACGCGGGCTCCCCCCAGCGCGGCGGTTGCCCGGCCAGGCCCGTGCCGGCGCGTTCCGGCTCACCGTAACCGGGCTCCCCGAAGGCGTGCCGGGCGCTGCCGGACAGATCCGGCTCGCCCTGCGGGAGCCGTCCCTGCTGGGCCGGATGGTCCGGGCCGGCGCCACCCAGTGGCTCTGGCCCGGCGCCCGCCCGGCCGGCCGGGTCGGCCCCCTCCGCCTCGTACGGCTGGCCCGGCCCACCGCCCCAGCCCCGCTCCGGCTCGGGCGCCTCGCCCAGGTGCACGCCGTTGACCGGCTGCCGGAACTCCCGGATCGGGATGGCGGGTGACGCCGGTAGCGGCCGGGGACCGTAGGCCGCGCGGTCACCCCAGCCGCGGCTCACCGCCGGCTCGACCGTCTGGTGCCACTGCCGCCCGTTCGGATCGACGCCGGTCTCGGCGTCGGACCAGCCTGTGTCGGCCGCCCAGCCGTTGACCGGACGGGCCGGGTCACCCTGCGGGCCTGCCCCGTTACCGTGCTCTCCCGGTGTGGGGGCTCCGGGTTGCCCTGTTTCGTCCACCGTGCGCTCCTTGGTCGCCCCCGCTGAGGCTACCGTGTGGTGGCAGTGCCGATAAGTTACAGCGGCGGGCTAATTCGGCAGTCGAGTGACGGTCCCTGCTCCGGTCGGAATGAGGTCGACAGCGTGCGAGGCGAAGCGGAGGTGACCATGACCCAGGTGGGAAACGGCGCGCAGACGGCCGGCCGCCCAACGCGCCTGCCGCGCTCGGCACGGCGTAAGCAACTGCTGGCGGCAGCCCAGGAAGTGTTCGTCGCCCAGGGATACCACTCGGCCGCGATGGACGACATCGCCGAGCGGGCCGGCGTCTCCAAACCAGTTCTCTACCAGCACTTTCCCGGAAAGCTGGAGCTCTATCTGGCGCTGCTGGACACGCACTGCGACGCGATCGTGGCCAAGGTCCGGGAGGCGATGGCGGCGACCACCGACAACAAGGAGCGGGTCAGCGGTGCCGTGCGGGCGTACTTCGACTTCGTCGACCATGCCAGTGGCGCGTTCCGGCTGGTCTTCGAGTCGGACCTGCGCAACGATCCGGCCGTACGCGAGCGGGTCGAGCGGGTGGAGCAGGGCTGCATCGCCGCCATCACCGACACCATCATCTCGGACACCGGCGTGAGCCGGTCCCGGGCAGAACTGCTCGCCTCCGGGCTCGTCGGCGCGGCCGAGACCGCGGCCCAGTTCTGGCTGGCCGGCGGGCGGCAGGTGCCGAAGGCCGAGGCCGAGGCGCTGCTCACCGGGCTGTCCTGGCGCGGGATCGCGAGCTTCCCGTTGCAGGGCGAGGCGAGCCTTTCCACGCAGGGTGAGGCGAGCTTTCCGTCGCGGGGCGAGACGAGCTTTCCGGCGCAGGGTGAGTCAGCCTGAACGCAACCGGCGCGGATCGGATAGCCTTTCCGACGGCGGATCTTTCGCCCCGAACGAGGAGGCCACGTGGAGGTCAAGATCGGCGTTCAGTACGCGCCGCGCGAGCTGGTCCTGGAGAGCGCGCAGACGCCGGCCGAGATCGAGCAGATCGTGACCGACGCCCTCAGCACCAACGACGGCACGCTGTCGCTGACGGACGAGAAGGGCCGCCGGGTCATCGTGCCGGTCGGCAAGGTGGCCTACGTCGAGATCGCCGAGGCGTCGCCCCGGGCGGTCGGCTTCGTCGCCCGCTGACGCCGGAACGCCGGCCGCCGGCCGGGCTCAGTTGCGGACATCGGCAGCCGGCCGGGCTCAGTTGTTCAGTCCGACGGCCGACATCCGGGCGGTGTGCGCGGCGGTCAGGCGCTTGAACAGCACCTGCACCCCCGACTGGTCGTCGAAGCCGGTCGCGATCAGGGCGGTCAGCGCCACCCGCTCGCTGGCGGTCCGGCCGGCCTGGGACAGCCCCTCGCCAACCAGGCGCCGGGCCCACATCGAGAGCCGGTTCGCGACCTTCGGGTCGGCCTGGATGGCGAGCCGGATCTCCTGACCGGCGAACTCCTCGTACCGGGAGCCGTGCAGCACGTCGAGTACGAGTTGCCGGTCGGGGTCGGCGAGGAACGCCGCCATCTCCCGGAAGAAGTCGTCGGCGACGGCGTCCCCGACGTACGCCTTGGTCAGTGCCTCCAGCCAGTCCTTCGGCTCGGTCGAGTCGTGGTACGACTGCAGCGCCGGCACGAACGGCGCCATCGCCTCCTCGGGCGGCACGCCGAGTTCGGTCAACCGGTCGGCGAGCCGCCGATAGTTGGTGATCTCGACAGCGGCCATCTCGCTCAGCACGGCACGGCGGGCCAGATCAGGGGCCAGCCGGGCGTCGGCGGCCATCCGGTCGAAGGCCACCAGCTCCCCGTAGGCGACCAGCCCGAGCAGGTCGACGACGGCGCCCGGGACGGTCGGGCCGACGGGTTCGGCGACGCTGGGACCGACCGGTTCGGCGAGGGCGGCTGAGGTGATCGGGGCGGGCTCTGCGAGGGCGGACACGCCCGCAGGTTACCGTCCGGGCGCCCGGGCGGGGTCCCGACGGCAGGAGACCGGAGATTCGTCCCGGTTTTCCGGCGACCGTCCTACCTGTCGGAAACCAACCACCTCCAGAAGCGTGACGTACGTCACATCACCGACCCCCGGGCGACGGCCGCGTCCCTGGACCGAGGACGCCGTATGCCGGGCTCAGGTAGCATGGATCAGTTGCCGAAGGAGGCAGAGGACCGGAAGGCCTCAACCGATTCCGAAATCTGCCCTGCGGCGCGCGTGTGCGGCCCGGTCTTCTACTCGGCGTTCAGCCGTCGACCGTGTGGCCCGCGCCATACCGATATCGCGCCCTACGGACGAACGGGGCGCACCACGAGAGGGCACCCCCACAACCACATGAGCGATCACATCGAAAACATCATGGCCGGCCAGGCGCTTGCCGCCGACGCGCCGGTCCGACCCGAGGCACCCACCTTCGCCGAACTCGGCGCCCGTCAGGAGACCGTGGCCGCACTCGAAGCGGTGGGCATCACCCGGGCCTTCGCCATCCAGGAGTACGCCGTGCCGATCGCGATGCGCGGCACCGACCTGATCGGCCAGGCACCGACCGGCACCGGCAAGACCCTCGGCTTCGGCGTACCGCTGCTGGAGCGGGTCTTCGCGCCGGACGAGGGCAGCGACGGGCTGCCGCAGGCGCTTGTCGTCGTACCCACCCGTGAGCTGGGACTCCAGGTCGCCAAGGATCTCGCCGCGGCGGGCCGGACCCGGGGGGTACGGGTCCTGCCGATCTACGGCGGCGTGGCGTACGAGCCGCAGGTCGAGGCGCTGCGCAAGGGCGTCGAGATCCTGGTCGGTACGCCCGGACGGCTGCTCGACCTGGCCAAGCAGAAGCAACTCCGGCTGGACCGGGTGCACGCGCTCGTCCTGGACGAGGCGGACCGGATGCTCGACCTGGGCTTCCTGGAGGACGTCGAGAAGATTCTGGCGATGCTGCCGGAGGACCGGCAGACGATGCTCTTCTCGGCCACCATGCCGGAGCCGATCGTCGCACTCTCCCGCCGGTTCCTCCGGCACCCGGTGAACATCCACGCCGGGCACACCGCCGAGACCGGGCCGTCGCCGCAGACGGAGCAACTGGTCTACCGCACCCACTCGATGAACAAGATCGAGATCGTCGCCCGGATCATGCAGGCGCGCGGGCGCGGACTGACAATGATCTTCACGCGTACCAAGCGGGCGGCCGACCGGGTCGCCGAGGATCTCGACTTCCGCGGCTTCGCGGTCGCCGCCGTGCACGGTGACCTGGGTCAGGGCGCCCGGGAGCGGGCGCTGCGGGCGTTCCGGGCCGGCAAGATCGACATCCTGGTCGCCACCGACGTGGCGGCCCGGGGGCTGGACGTCACCGGGGTCACCCACGTGGTGAACTACGACTGCCCGGAGGATCAGGACACCTACACGCACCGGATCGGCCGTACCGGTCGGGCCGGCGCCACCGGGGTCGCGGTGACCTTCGTCGACTGGGACGACATGCCCCGCTGGCGGATCATCGACAAGACCCTCGGGCTGGAGATGCCGGAGCCGCCGGAGACGTACCACACCTCCCCGCACCTCTACACCGACCTGGACATCCCGGCCGACGTCGCCGGCACCCTGCCGTCCGCCGAGCGGACCCGGGCCGGGCTCTCCGCCGAGGTCGAGGAAGACCTCGGCGGTCGGTCCCGGGGTGTCGGTGGCCGGCGTGGGCCCGGTCGCGGCGACGGCGGCGCGGGCCGGTCGCGCAACCGGCGCGGCGGCGGTGGCCGCAGCGCCGGCACCGCCGATCCGGTCGGCCCGGAGGCCGAGGTGACCGGCGGGGACGAGCCGCGCCGCCGGCAGCGTCGCCGGCGCCGGGCGGGCGAGGTCGTCGGGGGCCCGCAGGGCTCCCCCGACGCGGCCGAGGCAGCCGCCACCCGGACCGAGCCGACCGAGGCCGGCGGGGCGCCGGCCGCGGTGGAGGTCGACGCCGACGGATCCGCCAAGCCACGGCGTCGGCGCCGCCGCAGTCGGCGGGGCACCGGTGCCAGCGACGCCGCCACCGGCGAGTAGATGCCGCAACAGCTCGACGCAGCGCTCGCACAGGTGCGGGCGCTGCTGCTGGATCCCGGGTTGACCCGCGCCGTCGCCGCCGGGCGGCGACGCGGGCAGCTCCCCACCGTGGTACGCGCCGAGCTGCGCCCGGTCGCCCTCAGGTCCGGTGCCCGGCTCCAGATCGTCACCAACGACGGCGCCCGCCCGTTCACCCGAAACGTGGTGCCCGGCCCGGAGGCGGACGCGGCCGTCGACGCGCTGCTGGCCGAGCCGTTCGGCAACTGGCACGTCGAGACCGCCTCCGCCACCCTGCAACTGCGGGTGACCAAGCGGGGCGAGGCGCAGCTGCACCGGGTCGAGGCGCAGCGGGCGGCCGCCCCGGCCACCCCGCACGACCGGGCCCGGGAACACCTGCTCGACCCCGGTGATCCGCTGTTCGCCGCGATCGGCGGCAGCGCGGCCAAGCGACGGCAGGTCGACGCGTTCCTGCGGGCCCTCGCGGCCACCCTGCCGGAGGAGCTGACCGGCCCGCTGCGGGTGGTCGACCTCGGCTGCGGCAACGCCTACCTCAGCTTCGCGGCGTACCGCTACCTGGCCGGGCGGGGCATCGACGTGCGCCTGGTCGGCGTGGACGTACGCGAGGACCAGCGGCGCCGCAACGACGCGCTCGCCGAGCGGCTCGGCTACGCCGACCGGGTGCGCTTCGTCGCCGGCACCATCCTGGAGGCGACGGTGGAACCCGCCCCCGACCTGGTGCTGGCGCTGCACGCCTGCGACACCGCCACAGACGAGGCACTGGCCCGGGCGGTGCGCTGGGGGGCCCGCTGGATACTCGCCGCGCCGTGCTGCCACCACGACCTCGCCGCGCAACTGCGGGCGCACCCTGCCCCCGACCCGTACGACCCGCTGGTCCGGCACGGCATCCTGCGGGAGCGCCTCGCCGACGTACTCACCGACGCGCTGCGGGCGGCGCTGCTCCGGTTGCACGGCTACCGGGTCGAGGTGGTGGAGTTCGTCGACTCGCAGCACACCCCGCGCAACCTGCTGCTCCGGGCGCGGCACACCGGCGCCGAGCCGACCGACCGGCAGCGTGCCGACTACCGGGGGCTGATCGGCGACTGGCGGCTCACCCCTCGGTTGCAGACCCTGCTCGGCCCGCCCTGACCCGCGGTCGCGCCGGAATCGGCCGGCTGCGGACCCGGACCGTCAGCCGGCTGCGGAACCGGGCCGTCGCGGCACACGACGCCCGCGTCGGTCGGCACAGAACGCCCGTCGGTCGGCACACAACGCCCCGGTCGGCCGGAACACGCCGCCCCGTCGGCCGGCACACAACGCCCCGGCCGGGCCGCCTACCGGCGGTTCATCCGCCGTACCGGCGGAACTCTTCAGATGATCGGATAGTCAGGTCCGATGCCGGCCGACCGATGGTACGGGTGGGTGGGTGCGATCAGTCGGGTTTCCCCGACGGGGTTCCGGACTACTCTCAGAAGACCACCCGAAGTCCGGGCGAAAGGGTTTTCCGCTGAGCATCGGTGCCGCACAGGACTCGCCGCAGGCGGCCTTCGCCCGCTTCGTCCGGCGGGCCATCGACGATGCCAAGAGCGAACGCGGCTGGACCGTCAGCGACGTGGCCGCGCACACCGGTGTGGGCCGGTCCACGCTGTTCCGCTGGCTCGCCGGGGACTGGCAGGACTATCCCGAGCTGGCGAAGGTGCGCGGGTTCTGCACCGCCCTGGACGTGCCGGTCGGGGTGGCCTTCCGGGCACTCGGCCTGCCCGACGGCGAGCAGCCCGGCCCGGCCCGGCGGGACCGGATCGAGTCGTCCGTGGACGCCGACCTCCGGGTGATCGTGACCCGGCTCGCCGACCCCGGCGTACCGCCGGAGGAGAAGAAGCTGATCCGCGACATGCTGCGCTATCTCGCCCACCGGCAGGTAAGGCGCGCCGGCTGACCCGACTCGCCCCGGCCTCAGGCAACCGCCCCGGCCTCAGGCAACCGTCACGGTGAACTCGGCCGTCTGCACCGCGCCGGCCACCTGGAAGTCGAGATACATCCGGTACCGCCCGGAACTCGGTGCGGCAAGCCAGAACTTCACCGCGCCGCCCACCAGCTCGGGCTCCGGGTGGACGTGCACGTAACCCAGGTCGCCCTCGCGCAACGCCACCAGGTGCCCGTACGCGCCGAGGTAGGGCTCCAGGGCGGTGACCGGGTTGCCGCCTGCGAAGACCCGGAACAACATCGGCTGGCTGGCACCGGCCTGCGGAGTGCCCTCGTAGGTGACGGTGAACCCGGCGACCGTCGCCTCCCGGGCCGCCGCCGGCAGCGGTCGCGGGGCGTGGTCGCCGGCGACCGCCAGGTCCACCCCGAGGGTCAACGGCAGCTGCCCGCCGCCGCCGTCGAGCACGGCGAAGTCGGCGTACACCCGCCACACGCCGGCCGACGGCAGGGTCAGCGGCAGGCTCCAGGTGCCGTCGGGTGCCATCGTCGGATGCAGGTGCTGGTAGCCGCTGAGATCCCGGCGGACCACGATCATGTGCAGTGGCTTCTCGTGCACCACCGCGAACCCGGTCACCGGCTGGCGATCCGGGCCGCGTACCTGGAATCGGAAGTCCTCGGCCCGGCCCGCGGTAAGGGTCGTGGTGGTCGGCACCAGCGTGTAGCCGGCCACACTCACGCTCAGCCCGCCCGCGTCGGCCGGATCGCCGGACGCTCCGGTGGGGTGCTCGTGCGGCCCCGTCCCCGGCGGATGGACGTGGCCGCCGGCCGGGTCGGTGGCGCCGGCCGAGGGCTGGGTGCCACCGCCGGCCGCCGGAGTGGCGCCGCCGTTCGCCCGACCCAGCCCGAACCCGGCGAGCAGGGCGAGCACCAGACCGGCCACGGTGAGCGCGAGGCGTACGGTGCCCCGGTCCGGCACCGCCGACTCGGCGGAACCGGCGGGGCCGGCCGGCCGGCGACCCCGGGCAGGGCCGGCCGGCGGGCGGGCAGCGCCCGCCGCCAGATCGGTCCGACCGGTCTCCGGCGCTGCCGGCTGGTCACGGGTCACGACCCGCAGGCTACCGTCCCGGTCCGGCGGTGCCACCCGGCGGTCACCGTCGCCCTCCCGAGGGCGACGAACGTCACGGTACGAACCTGAGCAGCCTCGATGCGTGGCCTCCGCCGGCCATCGATCGTTGGACAGGTCGTGCCGACCACCGCATTGCCACGTCGCGCCGCAGCCCTCGCCGCCGGGATGACCGTGGCGCTGTCGCTGGCCCCCGTACCGGGCCGGGCCGCACCGGTCTCCGACCCGGCCGAGCGGATCGCCCAGGCGGCGGAGCAGTTGGAAATC
Organism: Plantactinospora sp. B6F1; assembly: GCF_040120695.1. Taxonomy (NCBI): domain Bacteria; kingdom Bacillati; phylum Actinomycetota; class Actinomycetes; order Micromonosporales; family Micromonosporaceae; genus Plantactinospora; species Plantactinospora sp. B6F1. Next base: position 228,204 of record NZ_JBEEAC010000005.1, on the reverse strand, counting down.
GTCGTCGAGCAGTACAACGACCTGCGGGAGGCGCTGCGGGAGACCCGGGCCAGCAGCGCGGCGATCCACGCCGAGATGGGGCCGCTGGAGCGCGCAATCGAGGCGCACCGTACCGAGGTCAGTTTGATCGCCGCCCGGGCGTACCGCACCGGCGACACCCGCGCGCTCGGGGTGCTGGGCACCCTGCTCGGCGCCGCCACCCCGGAGAACCTGGCGGGCCCGCTGATCCTGCTCGAACGGCTGAGCCGGGAGCGGCACCGGACGATCGCCGCGCTGACCGAGGCGCTCGACCGGCTGGCCCAGGCCCGGCGCACCGTCGATGCGCTCGTCGCCCGGCAGCGGAGCCAGGAACGGCAGCTCGCCGCGCGGAAGCTGGCGATCGAGACCGAGCTGGCCCGCCTCGCCCGACTGCCCGGACCCGACGAGCCGGCCGCCGAGGCGGTGCCCCGGCTGCCCGAGGCGGTTCCCGGGGCCGCCGGTCGGGCCGTCCGGTTCGCGTACGCCCAGCTCGGCAAGCCGTACCGGTGGGCCGGGGACGGTCCGGACGCGTACGACTGCTCCGGACTCACCTCGGCCGCCTGGGCGGCTGCCGGCGTACGGCTGCCGCACAACGCGGCGCGGCAGTACCGGGCGGTGACCCTGATCAGCCGGGCCGCCCGGCAAGCCGGTGACCTGGTCTTCTACTACCGCGACCTGCACCACGTCGCCATCTACGTCGGCGACGGGAAGATCATCCACGCGCCGCGTACCGGCACCCGGATCCGGATCGACCGGGTCGACTACCAGCCGATCGCCGGGTACGGCCGACCCGGCTGAGCCTCGCCCGCGGTCGGACGACTCAGCCGGCGACGGCGAGCGCGAACGGGAGCACCCCCGGCGCACCGGCCCGGCGCAGCAGGCGGGACACGACCGTCATGGTCCAGCCCGACTCGACGAGGTCATCGACCAGCAGGACCGGACCGGTCAGCCCGGCCAACTCCCCGACCAGCGGCGCGGGCAGCTCGAAGGCGCCGTGCAGCGCGCGTACCCGCTGGGCGCTGTTGCCCCGCGGTCCGCCGCCGGCCGGTCTGTCGCTGCCGCCCGCCCCGGCGCCGGCCGGACCGTCCCCGTCGTGCGGTCCGGCGCCAACCGGACCGTTGCCGGCCGGCACCTCGCCGAGCAGCGGCAGCCGGCCGACCCGGGCGATCCGGTCGGCCAGCCCGTGCACCAGCCGGGGCCGCCGACGCGACCCGACGGCGAGTACCGCGACCGGCCTGGCCGGCCACGGATCGTCGCCGTGCGCCCACGCCTTCAGCACCTCGACGACGGCCGCCGCCACGTCCTCCGGCACCTGCCCGTCCGGCGCCTCCGGCCCGGTCAACGCACGCAGCCGGGCACCCCAGCCGAGGTCGGAGAGGCGCCCGACGGCCCGCCCCGGATACGCCTGCTCGGCCGGACCGATCCTGCCACGCAGCGGCACCCCGACCGTCTCCAGCCCGGTCGGCCAGAGCTTCTTCGGCGGGATCTCCACCCCGGGGCGGCCGAGGAACGCCTGCGCGGCGGCGAGCGCCGGCGCCGACACGTCGATGTCGAACCGGGCCCCGGTGCACCGGTCGCAGCGCCCGCAGGCGGTGGCCGCCGGATCGTCCAGGCAGCGGCGGAGGAACTCCATCCGGCAGCCGCCGGTCGAGGCGTACTCCCGCATGGCCTGCTGCTCGGCGGCACGGGCCTGCGCCACCCGGCGCAGCCGGACCGCGTCGTAGTGCCACGGCTCACCGGTGGCGAGCCAGCCGCCCCGGACCCGGCGTACCGCGCCGTCGACGTCGAGCACCTTGAGCATCAGCTCCAGCCGGGTCCGGCGCAGGTCGACGATCGGCTCCAGCGCCGGCGTGGAGAGCGGACGGTCCGGACGCAGCGCGGCGAGGACCGCCCGGACCTGCTCCTCGGGTGGGAAGGCCAGCGAGGCGAAGTACCGCCAGATGGCCTGGTCCTCGGCGCCGGGCAGCAGCAGCACCTCGGCCGCGCCGACCGCCCGACCGGCCCGGCCGACCTGCTGGTAGTAGGCGATCGGCGACGGCGGTGCGCCCAGGTGCACCACGAATCCCAGGTCCGGCTTGTCGAAGCCCATGCCGAGCGCCGAGGTGGCAACCAGGGCCTTCAGCTTGTTGTCCAGCAGGTCCTGCTCGGCGGCGCGGCGGTCGGCGTCGTCGGCCTGCCCGGTGTACGACGCGACCGGGTACCCCCGGCCGCGCAGGAACTCGGCGGTCTCGCCCGCCGCCGCCACGGTCAGGGTGTAGATGATCCCCGAGCCGGGCAGCCGGTCGAGCTGGTCGGCCAGCCAGCCGAGCCGGTGCGCCGGGCTCGGCAGGTCGAGTACGGCCAGCCGCAGCGACTCGCGGTCCAGCGGCCCGCGCAGCACCAGTGCGTCGCCGAGCTGCTCGGCCACGTCGTCGGTGACCCGGCTGTTCGCGGTGGCGGTGGTGGCCAGTACCGGTGTGCCGGCCGGCAGCCCGGCAAGGAAGGTACGCAGCCGCCGGTAGTCGGGGCGGAAGTCGTGCCCCCAGTCGGAGACGCAGTGCGCCTCGTCCACCACCAGCAGTCCGGTGGTGGCGGCGAGCCGGGGCAGTACGCCGTCCCGGAAGTCGGGGTTGTTCAGCCGTTCCGGGCTGATCAGCAGGACGTCGACCGCTCCGGCCTCGATCTCGGCGACGATCTCGGCCCACTCGTCGAGGTTGGCCGAGTTGATGGTGCGGGCCCGGATTCCCGCCCGGGCGGCCGCCTCCACCTGGTTGCGCATCAGTGCCAGCAGCGGCGAGACGATCACCGTCGGCCCGGTACCCCCGGCCCCGGCCCCTGCCCTGCCGGACCGCTGCCGCAGCAACGCGGTCGCGACGAAGTAGACGGCCGACTTTCCCCAGCCGGTCCGCTGCACGCAGAGCACCCGGCGGCGCCGCACCACCAGCGCCTCGATGGCCCGCCACTGGTCGTCCCGGAGCCGGGCGTGCTCGCCGGCCAACCGGCGCAGTACGGCCTCGGCCCGGTCGCGCACCGCCGCCTGCTCGGCGTCGCCGGGTCCGGCCCGGTCGCGCACCGCCGCCTGTTCGGCGCCGCCGGGTCCGGCCCGGTCGCGTACCGCCGCGTGCTCGGCGCCGCCCGGCCCGGGCTCGTCCGGCGTCCGGTTCCCGTCCATCCGGCCTTTCTACCAGGGTCCGGCCCGGACCGGCCGCGCCGGCACCGAGCGGGGCCCCGTCCGGCCTTGTCCGAACCAGCGACACTGTGGTGATCTGTGCAACACACCGAGCAACGGCCGGAGGCGGACATGCGTCCAGTGGCGACCCAGGGGCAGCCGACCACGGAACGGGAACGGTTGCCGTCCGGCGGTTCGGAGTTCCTCGCCCTGCTGGCCCGGCTGCTGCGCCGGCCACGCCGGGGAGACCGGCGGTTGCCGCTGATCTGGCTGGTCCGCTCGCCGGCCTCGCCGGACCTGATCGCCCTGCTGCGCCGGGTGCTCGGCCGGGGTCAGCGGCGGCGGATCCCGCACGCCACCCTCGACCTGACCGGCCGGGGCGACCGGTCCGAACCCGGTGGCGAACCGACCGCCACCGACATCACCGGCGCGCTGCGGGAGGCGCACCGGCAGCTCGCGCTGGAGGCGTTCGGCGGCGAGCGGCTGCGTTTCCGGCACTACCCGCTGGCCGACTGGCTGCTGCACCAGCCCGTACCGGAGTCTGCCGCCGAGGCGGGCGAGGACCGCCGGCCGGCCCTGGCCCGGCAGCTCCGGGACCGGCGCGGCAGCCGGCCGGGCAGTGACCCGGCCGGCGGCGGCGACGGCGACGGCGACCTCTTCCACACCGCGTACCAGCTCGCATTCTGGCTGGTCCGGCGGGCGATCCCGAGCGCCGTGTTCCGGGTGGCGGTCTCCGGCCGGGTGCCGCTGCTGGGGCCGCACTACCGGTGGTTCATGCGGCAGCAGTACCTGGCGCCCCGGCAGTCGGTGACGTTCCTCGGGTTCGCCGAACGACTCACCGCCGGGTGGCGGGACGGGGAACAGCCGGAGCAGGTGGACAAGCTGCTCGTGCACGCGTTCCTGGAGGACCTCCGGCAGGCGTACCGGCGGCGGCTCTGGCGGCCGTCGAGCTGGCGACGGACGGCGTACCCGGTGCTGCTGCTGCCCGACGTGGCCGTCGGCGATCCGGGGCACACCCTGATCCGGCTGATCAACGACGTCCGCAACGAAACCGGCCGCAACGACCCGCTGCTGGTGGTGGCGGCCGGCGCCGAGCCACCGCCGGAGCTGCCCGAGCCGTACGCCCTGGTCGACGCCGAGGAGGCGTACGACGAATGGGTGGACGTGCTGCCGGAGACCCGGCGGCTGCGCCGCCCGGCGGCCTGGCTCATCGTCCTGCTGCTCGGCGACCCGAGCGCGGGCTCGGAGCCGAGGGGCGGACTGCTCAACTTCGCCCCACCGGGCCCGCCGTGGTGGAGTCGCCGGTTCCTGCCCACCGCACTCGTCCTGCTGCTGGTCGCCGTCGCCGGGGTGTGGGTGAACTCCCGCTGGAGCCTGGACTGCCACCCTCGGCCGTTCGACGGGTCGGTCTCGGTGGAGCTGGTCGGCGGCGAGTGCGTCGGCTACAGCGACACGGTCGGGCACGTCTTCAATCGCGACCCCGGGCAGGACCGGCTCCGGGCCGTGCAGCGCCGGATCTTCGCGCAGAACGCCGCCGCCGAGCAGGTCTGGCAGCGCAGCGCGCGACGGCGCCCGCTGGTCACCCTGATCTACCTCGGCACCCTGACCGGGAACCGGACCCGGGCCGACGAGGAGTCGTACGTCTCCGAGCGGGAGGAACTGGAGGGCATGGCGACCGCCCAGTACGCGCTGCTGCGCGAGTCGGCCGGTGCCGACGGCGCGGCGCTGCTCCGGGTGGTGGTGGCGAACGCCGGAGCGCAGATGCGGCATGCCGGCCGGGCGGTGGCGATGCTCGAAGGGCTGATCCGGGAGGACCCGACGGTACTCGGCGTGGTCGGGCTGGTGGAGAGCCGGACCAGCACCGCGGCGGCCTTGCGGGAACTCAACCGGATCGGCCTGCCGGCGCTGGCCCCGACCCTCTCCGCGGACGGGATGTACCAGAACTCCAAGCTCTACCTGCAGATCTCCGCGCCGAACCGGGACCAGGCCGCGCTGATCGACGAGTACGCCCGCCAGGTGCTCCGGGTCGACGGCGCGCACGTCTACTACACCACCGGGGAGTACAGTTCCCTGACCGAGGACCTGTACGTCGCCACCCTGGTCGACGACCTGCGCCAGCGGTTCGGCGACCGGCTGGACCGGGTCGAGGAGCGGCGTACCGGCCAGCGGATGACCCAGGAGTGCGGTTATTCCGGCGTACTCGTCTTCGCCGGCCGGTGGTCGGAGTTCGACGGCTTCCTCCGGGCGCTGAAGGAGTGCGGCCCGAACCCGCCCCGGCACCTGGTCGGCGACGACTCGGTCAACCGGTACATGGCCAATCCAGGGTTGCGGGCCAGCGCGCCGGGCAACCTTCCGGTCACGTACGTCTCGAAGGCGGCCCTGGCCACCTGCGCCGCGCTGCGTACCGCCCGGGACCGGCGCGACGACGTACGCGGCAGTTTCCTCGCCTGGATCCAGGCCGACGACCTGCTCGACCAGCCCCGCTGCCGGGAGGACGGCCCGAGCGCCCCGGTCGGTGAACGGGTCAGCCTCGCCTACGACGCCGCGACCATGGTGGTCCGGGCGGTGGAGAGCCTCGCCGCCCGGTTGCGGCACGGCAGCCCGCGCGAGGAGTGGAATCCGCGGGCCGTCAACCCGGCCGGGGTGCACACCGAGGTGCTGCGGCAGAACGCCGAGAACGGCTACCCGGGGGTGAGCGGCCTGATCAGGTTCCCGGCCGACTCAGGCGAACCGGTGGCGAAGCGGATCTCCCTGGTCCGGGTGGACCGGGTGACCGACGTCGACACCGAACCCGTCGAGGTGTTCCGCTGCGGCTCGGCCGACGACCCCGCCGACCAGGGCTGCCGGCCCGCACCGTCCGCCCCGACCCGACCGGCGTGATCCCCGGTCGCCCGAGGTGCTCGTCCCGTCCGCTCGGCGGTCACGACCGGTTGGCGGCGCCGCGCTGTCCGCCGGTTTCCGGCTCCGCACAGGCGTCCTGGAACGACTCGGCGATCTCCGACATCCACGGTTCGGGTGGCACCGCGCCGGGCCCGACCACTTGCATCGCGGCCAGCACGGTGAGCAGCATCCCGATGCCCAGGAAGTCCCGGGTCTCGACGGTGTCCGCCCCGGTGAGCTCCCGGACGAGCCGGTAGATCCGGCCGAAGCAGTCGCGCACGGCACTGCCGATCGCCGGGTCGGCGCTGGCCGCGAAGCCGTGCAGGAGTACGGCGAGCAGGTCCCGTTCGGCCAGCAGTTCGTCGTACGCCTCGCCGAGGCTCTCCAGGTCGGGCGAGCGCTCGGCGGCGTCCCGGAACACCTGCTCGATCCGGGCGGCGGCGTGCTCGACCGCGGCGATGAAGAGCCGTTGCTTGGAGCCGAAGAGCCGAATGACGTACGGCTGGGAGACACCGGCCAGCCGGGCCACGTCGTCGGTGGAGGTGCCGGCGTAACCGGAGACGGCGAACGCCTGCACGGCCGCGGCGGCGAGTTGCTCGCCGCGTTCGGCAGCGGTCAGCCGGGTCCTGGCCATTCTCGCCCCTAACTGCCGTCCGCTGGGTCGGACGCTCCTCGACGTCGGATGTTGACATGTTATCAGCGGATAGCTACTTTGGGAAAACCTAGTTATCAGTGAATAACAACTAAGGAGCGATCATGACCAGCGCACCCGTCCTCGACGGTGCCGCGCCACCGGCCCCGGGACGCCGCGGCGGACCCGCGGCTCGCCCGCTCGGCGCCGTACTCGCGGCGGTCGGCGTACCGATGTTCATGGTCACCCTCGACAACCTGGTGGTGACCACGGCGCTCCCGGTGATCCGGACCGAACTCGGCGCCTCCCTGACCGACCTGCAATGGTTCGTCAACGCCTACACGCTGCCCTTCGCCGCGCTGCTGCTCACCGCCGCCGCGCTCGGCGACCGGGTCGGCCGGCGGCGACTCTTCCTCGCCGGCATCGCGCTGTTCACCGTCGCCTCGGCCGCCTGCGCCCTCGCCACCGAACCCTGGATGCTCACCGCCGCCCGGGCGGTCCAGGGCACGGCCGGTGCGGCCGTGATGCCGCTGTCGCTCACCCTGCTCGCCGCCGCCGTCCCCGAGCGGCTCCGGGACGCCGCCATCGGGATCTGGGGCGGGATCAGCGGCCTCGGCGTCGCGGTCGGCCCGCTGGTCGGCGGCGCGGTGGTCGAGGGCCTCGACTGGAGCTGGATCTTCTGGCTGAACGTGCCGATCGGGCTGCTCGCCCTGCTGCTCGCCGCGACCGTGCTGCGGGAGTCACACGGTCCGGCGTCCCGGCTGGACCCGGTCGGACTGGTCCTCTCCACGGCCGGCGTACTCGCCCTGGTGTGGGGGGTCGTGCACGGGCAGGAGCACGGCTGGACCTCCGGCCGGGTGCTGGCCGCCCTGATCGGCGGCGGCGTACTGGTCGGCGCCTTCCTCGGCTGGGAGACCCGGACCCCGGAACCGATGCTTCCGCTGCGCCTCTTCCGGTCCCGGAGCTTCAGCGTGGTGAACGTGGTGGCGTTCACCTTCTCGGTCGGCGTCTTCGGCTCCGTCTTCCTGCTCGCCCAGTTCTTCCAGGTGGCGCAGGGGCACAGTCCGCTCGACGCCGGCATCCGGACGATGCCGTGGACCATGGCGCCGATGGTGGTCGCCCCGCTGGCCGGGCTGCTGGTCGGCCGGGTAGGCGCGCGCACCCTGATCGTCACCGGGCAGACGCTGCTGGCCGTCGCGCTCGGCTGGCTCGCCCTGGTCAGCACCGCCGACGTCGGCTACGGGGTGCTGGCCGCCCCACTGACGCTGGCCGGGGTCGGCATGGGCCTGACCTTCGCGCCGGTCACCACCGTCACCATGGCCAGCGTGCCCGCGGAGTCCCGTGGCGTCGCCTCCGGCACCAACAACACCATCCGGGAACTCGGCGTGGCCGTCGGGGTGGCCGCGCTGGCCTCGGTCTTCGCCGCCAACGGCGACTACACCAGCCGTACGTCCTTCGTGGACGGTCTCGGCCCGGCCGTCCTGGTCGGCGCGGCCGTGGTCGCCACCGGCGCCCTCATCGCCCTCCGCCTCCCCCGCCCTAGGTGACCGAGCGGTTCGTGTTCTCCTGCTGCCCGCCCGGGGGCAGCAGGAGAACACGGTCCACTCGGGCTAACCGTCGCGGCGGATGCGGAGGAGGGTGCGGAAGGGGGCGAGCCGGGTGGAGAGGCTGGCGAGACCGCCGGGGAAGAAGTAGACCGCCAGGATGAAGACCGTGCCGAGCACGAAGAGCGGCTGGGACAGCGGCACGCTCAGCACCCCGGGCAGCGAGTCCACCGCCGACGAGGTGCCGAACGCGGTCAGCCGGTGGTCCAGGTACATGTAGAGCACGCCGCCGAGCACCGGGCCCCAGCGGGTCCCCGGGCCACCCAGCACCACCATGACCAGCAGCGACAGCGTCAGCTCGGAGGAGGTCACGTGCGGCGAGGCGCCACCGACCAGTAGGCAGTAGATCGCCCCACCGGCGGTGGCGAGCCCACCGGCCAGGGTGAAGGCGAGCAGCTTGAACCGGTACGGGTCGAGCCCGAGGACCCCGACCCGCCGCTCGTCGTCACGCAGCCCGGCGAGTACCCGGCCGGTCGGCGAACCGGCCACCCGGTGCACCACGAAGACGACCACGGCCAGGTACGCCAGCGCCAGCCAGTACAGGTTGACGGTGTTGCCGACCCCGACCAGCATCGCCGGCAGCCCCGACACGTCCAGCGACAGTCCCTCCTCGCCGCCGGTGAGCCCGCCGAAGTCCCGGGCCACCAGGATCGCGCCGACCTGCGCGAACGCCAGCGTCACCATGGCGAACGCGATCCCGGCGGTACGCAGCGCGATCGCACCGAGCAGCGCGGCCAGGGTGGTGCCGCCGACCAGGGTCAACAGCGCCGCCTGCCACAGCGGCAGCCCGGCCCTGGTGACCAGGATGTCGGTGCCGTAGACCCCGGCCGCGAAATAGAGCGCGTGCCCGAAGGAGAGCATGCCGGTCCGGCCGAAGAGCAGGTCGTAGCCGGCGGCCAGACCGCCGAAAACCAGGCAGATGGCGAGCAGTTGCAGGGTCCCCGGTCCGTTCAGCGGCCCGTCGAAGACCCCCGGCACGGAGAGCGTCGAGTACGGCAGCACCGCGAAGACCAGCAGCACCAGCAGCGGTGACCAGGTCCGCAGGGCCGATCGCCAGCGGGGTGCCGCCGGACCTACCGCCGATCCGGCGGTCGGCGGTGCCTCCGGCGGGCTGTCCGCCGCCGTCTTCAACCGGGTCACGCCGGCCTGCTCGGAACACCCGGTCACGCCGGCCTGCTCGGACCGCCCGGTCATGTGGTCGCCGCCCTTCCGGCGATGCCCTGCGGACGGAGCAGCAGCACGATCGCCAGCAGCGCGACCACGCAGATGTCCCCGGCCCCGGAGGTGCCGTAGTAGTTGACGAACTGCTGGAGCAGGCCCACCGCGACGGCGGCGTACGCGGACCCGACGACCGAGCCCATCCCGCCGATCACCACCACGATGAAGGCGAAGATCAGCAGTGCGCCGCCCTGGCTCGGCGAGACCGAGCCGAAGTAGACACCGCCGAGCGCCCCGGCCAGCGCGGCGGCGGCGCCACCGATCGCGAATACCAGGGTGAACGCCTTCCGGACGTCGATGCCGAGCGCGGTGACCATCTCCCGGTTCTCCACCCCGGCCCGGATCACCAGCCCGTACCTGGTGTAGCGGAGGAATCCGAGCAGCGCGGCCAGCACCAGCGCGGCGGCGAGGATCAGCAGGATGCCGGAGTTCGGCACCTTGGCGCCGAGGACCGAGGTGACCCGCTGGGTCCAGTCCGGGCGCGGGAACGGGCGTGGGTCCGCGCCCCAGGTGGCCTGGAGCAGCGCCACCCCGGCCAGCGAGAGCCCGACGGTGACCAGCACCTGTTCGATGGTGCGGGAGTAGAGCGGACGGATCATCACCAGTTCGACGGCGATCCCCACCACCGCACCGGCGACGACCCCGAACGCGACCGCGAGGACGAACCCGAACCCGGACGGGCCGGCGCCGGGCAGGCTCCCCGCCGCCCACCAGGTGGCGTACGCCCCGACGGAGAGGAAGAGCCCGTGCGCGAAGTTGAGCACGTCGGCCAGCCCGAAGACCAGGGAGAGTCCGGAGGCGACCAGGAAGTAGAGCGCGGCCAGGCCGAGCCCGGTCAGCGTCAGCAGCACGATGGTACTCATCCCGCCGGCACCTCCCCGGCGACCTCGACCCCGGCCGGCTCGCCGGCCACGCCGACCCCGAGCAGGGATCTGGTCAACTCCGCCTCCCGCAGTAGTTCGTCGGCGGCACCGGACCAGGCGACCCGGCCGGCGGCGAGCACCACCGCATCGCTGGCCAGCCGGCGTACCACCGCGAGGTTCTGCTCGACCAGCAGCACCGGCACGGCGACCGCGACCCGCTCCAGCACCTCGGCCACCTCGGTGACCACCTTCGGCGCCAGCCCCTTGGTCGGCTCGTCGACCAGCAGCAGCCGGTTGTCGTTCAGCAGCACCCGGCCGATCGCCAGCATCTGCTGCTGGCCGCCGGAGAGCGAGCCGGCCCGCTGCCGGCCGCGCCGCTTCAACTCCGGGAAGAGCGCGAACACCCGGTCGTACGCCGGGGTGCCGCCGCCGCGCCGCTCGGCGAGCCGCAGGTTCTCGGTGACGGTGAGGCCGGCGAAGACGCACCGGTCCTCGGGGACGTAGCCGAGACCGTCCCGGACCAGCCGGTGGGTCGGCTCGCCGGCCAGCGATCGGTCACCGAGGCGCACGGTGCCGCGTACCTCGCCGCCGCGCGGGGTGAGCCCGAGGATCGCCCGCAGTGTGGTGGTCTTGCCGACCCCGTTGCGGCCGAGCAGCACCGTCACCCCGCGCGGGGCGACGGTGAACGAGACGCCCTGCAGGATGTGCAGCCCGGCGATCCGTACCGACAGGTCGGCGACGGTGAGGACGGGATTCTCACTCACAGCGCCTCACCCAGGTACGCCTCCTGCACCACCGGGTTGGCCATCACGGTCGCCGGAGCGTCGCAGGCGAGCAGCGCGCCGTGGTGCATCACGGCGATCCGGTCGGCGAGCCCGAGGATGACGTCCATGTGGTGTTCCACCATGAGTACGGCCCGACCACTGTCGCCGGTCAACGACCGGATCACCGCGACCAGCTCAGGTACGTCCTCGGCGCTCACCCCGGCCATCGGCTCGTCGAGCAGCATCACCCTCGGCTCGCCGGCCAGCAGCAGTGCGATCTCCAGTTTCCGCTTCTCGCCGTGCGCGAGCGTGCCGGCCAGCGCGTCGGCCCGGTGTGCCAGGCCGACCCGGTCCAGTGCCGCGTCGGCGGCGGCGACCACCTCCCGATCGGCCGCCGCCCGCCGCCACAGTCGCATCGAGCCGCCCCGGTGCGCCTGCACGGCCAGCCGGACGTTCTCCCGCACGCTCAGCGAGCCGAAGACCGAGGACGCCTGGAACGTCCGCCCCAGCCCGAGCCGGGCCCGCCGGTACGGCGGCAGTGCGCCGACGTCGGTGCCGTCCAGCAGCACCTGGCCGCCGGTCGGCCGGCGCAGCCCGGAGACCAGGTTGAACAGCGAGGTCTTGCCGGCGCCGTTGGGGCCGATCAGCCCGAGGAACTCCCCGGGGGCCAGTTCCAGGTCGACGCCGTCCACGATGGCGACCTCGCCGATCCGCCAGCTCAGGTCGCGGGTGGCGAGCACACCTCAGCCCTTCATCGTCACGGCCGGCGGCGCCGTCTCGTCCGGGGTGAGCACCTTCTGCGACTCCGCCGTCATCGCGTCTCCGGTGCCGCTCAGCCTGGCCTGGAACATCGGCTGGAGCAGCGCGTGGTCCCCGGCCCGGACCGTCATCTTGCCCTTGACCCCGTCGAAGCTCCAGCCCTCCAGCGCGGTGACCATCTTGTCGACGTCGTCGCCGCCCTCCTGGACCGCCCGCACGATCATCTGCGCCGCGGCGAAGCCGTCCGGGTGGAAGAGGTCCAGCACCCCGCCGGGTACGGCGGCCTTGGCCGCCTGCGCGGCCGGGTTGTCGGCGGCGCCGTCGAAGAAGTGCGACAGGAAGGAGATCTTGGTGCCGGCCGTCCCGAAGGTGGGCCAGGATGCTCGGATGTCGAGCCCGGTCACCACGGTGGTGGAGCCGAGTACGCCCTGCTGGTCCAGGGTCTGCCACATCGCCGGGGCGGTGGTGCCGGCCCAGGCCACGAAGAGCAGGTCCGGCTTGGCCGCCGTCAACTGGCTGGCGAACGGGGTGAAGTCGGTGGCGCTGGCCGGGGCGAGCACGCTGCTCACGGTGGCGCCGGCACCGCCGATGACCGCCTTGACGGCCGCCTCGTTGCTCTTGCCGAACGCGCTGTCCTGGGCGAAGACCACCACCTTCTTGCCGGTCGCGTCGCCGATGAACGACTTCGCGGTCAGCACGTCCTGGTACGACTGCCGCCCGGAGCGGAAGGTGTATTTGTTGACCCCGGTGGCGCCGTCGGTGGCGGCCGGACCGGAGATGAAGAGCACCCTGTTCTGCGCGGCGATCGGCGCGACCTGGAGGGCGACGCCGGAGGCGGTCGAGCCGGCGAGGATCCTGTAGCCCTTGCCGATCAGGTCCTTCGCCGCCGAGACCGCCTTCGCCGGGTCACCCGCGTCGTCGACCTCGGTCACCTCGACCGTACGGTCACCGATCTTGTTGGTGCCGTCCGTGGCGTACGCCAGCCCGGCCCGGAACCCCTCGATGTACTGCTTGCCGTAGCTGGCCAGCGCCCCCGACTGGGAGTAGACCAGGCCGACCTTGACCGGGGCGGCGCTGTCGCCGCCGCCGTTCGCGGTCTCCTGTGGGCTGCCACAGGCAGTCGCGGCCAGCACCCCTGCCAGCAGCGTGGCGGCGGTGACCGCTACCCGCCGCGTCGTCCGGACCGTCATCATCGCTCCACGTGAGGGTGAAGGTGGGAGAAGCATTGTCGGCCCACGGTAGAAGTGACGTCACGCACGTGCTATGTGGCGGAAACCCACAAGTGGCGGCCAGGGGATGGCCGGCGCAGCCAGGCAGCCGGCGAACCGAACCCGGGTGCGGACGGGCTCAGGCCCCGCCGGGGCCCGCGCCCGGGTCGCCGCCGGAACCAGGGACGGAGCCGTCAGAACCCGGGACGGAGCCGCCGGAACCCGGGGCAGAATCGCCGGAACCCGTGGCGGAGCCGCCGGAGGAGTAGCGGTCGGGCTTCGGGCCCTTGCCCTTCGACTGCTTGCCCGGGCGCTTGCCCTTCGAACCGGCGTCCTTCGGACCGCCGCCCTTCGGCTCCGCACCCTTCGGGCCGCCGCCCTTCGCGCCGGCAGCGGGGTCGGGCCGACCCGCGGACCGGTCTGGCGCGGGCGCCGGTGGCACCGCCCCGACCGCGTCACCGGCCGCGGTGCCACCGGTCTCGCCCGGCACACCGGAGACCCGAGCCGCACAGGTGGTCTCGCCGAGCCGGAACTCGACCGGCAGCGGATTGCTGCCGGAATGGTTGCCGGCCAGCCCGAACCGCACGGCCCCGCCGGCCGGCAGAATAGCCTCCGGGCCGCTGGCCGGCCGGAGCAGCACGTCCCGGCCCTGCTGGCGGGAGGCCGGTGACGGGTTCCGGGTCAGCACCTGCTCGCCGGGGAACGCGAAGTGCAGCGTCCAGTCCCGCACCGCCACGGCGCCGAGGTTGGTGACCGTGATCTCGGCTTCGAACGACCGGCCGGTGTCGGCGCGCAGCACGTAGTCGACCTCGCACCGGGCGGTGTCGCCCATCGCCAGGTTCGTCGCCTCGCCGTCCGGCGCCGATCCGCCGGAGTTGCCCGCCCAGACGGCGCCGCCCAGCGCGAGCAGGCCGACCCCGACCGCCGCGACCCGGGCCCGGTTGCCGAGCCGCACCGACGGTCGGCGGGGGCGGGCCGGCGGGGGCAGCGGGTCGGTCGCCGGCCGGGGCAGCATCGCCGTCTCCGAGCGCACTCGGGCGGCCAGCCGGGGTATGGCCGGTGCCGGCTCGGCCCGGTCGGCTGCCGGGACGATGTTCGGTGACCCCGTCCCCGATGCCCGGTCGGCCCGGTCGGCCCGGTGCAGCGGCACGGCGGGCGCCGAGCCGGCCGCGACCGGTAGCACCACCCCGGCCGCCCGGGCCAGGGTACGGGCCAGCTCGGCGCTCTCCGGCCGCTCCTCCGGCTTCTTCGCCAGGCAGCGGGCGATCACCGCGGCCACCTCGGCCGGCAGCCCCGGTACCGGTGGCATCGGCGCCGGCTCGGCGTGCAGGTGCGCACGGAGCGCCTGGGTACGCGTCGACGCCCGCCACGGCATCCGGCCGGTCAACGCCCGGTAGAGCAGCAGGCCGAGGGCGTACACGTCGGTGGCCGGACAGACCTCGCCGAGGTTGAGCCGCTCCGGGGCGACGTACGCCGGCGTGCCGTAGAGGCCGTTGTCGGCGTCACCCTCCCGCTCGCCGACCAGCGCCGAGATCCCGAAGTCGACGACCTTCGCACCCATCTCGGTGAGCATGACGTTGCCCGGAGTGATGTCCCGGTGCACCACTCCCCGGGCGTGCGCGGCGGTCAGCGCGGCGGCGACCTGGGCGCCCAGCACCACCCCGTCCCACCAGGGCAGCGTCCCCTCGCCGTCGAGCCGGTCCGCCAGCGACTCGCCGTCGACCAGCTCCATCACCACGTACGGCACGGTCCGGCCGTACCGGACCGACTCGCCGTAGTCGTAGACGGCGGTGATGTGCGGGTGGCAGAGCCGGGCCGCGGCCCGGGCCTCGGTCCGGAGCCGGTTCCGGAACACCCGGTCGGTGCGCAGCCGCGGGGCGAGCATCTTGACCGCCACCGGCCGGCCCAACACCTCGTCGTGGCCACGCCAGACCACCGACATGCCGCCCTCGCCGAGTTCCTCGATCAGCCGGTAGCGGTCGCCGATCAGCTCCGTGCCGTGCCGCTGTGTTCCGTTCCACCTGCCCCACCCGGTCATGAGGATCTCTCTTGCCCGCACGGCACCCGACTACACCTGCCGGAGCCGATTCGTGCCCGGTGGCCGGCGGATGTCCGGTCTCCGGCCGCCCGCGGGAACGCTCCGGGACGCGCGGCGGGTAGGGCCCGGACGGGTGCCTGAGGCGCGGCGGCTCAAGGCGGGGGTGGCTCAGACGGGGTGGCTCAAGCGGGGTGGCTCAAGCGGAATGACTCAGGCGCGCGCGACTCAGGCGGGAATGGCTCAGGCGCGCGACTCAGGCGGTGGCGAGGAGCTGGTCGACCGGGGCGTACTCGTCGGTCAGCACCATCGCGTCGTCGACGAACTCGTCGAGCGCGGCACCGGAGAGCACGGTGACCGGCTCGTCCGCCGAGGTGATCAGGCGTTCCCGCACCCGCTCCACCGGCAACGGCCGATCCGAGGCGAGGATCACGAAGTTCGCGCCATGCGAGCCGGCCAGCGCGGCCGGCGGCGCGACCAGGGCGATGTGCGGAAACTCGGCCGCCACGGTGGCCACCTCGGACCGGATGAAGCGCAGCGGCGGATGGTCGATGACGTTCTGCGCGTAGATGCCGCCGGGACGGATCACCCGGCGGACCTCGGCGGCCATCTCCCGGGTGGCCAGGTGCCAGGGCACCACCAGGTGCCCGAACGCGTCCCCGACCACCAGGTCGGCGCTGCGCGCGGCCCGTTCGCCGATCAGCATCCGGGCGTCGCCGACCCGGGCGCGCAGCTGCGGGCCGGTCCGCACGTCCAGCTCGCGGCGGCCCAGCTCGACCAGCTCACCGTCGATCTCGTAGACCTCGTTGTGGGTCCCGGGTCGGGTTTCGGTCAGGTAGCGCGGCATGGTGAAGCCGCCACCGCCGAGGTGTACGGCCGCAAGCGGTGCCCCGACCGGCGCCATCACGTCCGCGACCGCCCCGATCCACTTCGTGTACTCGAACTCCAGGTGCCCCGGGTCGGCCAGGTCCACATAGGAGTGCCAGGCCGAGTTGAGCACCAGCAGCCGGCCGGTGGAGTTGTCCGGGTCCGGTTCGACGGAGGCGCAGTGGTATGCCGTCTCCACGTCGCACGGGTTCGGCGCGACGGCGGAGAGCGAGGCGCCGGCCAGGCCGAGCACGGCCGCGGCCGCGGTGACCCGGGACGCCTTCGGCAGCCCGGCCGGGGACTGCCGGCGCAGGTAGCCGGCGAGCGCCAGGCCGGTCACCCCGAGCAGGAACGCCAGGCCGAGAATGATGGCGGTGCTCGGCAGGGCGGCGACCAGGACGAATCCGGTGCCGAGGGTCGCGGTGATCGCACCGAGCGTGCCGATGCTGGAGAGCCGCCCGACCACCTGCCCGGTCTGCCGCAGGTCACCGAGTTGCAGCTTCACCACCAGCGGAGTGATCGCGGCGAGCAGGGCCGCCGGCAGGAAGATCGCCAGTGCGGTGAGCAGCAGGATGCCGACGGCGGCACCACCGCGCAGCACCTCGCCGGCGTACCGGACGATCGGCAGGGTCAGCGCGGTGCAGATGCCGGCGAGCACCAGTGCCGGGGCGAGGAGCCGACGCGGGTCCCGGCGGTCGGCGAGCCACCCGCCGATCCAGGCGCCGTAGGCGATCGCGGCCAGCGCCACCCCGATCACCGAGCTGGTGACCTGGAGGGTGACCCCGACGTACGGGCCGACGAGCCGCAGCGACGCCGTCTCCAGGACGAGCACGGCACCGCTGGCGACGAAGACCAGGGTGGCGGCCAGGCCGGCCGGCAGGGCCCGGGCCGGTGCCCCGGGCTGCTCGTCCGCGACGGTGGCGCTGCCCGCCGCCCCAGGTGGTGAAGAGTCCATCGCAGCGATGGTACGCATTCCACCGCCGGCTCCGGGCTACAACATCGACAGATGAACGTGGTTCGTGTGGTCGGAAGCCGGGTCGCCGTTGCCGTTGTACGCCCGCCACCCGTTACCGGGCATCCAGATCTGCCGGTACCAGATGACGTAGAGCACCCCGAGCCGGCTGGCGTTCTTGACGTAGAACGCGGCGACGTTGTTGCCGTAGGTCCGGTCACCGCCGCTGGCGTCGACGTTCTTGAACCCGCCGGCCGCGGCCGAGAAGTCGCAGGCGCGCCCCTTGGGGTGCTCACCGCCGCCGCCGCTGCGGTGGCAGGAGGTGTGTCGCCGGAAACCGTTCGCCTTGGCCTGGTTGAGCGCGTGCAGGGTACGCGGCGTGATGCACCCGTTGGTGGTCGGGTCGTCGATGGTGCAGGACTCCTTCGGCCAGGAGCCGTCGGAGTTGCGCGGCGCGGGCTTGGCCAGCGGCGAGTTGGCGCTGATCAGCCCTCCGGTGGGGTTGCCGCCGACGGCGGCCAGGGCACGTTCGGCGTCCTTCTTCTTCCGGGCGATGACCTCGACCTGCCGCTGCTGCTCGCGGACCTCGGCGTCGATCGCGTTCTTCGCCCGGGTCGCCTGGTCCAGCGACTCGGCGAGTTCGCGGAGCTTCCGGTCGTCGCGCTGGGCGATCACTTCGAGCCCGGCGGCCCGCTCCACGAACGACTGCGGAGAGGCGCTGTTCAGCAGGGCCGAGATCGGGGTGAGCCGGCCCCGGCGGTACGACTCGGCGGCGATCACCGCCACCTCCTGGGTGAGGGTGGCGATCCGGGTCTCGACCTGCTTGAGCTGCGCGCCGAGCTGGCTCTGCCGCTTCTTGGAGGCGTTGAGCTTGGCGGTCGCCTCGATGTGCCCCTTGGAGGCGGACTCCAGGGCGTCCCGGAGCTTCTTGGTGCCGCCCTCGTCGCCGGGCGAACTGGGCGCGGCGGTCGCCGGAGCGGTGGCCGTACCGACCAGGGCCGCCGGGGCTCCGGCGAGGATCGCGGCGGCGGCGAGCAGCGCCGTGAACCGGCGTGGCCGGGAGAGCCGGGCGATGGCCGTTGTGCGCACGAAAGCCGTTCCTTCCGTCGGTCGCCGACCCGGGAGGGTCCACACTTGACCATTGGACCCTCTTCGACCTGCCCCGGGCGGTCAGCCGGACCGCACCGTCGGACGCGGTGCGTGAGCGCCGCGCGGTCCAGGTCGATGAGGGTCTACTCGCGGCGGCCACCGCCGGCACCGTTTACGGCGCCACCTGGCGGAGACCGCCGGTCAGCCTACCGGAAGCCGGCCGCGCTGTCGGCCCGGTCACGGCCACCGCAATATCACATGAAAGCATCACATGACAACCAAATCGGACGGTTGATTGCCCTCGGCTGGTCCAGTCAGTGCGTGGCAAGTCTGGTCAGTGCGTGGCGAGCAGGGCCGCGTGCACGGTGTCCCAGACCGATTCGTTGGCGGCGACCAGCAGCCCGGCCCGCCCGTCGACCGGGTCGTACGGGCTGCCGTCGAGCCGCCGGACCACCCCGCCGGCCGCCTCGACCAGCAACGCTCCGGGCGCGTGGTCCCAGGGCAGGGTCCGCCAGAAGATCGCGAACTGCTGCCGATTGTCCACAATATCCGCATATTCCTGACCAGCGCAGTGCTGCCCGGGTAGCACCGTGCCGATCCGGCCGGCACCCTCGGTCACCCGTTCCCGCAGCTCCACCGGGAGGAACCGGCTCGCCACCACGCCGCGCAGCGACCTGGCGGGAATCGACTCGCCGGTCGTCCGCACCGCGTTCCCGTCCAGGTACGCCCCCTCCCCGGCGCGCGCCACCAGCAGACGGTCCGCCATCGGGTCGAGGATCCAGGCCGCCTCGGTACGCCCGCCCCGCCGCAGCGCCGCCATCACCGCGAAGGGCTGCCGCCCGGCCGCGAAGTT
The DNA here is from genome assembly GCF_040120695.1 of Plantactinospora sp. B6F1. NCBI lineage: Bacteria > Bacillati > Actinomycetota > Actinomycetes > Micromonosporales > Micromonosporaceae > Plantactinospora > Plantactinospora sp. B6F1. Next base: position 209,315 of record NZ_JBEEAC010000005.1, on the reverse strand, counting down.
CGCCGTACCGTCCAACGGGTCGACCAGCCACGCCTCGGCCGGCCCGGCGAGCAGGTCCAGGACCGCCGGATCGGCGGCCACCCCCTCCTCGCCGACCACCTCGGACTCCGGCCGCAGCCGGCGCAGCCCGGCGGCGATGATCTCCTCGGCCCGGTGGTCGGCGACCGTCACCACCTCGCCCGGGGCCTTCTCCGAGACGTCGGATTCGGCCAGGTGCCGGAACATCGGCAGGATGGCCTCGGCGGCGGCCCGGCGCAGCAGCGCACCGACCTGCTCGACCAGCCGCGACTCGGGGTCAGCCACGCGGCGGAAGCTTCACGACGCTGACGAAGAACTCGTCGATCTGCCGCACCACCGAGATGAACCGGTCGAAGTCGACCGGCTTCGTCACGTACGCGTTCGCGTGCAGCTGGTAGCTGCGCAGAATGTCCTCGTCGGCCTGCGAGGTGGTCAGTATCACCACCGGAATCCGGCAGAGCTGCTCGTCCCGTTTGATCTCGGCCAGCACCTCCCGGCCATCCCGGCGGGGCAGGTTGAGGTCGAGCAGGATCAGGTCCGGCGGTACCGCGTCGGCATACTCGCCCTCCTGCCGCAGGTAGGCCAGGGCCGCCGCGCCGTCGGAGACCACGGTGAGCCGATTGCGCAGCTTGTGCTCCTCGAACGCTTCCTGCGTCATCAGCACGTCACCCGGGTCGTCCTCGACCAGCAGCACCTCGATCGGGCTCTTGCCGTCCGCCGGTGCCGTCATCGGCCCCTCCTCGTCGATCCACTCATCAGTCAGACAGTCTGCTTCATGTCACCGGCCGGTTGAGCCGACTCACCCGACGGTGTGGCGTCGGCCTCGTCCACGGCCGGCGTGCCGGATGCCGGCGCGGGCAGGGCCGGCTCGGCCCCCTCCGCCCCGGGCGCCCCGGACGGCTCGATCGACTCCCGCAACTCCGGCGGTACCGGCAGGGTGAACCGGATCATCGTGCCCTCGGCCACCGCGTCGGGGTCCACCCAGACCCGACCGCCGTGGTACTCGACGATCTTCTTGACGATGGCCAGCCCGATGCCGGTACCCGGGTAGGCGTCCTTGGCGTGCAGCCGCTGGAAGATCACGAAAATCTTGTCGGCGAACTCGGGCTCTATCCCGATCCCGTTGTCCTGGCAACTGATCTCCCACTCGTCGTCCACCCGCCGGGCCGAGATCTGCACCTTCGGCGCGACGTCCGGCCGGCGGAACTTGAGCGAGTTGCCCACCAGGTTGGCCAGCAGGTTGGTCAGCAGGGTCTCCTCGCCGCGGATGACCGGGAGGTCCGACCAGGTCAGCTCGCCGCCGACGTACCGCCGGGTGGCCTCGGTCTGGCCGGCGACCTCGTCCATCACCGCGTTCAGGTCCACGTCGGTGAAACCGCTGGTGAGCCGGCCGATCCGGGAGAAGGCCAGCAGGTCGTTGATCAACCGCTGCATCCGTTGCGCCCCGTCGACCGCGAACGCGATGTACTGGTCGGCGCGCTCGTCGAGCTTGCCCGCGTACCGGCGTTGCAGGAGCTGGCAGAAGCTGGCCACCTTGCGCAGCGGCTCCTGGAGGTCGTGCGAGGCGACGTAGGCGAACTGCTCCAGGTCCCGGTTGGACCGGACCAGTTCCTCGGCCTGCTTCTCCAGCTGGCTGTTGACCCACTCGATCCGCTCCCGGGCCTGCCGCACCTCGTCCAGGTCGGCGGCGATCCGGCGACGCATCCCGTCGATGTCGCCGGCCAGCGCGGCCAGCTCCGGCGGCCCGACCTGCTCGATCTCCCGCCGGTAGGCCCCGCCGGCAACCTCCCGCACCTGGCCGGCGAGCGCGGTGACCGGACCGATCACCAGGCGGTTCAGCGAGGTCAGCAGGGCCAGCCCGGCCAGCACCACCACGATCGCGGCCAGGATCAGCAGCAGTACCAGCGTGTTGCCGGTCCCCCGGGCGTTCGCGGCGACGCTGTTGCGCAGATCCAGGATCGACCGCTGCAACGCCTCCACCTCGCCGCGCAGCTCGGTGAAGCGGTCGCCGGGCTGGCCGGTCAGATACGCCTGCGCCGCATCCGGCCCGCTCCGCATCGTCAGTTCGATCGCCGGCTCGGCCACCGCCTCCCGCCACTGCCGGGCGTGGTCCCGCACGGTGTACAGCTCACGACGGATCTCCGGCTGGTCGTGCAGGAGTGCGTCCATCGAGGCGATCAGCGCCGTCTCCCGCCGCAGGCCATCCCGGTACGGCGCGAGATCGTCGTCGTCGCCGGTGACGGCGTAGCCGCGTATCCCGGTCTGCTGGTCGACCAGCGCGCTGAGCAGCGCCTGGCCGTCGGTGCGCAGCGGGCCGGTCTTGGTGAGCAGGGTGTCCAGATGTTGCCGGTTGCTGTGGGCGACGAGCGCGGCGCTGACCGCCAGCATGCCGAGCACCGCCCCGACGATCACGCACAGCGCGGCGACCCGACGGCGCAGGGTCCAACGTACCGGTGGCCTCACCGTCCCTCCCCCCGGCTGACCAGCAGCATCGCCACGTCGTCTGCGAGCGGGCCGCCGTTGTACTCCTCGGCCTGCTCCACCAGCCAGCCGGGCAGCTCCGGCAGGCCCACCCCACGGGCATCCGGGGTGGCCACCAGCCGGTTCAGCCCCGGTACGTCCAGCCGCTCGTCGCCATCGCCGGTCCGCCCCTCGATGAGCCCGTCCGTGTACATCAACAGTGACCAGTCCTCGGTGTCGAAGCTCAGCTCGTACGGCACCGGCGGCCGTGGGCGTACCCCCAGCAGCAGCCCGTGCGGCGCCGGCACCGGGGCCACCCGCCCCCCGGCGAGCAGCAGCGGAGGCGGATGCCCGGCCAGCCGGACGGTGGCCCGGTTGCCGGCCAGGTCCAGCCGGACGGCGGCGACGGTGGCGAAGATCTCCCGTTTCGACCGCTCGCTCATCAGTACCTGTTCGAGCGCCGGCAACACCTGCTCGTCGGGGACCCCTGCGAGTACCAGGGCCCGCCAGGCGACCCGGAGTTCGACGCCGAGCGCGGCCTCGTCCACCCCGTGCCCGCAGACGTCGCCGACGATCACGTCGATCCGGTCCGGGGTGGTCTGCACCACGTCGTAGAAGTCGCCGCCGATCAGCGCCTCGTGCCGACCCGGCCGATAGAAGGGGTGCACCTGCACCAGGTCGGTGTCGATCAGCGGCTGGGGCAGCAGGCCGCGTTCCAACCGGGCGGACTCGGCCTGGCGCAGCTCCACCTCGCGCAGCCGCCGGGTGTTCTCGTCGGCCCGCTTCCGCTCCACCGCGTAGCGCAGCGACCGCGCCAGCAGGACCCCGTCGACCTGCCCCTTGACCAGGTAGTCCTGGGCGCCCTCGGCGACCGCGCCGATGCCGAGGTGCTCGTCCGAACGGCCGGTCAGCACACAGACGGCGGCGTTGCTGGACATTCCGAGCACCTGCCGGAGCCCGTCCAGCCCCTGCGCGTCCGGCAGGCCGAGGTCGAGCAGTACGCAGTCGACGCCGCGGATCTGCGCCCGGGCGGCGTTCAGACTGGTCGCGACGAGCAGGTCGATGCGGTCACCGGTCTCGGCGAGCAGCTCGCCCACGAGGAAGGCGTCGGCGTCGTCATCCTCGATCAGCAACACCCGCAGCCGCTCCCGGGGCGGCAGTTTGGCGTGCCGCCCGAGCCCGCCGTGCGGGTACGCGGGTGCGGGTACGACGGACGATCCGGTCACCGGTCCGCCCCCCATCCGGTCACGACGCCTCCTCGCTCCGTTCCTACCGCCACCATCGAGCCACCCCGTCACCCGGCCCCCGGTGCCCCGTCCGATCGTCTCCGACCCGTACCCACCACGACGATCCGCGCCGATCCTGTACCACCCAACGCTGCCACACAACACAGGTGGCGCCGACACGGTGTCGCGGCGTCACCGGGGGTGCCACACCTCACCCCGGGGCTTGCGCCGAACCGGCCGGGTCCCGCAGGCGTACCTGTTCGGCCTGGTGGGCGATCACCTGGCCGAGCACCCCGTGCAACCGGTCGCAGTCCAGGCAGTGCAGGTTCTCGTCCAGCCGGCGACTCCCGCAGCCCGCGCAGCTGCCCCGGTCGGCCGGGTCCCGGTAACCCGCCAGCGCCTCGGCCAGGGCCCGGGCCAGGTGCGGGGTGAGCGACACCGTCCCGGTCGCCCCGGCGCCACGGACCTCGACGACGCCGACGGGCGCGGCATCCGGTCCCGGGTCGTACGGCGCCACCCGGGCGACGAAATCGCGCAGTACGGCGACGGGATCGGTCATTCGGTACGTGGACATGCGTATCACGCTATGCGACCGGTCGCCAGCGAGCTGACCCGGCCGGCCGGCGAGCCGCCCACCCGCGATGATGGCAGCCACTGCCGACCCCTGGAGGCACCCGTGCCCGCCGCTGACCACCGCTCCCCCGCCGACCAGCCCCCCGCGATCCGGCTGCCCGCTTCCGAGCGGGCGCTGGCCCGGCCCCGACGCCGGTTCCCCGCCGCGCTGGCGGCCCTGGCCGCGCTTGCGGCGGTCGGCCTGGTCACCGGGCTCGGCCTGGGTACGCCGAGCCCGGCCGGTCTCGACGCACAGGCCGACGAGTTCAGCGCGGACCGGGCATACCGGCATCTCCGGACGATCGCGGCGGAGCCGCACGCCGCCGGCAGCCCCGCCGCGGATCGGGTACGGAGCTACCTGGAGAGCACGCTGCGTGGCCTCGGCCTCACTCCGGAGCTGCAGGACACCGTCGCCGAGGAGGCGGGGCAGCTGCGCGGCGGGGCGGGCGGGGCGACACTGGCCCGGGTCCGCAACGTGGTCGCCCGGATCCCCGGCACCGATCCCACCGGTCGGGTCTTTCTGGTCGCCCACTACGACTCGGTGCAGGTCGGGCCGGGCGGCAACGACGACGGGGCCGGCACCTCGGCACTGCTGGAGGTGGCCCGCGCGCTGACCGTGGGCGAGCGCCCCCGCAACGACGTCGTGCTGGTCTTCACCGACGCCGAGGAGGCCTGCCTCTGCGGCGCATCGGCGTTCGCCGCCGACCACCCGCTGGCCGCCGACGGTGGCGTGGTGCTCAACCTGGAGGCGCGGGGCAGCACCGGCCCGGTGATCATGTTCGAGACCTCGCTGCGCAACGCCGGCCTGGTGGAGGTCTTCGGCCGGGCCGCGCCGTACCCGACGGGTACCTCGTTCGCGGTCGAGGTCTACCGACTGCTGCCCAACGACACCGACTTCACCGCCTTCCTCGACCACGGCTTCACCGGGCTGAACGCCGCCTACATCGACGGTGCAGCGCTCTACCACACCCCGCTGGACACCCCGGCCAACGTCGACCGGGGCAGCCTGCAACAGCACGGGGCGAACACGCTCGGGCTGGCCCGGGAGTTCGGCGCGATCGACCTGACCCGGCTGGACGCCGCCGGGGACGCCACCTACTTCCCGCTGCCCGGCGGGCTGGCCCGGTATCCCGGCTGGCTCACCCTGCCGCTCGCACTGCTGGCGCTGGCCGGCGTCGGGGTACTCGGCTGGGCCGTCCGGCGGCGGGGGCGCGCCTCGTGGCCCCGGCTCGCCGCCGGGTTCGGACTGGCGCTGCTGCCGATCGTGCTGGCGCCGCTCGGGGCGCAACTGCTCTGGGCCGGGGTCACCGCGATCCGGCCGGGCTACGCGACGCTGCTGGACCCGTACCGTCCATTCTGGTATCGGCTGGCCGTGGTGGCGCTCGCCGCGGCAGTGCTGTTCGGCTGGTACGCGCTGACCCGTCGGCGTACCGGTCCGGCGGCCCTCGCCGTCGGCGGGCTGGGCTGGCTGGCCGTACTCGGGGTGCTGCTCGCGGCGGTGGCCCCCGGCGGCGCGTACCTGACCACCCTGCCCGCGCTGGCCGGCGTGCTGGCCGGACTGGCGGCCCTGGCCGTACCCCGGAACGGCCCGTGGCCGGTGGTCGCGGTGACCGCCGGTGCGGCGGTCGGGGTACTCGTGCTGCTCCCCACCGTCGTGCTGCTCTTCCCGGCGCTCGGCATGGCGATGGGCGGTGTCGGGGCACTCTTCGCGGTGCTGCTCGGGCTGGCCGCGCTGCCCGTACTCGACCTGCTGCACCCGGCGGCCGGCGGTCAGCGCGGCATCGCCGCGCTCCGGGCCCGGCGGCGCGGTGCGCTGCCCGCACTGGCCGCGCTGCTCGGCGCCGTGGCGTGCACCGGGACCGGCCTGGTGGTGGACCGGTTCGACGCCGCGCACCCGGTGCCGACCCACCTGATGTACGCACTGGACACCGACACCGGTACGGCCCGCTGGCTCAGCGAGGAGACCGACCCACAGCCCTGGACCGCCCGGTATGTCGACGGCCCGACCCGGGTCGGCGACACCTTCCCGGTCTTCGGCGACGAGGTGCTGCGCGCCGGCCCCGCCGAACCGGCCGCCCTGCCTCCGCCCCGGCTCGACCCGATCGCCGACGTCACCGACTCCGGGGTGCGTACGCTGCGCGTCCGGCTCGTCCCGCAGCGCCCGGTACGGTTCGCCGCGCTGCACGTCGACCCGGCGACCGCCACCGTCGTCTCGGCCCGGGTCGCCGGCCGGCAGGTCAGGGTCGACGGTCCGGAGGTCCGGGGCGACGACGGCCCGGCCGCCGACCGGGAGCCGTTCGGGGTGGTGTTCCACGCACCGCCGGCCGAGGGGTTCGAGATCGAGCTGCGGCTCCGCCCGGCCGGGGACGCTCCGGTACGGCTGCGGGCGATGGACGCCAGTGACGGCCTGGCCGGGCTGCCCGGCTTCCGCCCGCGCCCGCCGGGCGTCGGGATCGTCGGATCGCACAGTTCGGAACTGGTCGCGGTGGCCCGGACGTACCCGTTCTGAGCCGATCTCCGGGCCGGCGCGGGTTGTGACGCCGAGGGCGGGTCCATCGCTGTAGTAGCCGAGATGAGAAAACGAAACGCCTACCGGCTCGACCCGCCCGCCGCCGAACGCCTGCCCCGCAGCGGGCGGGTTCCGCCGCCGTCGAATCCGGATCCGCTGGGCGGCCGGCTCGGCACGACACGCGGCGGGAACGCCGCCCAGGTCCCCGATCACCGGGGGAACCGGGCGGCCCCGCACCGCGCCGAGCCCTCACCGCCGACCATCCGGCACCCCGGCGAGCCGGGCGCCACGAGTGACCGGCCGACCGCCCACGGCCAGCCCGTCATCGCGAGCCGGCCGGCGCCACAGGACCGGCCGACCATCGCGAACCGGTCGGCGCCACAGGACCGGCCGACCATCGCGAACCGGTCGGCGGCCCGGGTCCGGCCGGTCTTCGTGGATCGCACCGGCCGACGGCGACGGGTCGTCGTGCTCGCCGGTCTCGGCCTCGGGGCCGGCCTGCTGGTCAGCCTCGGACTGCTCGCGCTCGGGCTGCTGACCGGCGGGTCGGCCTCGGTGCCGGGGTGGCCGGATGCGGGCGGCGGACACCTCCGGGACGAGGCCGGGACGGGACGGTCCGGGACCGACGCTCCGGCCACCACGCCCCCGACCGGTGGGGCGGCCCGGACCGCACCGGCAGCGCCCGGGACGGCCCGCCCGGCGAACCCGACCACCCGCCCGGCACCGCCGTCCGGGACACCCGCGACCACCGATCGCCCCGGACAGGGCGACCTGCGCCGCAACCCGTCGCCGGGCAATCCGGCCGCCGGCACCGACAAGCCGGGCAAATCCCGCCGATCGCCAGCGGCCGGCTGACCGATGGCCCTACACGTGGCGCGACGGGACCCCCGGGCGCACTGGCTGCTGCTGGTGCTCGGCCTCGCGGTGCTGCTCGCCGCGCTGTCGTTCAACGGTTACGTCTCGATCGCCGGAGGCGGCTCCGGACGGGCCGCGGCTCATCCGGCACCGGCCCCCGACGCGCTGACCCGGGCCGGCCCGATCCTCCGGCTCGACGGTCCCACCCCGGTCAGCCGCTCGATGCCGGCCGGCACGATCGCACTGACCTTCGACGACGGCCCGGACCCGAGGTGGACCCCCGAGATCCTCGACGTGCTACGACGGCACCGGGCGCACGCCACGTTCTTCGTCGTCGGCGCCCGGGTCAACGAGCACCCGGAACTGGTCCGGCGGATCCTCGCCGAGGGCCACGAGCTGGGATCGCACACGTTCACCCACGCGGACCTGGCGGCCCTGCCGGACTGGCGGCGCCAACTGGAACTCCAGCTCACCCGGAGCGCCGTCGCCGGGGCCACCGGGCGCTCCCCGATCCTCTTCCGGCCGCCGTACTCGTCCGGGGCGGGCAGCCTGACCGCGGACGACGCCGACGCGCTGCGGGCGGCGGCCCGGGCCGGCCACATCGCCGTACTCGCCGACCGGGACACCGTCGACTGGCGTCGCCCGGGTGTCGACCGCATCGTCGCCGCCGCTGAGGGCAGGTCGGCCGGGCAGCCAGGTCGGGGCCGGAAGCCGGTGCCGGACGAGCCGGGCGCGGTCGTGCTGCTGCACGACGGGGGCGGGGACCGGTCCCAGACCGTTGCCGCGCTCGACCGGCTGCTACCGGAGATGACGGACCTGGGCTACCGGTTCAGTACCGTGTCGGAAGGGCTCGGCACGCCCCGTTCGGAGCTCGTCGCCTCGACCGGCGACCGACTGCGCGGCACCGCCCTCCGGTACGCCCAGGCCGGCGCCGGCTGGTTGGCCACCGTGATGGGCTGGCTGCTCGCCGTGGCGCTGCTGCTCGGCCTGGCCCGGCTGGTGGTCCAGGTGGCCTGCGCGGAGGTGCACCGGCGGCGGACCCGTGCCCGGTCCCGGGCCAGGCCGGCTGGCCGGTTCTTCGCCCCGGTGACGGTGATCGTGCCCGCCTACAACGAGGCCGCCAACATCGGCGCGACGGTGTGGTCCCTGGTCAACAGCGACTACCCGGCGATCGAGGTGATCGTGGTCGACGACGGCTCCACCGACGGCACGGCCGAGGTCGTGGAGCGGATGCGCCTGCCCGGGGTACGGGTCGTCCGGCAGGCCAACGCCGGCAAGCCGGCCGCGCTGAACACCGGCATCCGGCACGCCCGGACCGAGTTGCTGGTGCTGGTGGACGGGGACACGGTGTTCCAGTCGGACACGGTGTACCGGCTCGTCCAGGGCTTCGCCGACCCCTCCGTCGGGGCGATCTCCGGCAACACCCGGGTGGCCAACCGGCGCCGGTTGCTCGGCCGCTGGCAGCACCTCGAGTACGTCATCGGGTTCAACCTCGACCGCCGGATGTACGACGTGCTGCGCTGCATGCCCACCATCCCGGGCGCGATCGGCGCCTTCCGTCGGGCGGCACTGCTGGACGCGGGCGGCGTACCCGGGGACACGCTGGCCGAGGACACCGACCTGACCATGGCCGTGCTACGCGCCGGCTGGCGGGTCCCGTACGAGGGGCGGGCCATCGCCTGGACCGAGGCGCCCGGTTCGCTGCGCCAGCTGTGGCGGCAGCGCTACCGCTGGTGCTACGGGACCATGCAGGCGATGTGGAAGCACCGGCACGCCCTGGTGGAGCGCGGTCCGGGCGGGCGGCTGGGGCGACGTGCCCTCCCGTACCTCGCGGTGTTCCAGGTGCTGCTGCCGCTGACCGGTTCGGCCGTCGACGCGTTCGCGCTCTACGGGCTCTTCTTCCTGCCGTGGAGCCATCTCGTGCTGGCCTGGCTCGGCCTGTTGCTGCTCCAGGCGGGGACCGCGGCGTACGCGCTGCGACTGGACGGTGAGCGGCTCGGTCCGCTCTGGAGTCTGCCGTTGCAGCAGCTCGTCTACCGGCAGTTGATGTACCTGGTGGTCGTCCAGTCGACGGTCACCGCGCTGCTCGGCAGCCGGCTGCGCTGGCACCGGATGGTCCGGACCGGCGAGGCGGCGGCACTGGTCGGTCCCGGCACCGCCGACCGCACACCGGCCTGGCCGGGGAACCCGAACGGCTACCGGTCGGGCCGGCGCGCGCCGGCCTCGCCGGGTTGAGAACCCACCCACCCACAACGGGCCAGGTGCGGTGGGGCGGCCCCCGGCCGGCGGATGCCCGCAGGCCGGGGGCTTCGCCCGAGGTGGCGGGGGCCCGGGTGCTCCGGGCGCCCCCGCCAGCTCTCGACGGGCGGTCAGTGCCGGTGGTTGCGGGCGTCCCCGTTGTCCTGGTCGGCGATGAAGGCGGCGATCCAGGACAGCGGCGAGTTCCAGTTGATGGTCAGCTCGTTCGTCGCCCAGGACTCGATGTCGTCGATGTAGCAGAACTGCGGCGCGCAGCCGCGCAGCTTCTGCTGGGCGACCGGGTCCTGGATGGCCGAGTTCGGGCCGCCGGAGAGGGTGCCCCGGGGCGGGTTGGGCAGGTCGGGGTTGAGTTGGCGGGCGTACCAGCGGCTGTGCTGGTTGCGGGAGGCCACCTCGCCGTAGCCGGTCACGTACGACTGGTTCAGGGCGTTGCGGCCGAAGATGTAGTCCATCGTCTCCAGCACCCCGTCCCGGTAGCGGTCCCTGCCGGTCAGGTCGAACGCGGTGGCCAGCACGATGGCGTTGTTGACGATCAGGTTGTTGGAGCCCCAGTCGAAGAGGTTGTCCGACGGGTTGTACGGGATGCCGTACGGGTGTGCCCGCAGCGTGGCCAGGTACCGGTCGGCGCCCTGGGCGACCGAGGCGCGTACCCGGGCCCGGTCCGGCAGCCTGTTCGGCACCGTTGCCAGTTGCAACCGGCCGAGCGCGGCGGTGTTGCCCCAGTCCATCCCCCGCTCCCGCCAGACGTCGCCGGTGTGGTGCGGGGAGCGGAGCACGAAGTCGCGGTACTCCTTCGCCCCGGTGGTCAGGTACAGCTCGGCGGCGGCCCAGTAGAACTCGTCGGTGACGTCGGCATCGTTGTACGCACCGCCGCCGTTGGCGTCGGCCGGGTCGGCGTACCGCTCGGGGTTGGCCAGGGCGGCGGCCCAGGCGGTCTTCGCGGCGGCCAGGTTCCGGGCGGCGAACCTCCGGTCGTACGGCCGGAAGACCCGCGCGGCCTGCGCGGCGGTGGCCGCCAGGTTGAGCGTGGCGGCGGTGGACGGCGGGTGCAGCTCCCGCCGCTTGTCGTCGAGGTGCGGCAGCAGCGGCAGCCCGGTCCACGAGTCGTCGTGGATCTTGTGGTGGGCCATCCCGGCCAGCGGCTTACCGGCCGGTACCTGCATGCTGAGCAGGAACTCCTGCTCCCACCGTGCCTCGTCGAGGATGTCCGGCACCCGGTTGCCGCTCTCCGGCAGGTGCAGGGTCCGGTCGCCGAGCCGCCACGGCTGACCGGTACCGGCCCGGATCGAGCGCTCGTACTCGCTCATCAGCTGGTGCACCGAGATGCCGCCGTTGACCACGTACTTGCCGTGGTCCCCGGCGTCGTACCAGCCGCCGGAGACGTCCAGGGTGTAGTCGCAGACACCTGGCTGGCAGGGTACCGCCGTGTCACCCTGGTTCGGCGCGACCCCGACGTGTCCGGCCGGCCGGCCGTAGCCGGGGCGGAGCGCGTCGGAGATCTCGATGCCGCTGCGCTGGGTGTAGTAGAACTTCAACGCGTCGGTGCGGAGCCGCTCGTAGAAGCCGGCGCCGATGTCGAACGGCCGGCTGGTCTCGCCGTCGGCGGTCAGCGTGTAGCCGGTGCCGGGCCGGGTGAAGTGCCCGAAGTCGACGGTGTGCACGTTCTGCCCGGAGGAGCGGTCCAGGCCGCGCGGCGTCGTCCGGCCCTGCTTCACGAGCCGGCCGGCACCGTCGCGGAGCTGGTAGGGCAGCGGCCTGGTCGCCTCGGTGACCACCGTGGCGTTCTTCGGCCCCTTCGGCAGGTAGCCGACCTGGTTGACCCGGACTCTCGGTCCGGTGTCGGGGACGTATACGTCCGGCTCGGCGCCGCCGGTCAGCGAGACGTTGTCCAGGCAGACCGTCCACGGCTCGGCGCTGCCGCCGAGTTGGAAGACGACCTGTGCGTTCGGCAGGTCGACCGGGGAGGTGAAGGTGTAGCTGTACTCGTTGCCGGAGACGCTCAGCTCGGGGCTGGCCGACAGGTACTGGGTGTACGGGTCAACGGGCATCTGGACCAGCGCCCGGCCGACCCTGTTCGGGTTGGCCTGGCCGAAGAAGCGGAACTCGTACGACTCACCGGCGACCAGCGCGACGTTGTCCTGGCCGATGATCACGTCCCAGGGGTTGACCGTGTCGCCGGGGACGTCGGCGCAGAGCTGACCGGTGCTGGAGTCGAGGGTGAGGTTGGCAGTGCCCCACCAGGGGGCGTGACCGTTGTCGAAGGTGCCGTTGACGATCTGCTCCGGCGCATCCTCGGCAGCGGAGGCGGCGACGGGCGTGGTCAGCACGGTGGCGGCCAGGGCCGCGACGGTGGCGACGGCGAGTGGAACGGTGTGCGGCGAGCGGGGTCTGAGCACGTCATTCCTTCCGGTGGGCGCGGTGACCGGTTGGCCGGCACCGCCGGGCAGGGGTGGTACGACGTGAACCGAGATCTATGGAAGCGCTCCCAGTCCGGGAATACCGGGAGATTGACATCGACTTTCCGGCATGTCAACAGGCCGCCGGAGAGCCCGGTGCCGGATGACGGCGATAAATCCCGCCGAAGCGGGACAGCCCGACCTCGTCCACCCCGCACGACCGACCGATCGGCCGACCGGGTGCCCCGCCCGACCGACACCCGCTCGACCCGACACCCGCCCGACACGGCGCCATCCCGGCCAGGCGCCGTCCCGGCCAGGCGGGGCGCGCCCCTGGCCCTGGCGGCGACCGGACCAGCATCGATGCCCCGCCGCAACCCCACGAATCCTTACCATAACTTTCCGTAGTCACGGGAGATCCGAGGCGAGTGAAACTCCTGGTCTTGGCGAATTCGGCCAGCCCGGCGTCGGAGACTTCCGCCACCGACCGTAATTCGACACCGCAATTTCCACCCGGCGCCGCCGCCGGCGATTCCACATTGACATGCCGAGGTGCCCAACGACGGCCCCGCAACCGGATATCCGGCACCGCGCCCCCGCTCGACGGGTAAGACCTCCGTTAATATGGCCTAATGGCGATATCCCGACGGCCCGACGTTCTGGTTATCGGCGCGGGCGTCATCGGACTGTCCACCGCGGTCCGGCTCGCCGAGGCGGGACTCTCGGTCCAGATCCTGGCCGCCCGGCCCCCGCGGGAGACCACCTCCGCGTCCGCCGGGGCGAGTTGGGGGCCCTACGAGCTGACCGACGAGCGCGTCGTGCACTGGAGCGAACAGACCCGACTGACTCTGGAGAAGATCGCCGAGGACCCGTCGTCCGGGGTACGGCTCGTCCGTGGTCTGGAGGTGGCACCCTTTCCGCTTGAGCCGCCGGCCTGCGTGCGCAACCTGAACGACTTCGAACTCTGCCCCGCCGACCAACTGCCGCCCGGCTACGTCAGCGGCTGGCGTTACACCAGTCCACTGGTGGACATGCCCCGGTACCTCGAACATCTCACCCGACGCCTGGTCGGCTACGGCGTCGAAATGGAAATCGCCGCGGTCAACTCATTCAAGGAACTCACCGGCAGAGCCGCCGTGCTCGTGAATTGCACCGGCCTCGGCGCCCGCCATCTGGTCCCCGACGATCAGGTCTATCCCACCAGGGGACAACTGGTGGTCGTGGACAATCCGGGAATAGAGACGTTCTTCCAGGACTGGGCCGAACACGAGGACATGACCTACATCCTGCCGCACGGCAGTCACGTCGTACTCGGCGGCAGCGCGACCCCCGGCTCGGACAGTCTCACACCCGACCCGGTCAGGGCGGCGGCAATCGTCGAACGCTGCTCGGCTGTCGAACCGTCCCTCCGGCACGCCCGGATCCGGCAGATCCTGGTCGGGCTACGGCCGAGCCGGCCGAGCGTACGGATAGAACGTGACCTCGTCGACGGGAACGTTCTCATCCACAACTACGGCCACGGTGGATCCGGGCTCGCCCTTTCCTGGGGTTGCGCCGACGAGGTGCTGTCACTGAGCGAGCTGACCTGATCAGGCGGGCCCGCCCCAAGGCGACCCGCTTCCCGCCGGTACCGGCCGGAGAGCGCACCGCGACACCACCGGCCGGAGATCCGACCGCAGAACGGCAGATGTCCGACTGACAGGCGCCGCCCGCTGTCGCATCATCCCGACAGGACAAACCGGCGGTATCCGTCTCCGGTAGGCCGGCCACGGAAAGGCAAGAAAAATGAACATGATCCACAAGTACGGCAAGGCCCTCGCCGCCGTCGCCGGGGCGGCACTCACGGTCGCCTACGGCGCCGTCTCCGGAGACCAGCGCATCGAGCCGGACGAGGCGGTGCAGATCGCCATCGCCGCCGCCACCGCCGTCGGCGTCTACCTGGTGCCACTGACTCCGCAGTACCGGTGGGCCAAGACCGCCGTCGCCGTGCTGTTGAGCGTGCTCCAGGTGCTGGCCACGGTGATCCTCGGTGGACTCGACTCGAACGAGTGGATCGCGCTGCTGCTGGCCGCGTTGACCGTGCTCGGCGTCGGCGCCGCACCGGCGGTCTCCAGCAACGGAACCAGCAACGCGGCACCCCGCCAGCCCACCAGCACCACCAGCCAGCCGGCCTGACCGCACGACCTCGCCGCCGGGCGCGGCCCGTCCTGGACCGGGCGGGCCCGCCGCCCGGCGAAACCGCACGTCCGGCTCCCCCGGCCGAGCCGCCTCGCCGGGGGAGCTCACCGGTTCAGGCGGGCGACCAGGAACGCCAGGGCCTCCCGAGCCGCCCAGGCACGAACCTCGGCTCGGCTACCCGCCGGGCCGCGCAGGGTCAGGTGATCGGCGCCGGCCCGGTCCGCGATCCCGATGTGCAGGGTGCCGACCGGATGGCCGTCCTGCTCGGTCGGCCCCGCGACGCCGGTGGTGGAGATGCCGATCGAGGCGGCGAAGATGTCCCGCACCCCCACCGCCATCTCGATCGCGGTCTGCCAACTCACCGGGCCGTGCGCGGCCAACGTCGCGGCACGCACGTGCAGCACCTTCTCCTTCGCCTCGGTGGCGTAGGAGATGATTCCGCCCCGGTAGTAGCCGGACGCCCCGGAAACGGAGGTGACCAGATTGCCGACCAGGCCACCGGTAAGTGATTCGGCGGTGGCCAGCGACAAGCCCCGCCCCGACAGGAGTGGGCCGATCTCTTCCTCGTGACGCAATTGTCCTCCCTTCTCCCCGCTTCGATTCCTCGGCGGTCACGTGGTGTGATCGAACAGGCTTCGGCCGTTGACCTCGATGAGCTTGATCGCCTCGTCGATGTCCCGATAGGAGTACATCCTGATCCGGGGGATCTCCGGATGGGTCGACCGTGCCGCGCCTCTCAGTACGAACGGCAGCTCGACGTCCGTACGCCCCAGATAGACGGATGACTTACTCATGGCCAGCGCGATCCCGGCCTCCACCCATACGCTCGACACTCTCTGCTCCGGCACCACCATCAGGAAGAATCGGCTGCGCCGCAGCGCCCGGAGGTCGTTGCGCAACGCCACGTCCTCGGCCTCGAACTCGCTCGCGGTCGGCCGGTTCCGCCCGGCGTAGTAACACCGGTAGTTGCACCGTTCCTCTATCTTGCGGACGAGTTTGAGCAGGCCGTCGCGGTGCGCGGTGTAGTTGGCCTCGTCCAACGACGACATCGGAGAGGAGAGGAAGACGTCGAACTCGTACTCGATGCCCGGATCCGTGGCCGTGGCCGGGGCGGGGCCGGCCGGTGCCGCCTCGCTCGGAAGCGCCGCCTTGGTCGCGAGCAGGGCCTGCGGACGAAGCACCGCGACGACGAGCACCCCCGTCGTCAGGAGCAGCACCGCGACCAGCGATATCATGGTGATTCGATCGGCATCGGCGACCTGTCCGGCCGTCCGTAACAACACGGCCTGGACGACCAGTAGGGCAACGGTGAGAAACCCGAGAACGGTACGAACGCGGAAGATCGATTTCATGTCGATTGGTGCACCGCCTCTCGCGGACCGCCCGACATCCATGATCGAATGAAAATGATCCGGTGGGGGCGCCTTGACGTAGCACAGATCTGATCGTGGATTGGAAGCGTAGTCCACGCGATCAGTGGTCGCTATGGCCGGTCGCGGCGATGATGTGTCGGCTACCCGTCAACTGTGTGCACAGTGGAGAATTTGGTTCCGGAAGGCAATGGGAGCTGGCCATGGTCCCCGGTTTCCCCGCCGGGGACCTCCCTGTTCCGCCCGGGCGTGGCCTATTTCCAGCGAAAATGCACGAAAAGGCGGCCGAAGTTCTTGGAATCCTTCTCGACCCGGTGGTATAGCTGCTTGATCTCCTTCTGGTCGAGGAACCGCAGCACCCGCTTCTTCAGCTGCCCCGACCCCTTGCCCGGAATGATCTCGACCATGGTCGCCTTCTTGGCCACCGCCTCGTCTATGATCCCACGCAGCGCCCGGTCGATGTCGTGGCCACGGTTGAAGATGTCGTGCAGGTCCAGCTTGAGCTTCATCGGTGGGTCACCGGCCGCGCAGCGTCCATGACATCCGATCGTAGGCGGAGCCGCCGGGGAGCGGTCACCGTCGACCGCCGACCCGGTTCTCGACGCGCTCCAGTGCGATCCGGTAGTCGTCGTTCTCCGCGTACATCGCGGCGGCGATCCGGAGGTGGCGGAGAGCCTCCTCCGGTCGGCCGTCCCGCTCCAGGGTGCGGCCCAGCACATGGTGCGCGTAGTGGTCGCTCGGGTCGCGCTGCACCAGTGTGCGCAGCTGCTCCTCGGCTCGACCCAGCTGAGCCGTCTGGAAGTACGCGCGGGCGAGCAACTGCCGTACGGAGGCGTTGTCGGGCTCGGCCTCGACGATGGGCTCCAGCAACCTGACAGCTCCGGACGGGTCCCCGGTCTCGAAGTACAGGGTCGCCCGCCGGTACTCGGCGAGAAGATCCACTAGACCCACCTCCTCGTATCGCGACTACTTCCCTCGACGCTGGCACAACACCGCCAGTACCGCGACTGTTCCGGGCGACGAGATCACGACGGAAACCGCCGCTGGAGTCAGGGCCGCCGGGAGCCCATTTCCCAGGCGCGTACGCCGCCGAGGATGCCGGCGCTGTTCGGCACCACCACCACGTCGTCACCCATCCGGGCGACCTGCTCCGGCCGGACCAGCCGGGAGTTGCCGCCACCCAGGTAGAGCCGGTCCCAGAGGAAGACCGGGCGGAGCCCGTCCACCACCCCCCGGACCCGGCGCGACCAGAACGCGTCGCCGAGCCGGCGCCGCTCGTGCTCGCCGATGTAGGTGTCGTAGCTCATCCTCCACCGGACCGGCGCCTGCGACAGTTCCAGGTGCGGGGCGAGCCGTCCGCCGTCGAAGAGCGCGCAGCCCAGCCCGGTGCCGAGGGTGAGTACCAGCTCCAGGCCGGTCCCGGCGACCACCCCGGCGCCGTGCACCTCGGCGTCGTTGAGCACCAGTGTCGGCAGCCCGAACGCGTCGGTGAGCGCGCTGCGGACGTCGAAGCCGGACCACTCGGCGACCAACTCCGGGTCCGGTCTGGTGCGCGGCCCGGCCCGGGTGACGTAGTGCGGGGTGGCCACCACGACGCCGTGCCGCAGCATCCCGGGCATCCCGACGGTGACCCGGTCGGCCGTCGGCAGCCGGCCGCCGAGATCCAGCAGCGTCTTGACGAAGAGCGCGGTCGGCAACGGGTACGGGGTCGGCACCCGCAGCGGCCGGGTACGCATCGTGCCGGCGTCGTCGAGCACGGACGCCTTGATCCCGCCACCGCCGCAGTCGATCGCCAACGTGGTCATCACAGGAATCAGTCTGCTACTCCGGCGCCGGGTCGCGGCCGGGCGGGCGGATAGCATCTGAGGTCTCATGAGCCGACCCGTCGAGCCCGGTTTCTGCCGCCGTACGGCTGGGCAAGAACTACGCCATGCTCAGATGGGAGTACGCACTGTTGGTGCGGCGGCGCCAGCCCCGGTTGGACGACACCGGCTGGGAACTCGCCTACACCTGGTATGGCCCGGATGGTGCCGTGCTCGACGTCTCTCCGTACGGGGACACCGCGCTCGCCCACCTCAACCGGGCCGGAGCCCAGGGCTGGGAACTGGTCTCGGTGACCGAGGACGGCAACATGAAGGGGAGTGCGGAACTGCACCGGTACCACCTGAAACGAGTACTCCGGACGGCGACGCCCCGGCCGAGGCTGCGCAGCCTGGGGCGGGCCGGCCGGCGCGCCGGCACCGGCTGACGGCGGCGGGCCGGGGTGGTGCGGGGGGTCGGAGTGGGCGGTGCGGCGAGTCGCCAATCGGCGGAAAGCGACCAACTCCACCGACCCGCCGGGGCGAGGCGTAGACCGGAGCATTCCGGGTAGCCCCGGCCGGGAGGTGGTGATGGTCGCGCAACTGCACAGGGCGCCATCCGGGGAACGGTTGCGGGCGATCGACGAGTTCCTCGGCACGGCGTACGCCGACCTCGTCACGCACGACGACCGGCTGCGCGGCACGGCGGTGGAGGTACGGTTCGACCGCGGTGTCGCCCACCTGACCGGCGAGGCGGCCCACCGGGACGAACTGGCGCTGGTCCGGCGACTCGTCGGCCGGCTCGACGGCGTACTGGCCGTCTGGTCCCGGGTACGGGTGGCCGGGCGGGACCCGGTGATGATGGATCTCGGCTGCGGCGCCGCCAAGCAGTACCCGGGCAACCTCGGCCTCGACCTGCGGGTGGCCCCGGGAGTGGACGCCCAAGCGGACCTCTCCGGCCCGCTGCCGCTGGCCGGCGACTCGGTCGACGTGATCTTCACGGTGCACATCCTGGAGCACCTGATCGACTTCCTGACCCTGGTCGACGAGTGTCACCGGGTGCTCCGGCCCGGCGGCGTACTGCACGTGATGAGCCCCTGGTGGGGGCATGTCAACGCGGTCGCCGACCCGACTCATGTACGCCTGCTGGACGTACAGACGATCAAGCACATCTGCCATCGCCATCCCGGTGCGCCCCGGTGGTACCCGCTGCACGCCGGCTGCGACGGTGCGTCGATCTTCGCCGACCTCACCCCGCTGGGCCCGGACGACCCCGGCCCGGAACCCAGCCACCTGGCCCGGTTCTTCGACTGAGACCGCACGACTCGCCGACCCGGAATCCGGTTATCCGCCCCGGTGGGAAGGCATGCGGCGGAGTCCGGCGGGAATGCAGCCGGGTCGAATCGGGCGGAGTAGTCGGGGAGGGCCGGTAGATGCGTGCCGTCATGTCTGAGTCGTTTGGGGCGATGCCGCAGGTCCGGGAAATGCCGGAGCCGACGCCCGGCGACGGCGAGGTGAAGATCGAGGTACAGAGCTCGTCCCTGAACGGCTTCGACGCGAAACTCGCCGGTGGGTTCCTGGACGGCGAGGTCGAGCACCAGTTCCCGGTGGTGCTCGGCCGGGACTTCGCCGGCATCGTCACGGAGGTCGGGCCGGGGGTCAGCGGGTTCATGCCCGGCGAGAAGGTCTTCGGCGTGGTGACCAAGCCCGGGCTCGGCGACGGGTCGTTCGGCGAGTACGTCGTCGTACCGGAGGACATCGGCCTCGCGCCGCTGCCGGCCGGGCTCGACTACCGCTCCGCGGGCGTACTCGGTCTGGCCGGCGTCGCCGCGCTGGCCAGCGTCGACGCGGTCGCCCCGGCACACGGCGAGACGCTGCTGATCTCCGGAGCCACCGGTGGGGTCGGGCACTACGCCGTCCAGCTCGCCGCCGCGCGCGGCGCGACCGTGATCGCCACCGCCGAGTCCGGGCCTGCCGCCGACCTGCTGCACGAACTCGGCGCCGCGCACACCGTCGACTACCGGGGCGACCTGGCCGCACAGGTCCGGCAGCTCGCCCCGGACGGGGTGGACAGCGCCGTGCACCTCGCCGGCGATCCGGAGCTGATCGCCGACCTGGTCACTCCCGGCGGCCGGTTCTCCTCCACCCTGGGGGTGGACTCCGAGCAGCTCGGCGACCGTGCGCTGAACGTCACGGCGGTCGAGGCGATCCCGGACCGGATCGTGCTCGACCACATCGCCACCGAGGCCGCCGCCGACCGGCTGCGCCCGTCGATCGCCCGCACCTACCTGCTGGACGAGGTACCGCAGGCGTTCGCCGATTTCACCAACAGCGGTATCGTCGGCAAGCTCGCCGTGGCGATCGGTTCGGCCGGGTAACACCGGTGCGGCGTGGCAGCCGCTGCCGTCGAGATCCCGTGTGTGGCCCGTCGAGCATCACGTCACCGCCGCGTCGGCGCCGGTGGTCAGCCGTCACCGTGCACGGCGCGGGCGGCCAGGAGTTCGGGTGCCAGGACCACCACCGCGCCCGGCTCGACCCGGAGCAGCCCGGCCTCGGCGAGGGTCCGCAGCGCCCGGTTGACCGACACCCTGGTCATCCCGATCGACTCCGCCAGCCCCTGCTGCGCCCCGGGCAGCGGCACCCGGCGCCCGCTCCGGCCGGCCGCGGCGACCAGCCAGGCCGCCACCCGGGTCCCGGCATCGGCGTACGAGGTGCGTACCAGCTCCGCCTGCCGGTGGCGCAGCCGTTGGGCCAGGTGCCTGAGTACGTGCCGCCGCACCGCCGGTACGTCGTCGATCAGCCGGAGCAGTTCGCCGGCCGGTACCAGCCGGTAGCGCAGTACCGTGGCGGCCAGCCAGGTAGCGGTGTAACCGCCGCCGTCCAGTACTGCGCTCTTGTCGACCGCGCACGGGCCGGCGAAGTCACCGAGCCGCAGCCGCTTTCCGTCGGCGGTGTCGTGCACCCCGGTCAGGATGCCCGCCTGCACCACGATCACGTGCTCGGCGGGCTGACCGCGTACCGCCAGCACCGCGCCGGGGCGGGCGGCCCGGAGCACCGAGCGGTCGAGTAGCCGGCGCAGCCGCACCGGCCCGAGGGCGGCGAAGACGGGTACGGCGGCCAGCCCGCGCAGGTCCGTCGGTTCCATCTGACGAATTGTTCCCGACCAACCGGGACTGCGGCCCGCCGAAACGGCCCGATCGGCTGTATACCCGGTTACAGCGACGGCTCGGCGGGGGTACGTAGGGTCCTGCACATGATCGTTGTGGAACTGCACTTCACCGGCGACCCCGCCGCCCGGCTGGCCGCCCGGCCGGCCCACCGGGAACTGCTGGCCCGGCTGCACGCCGACGGCGACCTCGTGGCGGCCGGGCCCTGGGCGGACGACTCGGGCGCGCTGCTGCTCTTCGACGCGGACGAAGCGGCGGTGCGGCAGACTCTCGACGCCGACCCCTACTACCGGACGCCCGGGGTCGAGGTGGTCACGTTGCGGCACTGGGCACCGGCGGTCGGCGACCTGGCGCCGTGACCCGACCGCGCCGTCCGACGCCGAGGTCGGTGGCCCGAGCGGAACCGGAGCGCGGGTCCGCTACCGGTGGGGTTGCGGTCGGCGGGACAGCGCCGCCTGCACGGCCCAGTTGAGCGCGTAGTCGGCGACCTCCTCCCAGCCGGGCTGCCCCAGGATGTAGTGCGATCGACCCGGGAACTCCTTGTAGCCGGTGACCGCGGTCGACTTCCGGTACTGTCCGGCGGTCGCCTTCGTCACCGAGGGTGGCGCCACGTGGTCGGCGCCGCCGGCGATCAGCAGCAGTGGCGCCCGCCGCTCGTTGCCGAAGTCCACCCGCAGCGCGGTCCGGGGGTTCAGGTTCGCCAGCGCCGACTCGAAGAGCACGTGCCCGGCGGCCGGTACGTGGTGGCGCTGGTACGCCTGCTCCGCCTCGTCCCGGGACATGGTGTTGGCGAAGGCGTAGTGGAACTCGTCCAGACTCAGCGGTACGGCCCGGTGCCGGTTCGCCGGGTTCCGCAGTACCGGCAGGCTGGCCTTGAGCGAGGAGAGCGGCATCCGGACGACTCCCTTGACCGCCGCCGAGTCGATCGCGACTCCGGCCGCGCCCAGCCCGCGGTCCAGCAGCATCTGGGCGAACGCGCCGCCGAACGAGTGTCCCATGATGATCGGCGGGCTGGGCAGTTCACGGATGATCCGCTCGTGGTGGTCGACGATCTGGTCCGAGGTCAGCCCGGCGATCGCGGCCGGGTCGCGGCGCAATGCCTCGACGTCGGAGTCCATGCCGGGCCAGGCTGGCGTCAGCACCTGGAACCCGGCATCCCGGTACCGGTCGGCCCAGTGCTCCCAACTCCGGGAGGTCATCCAGAGGCCGTGGATCAACACGATGGCGTCGGGTCGGCTGGGTTCATCGGGTAGCAGGGGCATGATGTCCTCTTCCAGGCTCGCTCTCGCCGCGCTGGCGTCCTGGGATACCCCTCACCGGCCGCCGCAACCCCGGCCGTACGCCCCGGCCGAGCGGGGCGTACGGCCGTCGGGCCGCCGGCTACCGGTCGAGTCGCCGGTACAGCCGCACCGAGAGCGGTAGGAAGATCGCGGTCAGCAGGATCGGCCAGCCCAGCGCCAGTGGCACGGCGTAGCGGTCGAGCCGGGAGCTCTCCCCCCAGCCGGGGTTCTCGAAGAGCTCCCGGGTGGCGGAGACCGTCGCGGAGAGCGGGTTCAACTCGGCCACGACGCCCAGCCAGCCCGGCATGGTGTCGGGGGCGACCAGAGCGTTGGAGAGGAAGAGTACCGGCCAGACCAGCACCTGCAACGCGACCAGCGCCTCCGGGTTACGCAGCAGCAGGCCGAGGTAGATACCCACCCAGAGCACCGCGAACCGCAGCAGCAGGAGCAGCCCGAACGCGGCCAGCGCGGCACCGACGCCGCCGTGCCACCGCCAGCCGACCGCCAGTCCGCAGCCGACCATCACCGCCAGGCCGAGCGCGGCGTGCAGCAGGTCGGCGACGCTGCGGCCGACCACCACCGCCGAGCCGGCCATCGGCATCGCCCGAAACCGGTCGGTGATTCCCCGGGCGGCGTCGGTGGCGACCGCGGCGTAGGTGGCCTCGATGCCGAAGAGCATGGTCATCGCGTACATCCCGGGCATCAGGAACTCCCGGTAGCCGCCACCGCCGGGCACCGCCATCCCGCCGCCGAACAGGTAGCCGAACATCAGTACCACCATGATCGGAAACAGCAGCCCGAGGACGACCTGCACCGGTTGACGGACCCAGTGCGCCAGGTCCCGGCGGGTGATCGTCCAACTGTCCGCGAGTACCCAGCGCAGCCGCTGCGCGGCGTGTCGCGGCGGGGACGGAAATGTCATGGTCGTCGTCGTGGTCACCGTGCCACCTCCCGGTTCTCCTCGTCGGCCAGGTCGCCGGTCGGGCCGGCCGGCCCGCCCCGACCACCGGCGCGGGCTTCGCCGCCGGTGCCACCGGTGAGGTGCAGGAACACCTCGTCCAGGGTCGGTCGGCGCAGCGCGATGTCCTCGGCCGCGATGTCCCGCTCGTCGAGCCCGCGCACCAGCGCGCCGAGTGCGCCGATCCGGTCCCGCACCGGGGCGCTGATCCGCCGGTCGTCGTCGTCCCGGTTGACCGGCCCGTCGGCGATCCGGCCGAGCAGTTCCGCCGCCTCCGGCAGGTCGGCGAGGCGGTGCAGCACGATGTCGATCCGGTCGCCGCCGAGCCGGCTCTTCAGTTCGTCCGGCGTACCGTCGGCGACGATCCGGCCGGCGTCGACCACCGAGATCCGGTCGGCGAGTTGGTCGGCCTCGTCGAGGTACTGGGTGGTGAGCAGCACCGTCGTGCCGGCGCCGGCCAGGTCGCGTACCGCCGCCCACATCTCGTTGCGCCCGCGCGGGTCGAGCCCGGTGGTCGGTTCGTCGAGGAAGAGCACCTCCGGGGCCAGGATCAGCCCGGCGGCCAGGTCGAGCCGGCGTCGCATCCCGCCCGAGTACCGGCCGACGGGCCTGTCCCCGCTGTCGGCCAGGCCGAACCGGTCCAGCAGTTCGTCCGCCCGGCGGTCGGCGACCGCACCGGGTAGGTGGTAGAGCCGCCCGAACATCGCCAGGTTCTGCCGGCCGGAGAGCACCTCGTCCACGGCCGCGTGCTGCCCGACCAGCCCGATCCGGTAGCGGACCAGGTCGGGCCGGCGGGCCACGTCCTGGCCGGCCACCTCGGCCCGACCGGCGTCGAACCGGAGCAGGGTGGTCAGGATGCGTACCAGCGTGGTCTTGCCGGCGCCGTTCGGCCCGAGCAGGCCGTGCACGGTGCCGGCCGGGACGTGCAGGTCGAGCCCGTCCAGGGCGAACCGCTCGCCGTACCGCTTGCGCAGCCCCTCGGCCCGGATCGCCGGTGTGTTGTCGTGCATGACCACCCCAAATCATGTACACCGTACAGAGTCAGGCGGCAACTATAGCGTACGCCGTAAAGAATTCAAGTCCGGGAGAATGACGAGGTGACGACGGAGTACAGCGGCAGCGGCGACCCGAAGCGAAGCATGGAGCTGCTCTGGGGCGTACCGGACCGACCCCGGCGGGGACCGAAACCCAAGCTCACGGTGGACCGGATAGTCCGGGCGGCCATCGGGATCGCCGACCGCGAGGGCCTGGCCGGCCTCTCCATGCGGCGGGTCGCCGACGAACTCGGGGTCACCGCGATGTCCCTCTACACCTACGTGCCGGGCAAGGCCGAGCTGCTCGACGTGATGCTCGACACCGTCCATGCCCGGGCCGCCGACCCGGACGACGACCGGGGCGACTGGCGGAGCCGGCTCGAACGGCTGGCCCGGGAGAACTGGGACCGCTACCGCCGGCACCCCTGGCTGCTCCAGGTCGCGACCAGCCTTCCGGTGCTCGGCCCCAACTCGGTGGCCAAGTACGACCGCGAACTCAGCGCCGTCGCCGGACTCGGCCTGACCGACATCGAGATGGACCTCCTGGTCGGCATGCTCGCCGACTACGTGCACGGCGCGGTACGCGGCGCCGTGGAGGCCGCCCAGGTGCGGCAGCGCACCGGAATGACCGTCCAGGAGTGGTGGGAGCGCTTCGCACCCCTGCTGGAGCAGGTCTTCGATCCCGAGCGCTACCCGATGGCGGCCCGGGTCGGCGCGGCGGCCGGCGCCGAGCACAACGCCCCGGCCGACCCGGCCCGTTCGTTCGAGTTCGGGCTGCAACGGGTGCTGGACGGGATCGAGGCGTTCGTCCGGGCCCGGACCGCCCGGTAGGGGCGCGCAGGGGTCGACCGAAACCCCTGCCGGGTCGCAGGCACGCCGTTGCCCACCTAGCCGGTACTGGATATATTTACCTTCGTCATCACATGGGAGCGTTCCCACACTGCCCTGTACCCGGAGCACAGACGGGGTGAGGTCGGCGCACATGAGCACGATCCGGCTGCTCGTGGCCAACGGCTGCAGCTTCGCCCGGGGCGCCGAACTGGCCGAGCCGGAGCGGGAGGCCTGGCCTGCCCTGCTCGGCCGGGAACTCGGCATCGGCGTGGTCAACCTGGCCTGCGACGGCGGCTCCAACCGGCGAGCCGTCCGCACCACCGTGCAGCACCTGGAGTCGATCCGGGCGGCGCACGGCGTCGGGTACGACCAGATCCTCTTCGTCAACATGTGGACCGCGCTGAGCCGCAACGAGTACTACGACAGCGGGATCGAGGACGGTCCGGTCCGACCCGACCTCGGGGTACGACCGGCGCTCCCCGGCGAACTGCACTGGCAGCGGGTGGCCGACTGGAAGGCCGCCGAGGGGGACCGGCCGTCGAAGGCGTACCTCCGGCACCTGTTCAACACCACCGGCGAGACCGTCAACTTCTTCGTCGACTGGCTGCTGCTGGAGCACCACCTCACCGGTCTCGGCGTGCCGAGCCGGTACGCGTTCGCCTGGGAGATCCTGCCCGACCCGATCCCGGCCGAGGCGGTACCGGTGATGCGCGCCCTCCGCGCCGACCTGGTCTTCGGAACACTGCCACCCCGCCCCGAGCAGACCTTCCGGGAGATGGTCTTCGGCCGGGTGCCGTTCGGCGACTGGGACCATCCGCTCCGGGAGGGACACCAGCGGTTCGCCGCCGCGATGTCGCGCTGGCTCGGCGGGGACGAACGGTTGCGCTTCCCGGCGACCGGACGGGCCGGGCGATGACCGTACCCGGGCTGGTGTCGGTGATCATGCCGACCCGCAACGGCGCCGCGACGATCGGCGCGCAACTGGCGGCGCTGGCCCGGCAGACCTACCCCGGACGCTGGGAACTCGTCGTGGTCGACAACGGCTCCACCGACGGTACGCCGGAACTGGTCGCCGCCTTCGCCAGCCGGCTGCCCGGGCTCCGGCTGCACAAGGCGGTCGACCGGGCCGGCACCAGCTACGCCCGCAACGAGGGCTGCCGGGTGAGCCGGGGAGAACTGCTGCTCTTCTGCGACCAGGACGACGTGGTCGCGCCCGGCTGGGTGGCCGAGATGGTACGCGGACTCGCCGAGTTTCCCGCCGTCGGCGGACACGTCGAACGCCGGCTGCTCAACGACGAGGTGTCCCTCGCCGCCCGGCCCGAGAAGCCGGCCGGCTCGCTCCAGGAGGGATTCGACTTCCTCCCCTACGCGCTCGGCGCCAACTGCGGGGTGCGCCGGACCGTCTTCGAGGAACTCGGCGGCTTCGACCCCGCCTACCGGTACGGCTCGGACGAGGTGAGCTTCTTCTGGCGGGCGCAGCTCGCCGGGTACCCGGTCGGGGCGCTGCCGGAAGCGGTGGTGCACTACCGGCTGCGTCGCCGGCTCCGGGAGATGGCCCGGCAGTACTACTCGTACGGCCTCAGCCACCCCCGGCTGTACCGGGACTTCGCCGCCGCCGGGCTACCCCGCTCGGTCCGGCCGGCCGCCCGGGAGTGGCGCTGGCTGCTGCGCCACCTGCCCGACCTGCTCCGGTCCCGGCGGGCCCGGGCCGTCTGGGTGACCCGGTGCGCGATGCGCTGCGGCCGGATCGTCGGCAGCCTGCGCCACCGGGTCGTCTTCCCTTAGCCCGGCCGGCCCGGCGTCGTCCCGGGCCGGACCGCCGTCCGCACCGGTCGACCGGCCGTCCGACACCGCCGGCCAGTCGTCGTCGGCCGGATAGCGCACCCCGGTCCGGGCCCGTACGGCGTCCAGGATCCGCAGCACCGCCACGGTGTCGGCCAGGGTGGCGAGCGGGCTCTCGGTCAACCCGGCCCGCAGGCAGCGCATCACCTCGACCGCCTCGTGCACGAACCCCTCCCCCTGGTACGGCACCTCGACGGCCCGCGGCTCGCCGTCCCCCTGCCGCAGGGTCAGCCGGGCGGGCCGGAAGAAGCCCCGGTCCACCTCGATCCGGCCGCCGCTGCCGCAGACCGTGGCCGTCCACGGCGTGTCGGCGACGATCGAACAGGAGAGGCTGGCCAGCGCCCCGTCCGGGTAGCCCAGCACCAGCGCGGTGGTCTCGTCGACGCCGTGTCGGCTCAGCGTGGCGAGCCCGGTGACCGAGTCCGGCGCCCCGAGCAGCAGGTGGGCCAGGGTCACCGGATAGACGCCGAGGTCCAGCAGGGCGCCACCGCCGAGCGTCGGGTCCCGCAGCCGGTGCCCGGGGTCGACCGGCCCCACCAGGCCGAAGTCCGCCTGGACCAGCCGGGGTACCCCGACCGCACCGTCCCGGACCAGGGTGACCAGCCGGCGGATCGCCGGTACGCAGCGCATCCACATCGCCTCCATCAGGAAGAGGCCGGCGGATCGGGCCCGGGTGACCAGGTCGACGGCCTGCCCGGCGTTGAGCGTGAACGGCTTCTCGCAGAGCACCGCCCGGCCCGCGTCCAGGCAGAGCGCGCTGGCCGCGTGGTGGCTGGCGTGCGGCGTCGCCACGTAGACGACGTCGACCCGGTCGTCGGCGGCGAGCCCGGCCCAACTGCCGTACCCGCGCGGGACCGCGTACCGGGTGGCGAACCGCTCGGCCGCCTCCCCGGTACGCGAACCGACCGCGACCACCTCGGCGTCCGGCAGCCGCCGCAGGTCCTCGACGAACCGGCCGGCCATCCAGCCGGTGCCGAGCACACCCCACCGGACCGGCCGGGCGGTCGCCTCCGGGGCGTTCCAGGCGGCGGTCGTCGGCGAGCCGGCGCTCACCGACCGGACCCCGCCGCACCGGCCAGCGCCGCGCCGGTCACGAGTTCCCCGGCCGCCTCCGCCGCCGCGTGCCGGCAGGCGAGGTCGTCGCGGAGCGCCAGGCAGTCGCGTACGTAGTCGCCGGCCCGGGCGATCGGCGGATGCGGATCACCGTCCCCGCAGTACTCGACACAGATCGCCGGTACGCCGAGCGAGTCCGCCTTGGTGATCCAGGCGTAGTTGTCCAGCACGCCGTCGGCGGTGTCCACGTTGAAGTCCGCCCGCCCGCCACGCGGGTGCAGGTTCTTCAGGTGGAAGTAGCCGAGCCGGCCGGCGAGCTGGTCGAGCACGGCGGGATCCCGGTCGGCCAGGCTGACCACGTAGGCGTTGCCGGGGTCGGCCGTGGCGACCACGGCCGGATGGTCCACCATCGCCAGCAGCTTCGCGGTACCGGCCACCGTGTCGTGCACCGAGCCGGGATAGACCTCCACCCCCACCCGTACGCCGTGCCGGGCCGCGTAGTCGCCGAGCCGGCGGTAACCCTCGGCGGCCCGCTCGTAGTGCACCTCCCGGGCCAGGGCACTGCCGTTGACCCGCCAGTCGTCCGGATCCCGTTCCAGGGTCCCGGACCAGCCGTTGACCAGTTCGATCCCCTGCCGGGCGGCGGCGGCGACGGCGCGCTCGGCCAGGGCCAGCGAGGCGGCCCGGGTCGCCGGGTCGTCGCCGACGAAATCTCCGGTGTAGCCGACACAGTGCACACCCACCCCGTAGTGCCGGCCGAGCGCCACCGCGTCCGCGACCTCGGTCTCGACCCGGGCCGGGTCGAAGTGGAAGTGGACCAGCTCGATGCCGTCCCAGCCGTACCGCGCGGCGACCGCGAAGACGTGCCGCAGGGGGTAGCGGCGGAAGGTGTAGCTGTGCAGGACGAGCTTCATGGGTTCTGCCCTCCGGTCAATGCCAACCGCACTCCGCCGTTGGCGACGCTTCGTTCGAGTGCGTGCAGCACCCGCAGGTCCCGCAGCGCGCGGGCGACCCCCACCTCGACCGGTACCGGCTGTCCGGCCGCGCTGGCGGCGAACGCCCGGTACTGGGCGAGGTACGGATCCACCGGCTCGGGGCACAGCCAGCGCCGTCCCCGCTCGTCGCAGACCAGCACCGAGCCGCCGGAGTCCATCGCCCACGAGTTCCGGACCACCAGCAGGCCCCGCTCGCAGACGACGGTGTAGCGCGAGACGCCGGTCTCCGGTGGTTCGGTGAAGGACGACTCGACCTGGAGCCGCC
Organism: Plantactinospora sp. B6F1; assembly: GCF_040120695.1. Classification (NCBI taxonomy): domain Bacteria; kingdom Bacillati; phylum Actinomycetota; class Actinomycetes; order Micromonosporales; family Micromonosporaceae; genus Plantactinospora; species Plantactinospora sp. B6F1. Next base: position 180,208 of record NZ_JBEEAC010000005.1, on the reverse strand, counting down.
GCTCCTCGCCGAACCACACCGTGGCCTCGACGAAGATCTCGGTCTGCTCCCGGTCACCGGCCGGGTAGCCGGTGGCCCGGCAGGCGGTCGGCGCCGCGTCGAAGACGTCGGCCGCGGTCAGCAACGGATAGATCGCCAGGTCGCCGAGGCAGCCGAGGCCACTGTCGGCCCGCCGGTTACGCCAGTCCCCCAGCCGGTGCCCGAGGTGGCAGGCGGCGATCGACCGGGGCGCGCCGAGCCGCCCGGAGCGGACCAGTTCGACCACCGCCCGGTTGAACGCGTTGTACCGGGACATGTAGCCGACCATCGCCGGTGCGCCGGAGGCGGTCGCGGCGCGCAGGATCCACTGCCCGCCCGCCACGGTGTCGGCGAGCGGCTTCTCCACCAGCGTCGGGATGCCCCGGGCCAGCGCCCGGCAGGCGTACTCGGCGTGCCGTCGGTTCGGCGTCGCCACGTGCACCCCGTCCAGCGGCGTACGCAGGAAGTCCCGGACGTCCGTCCCGGCCCAGATCTCCGGCACCTCGGCGGCCACCGCCCGCAGCGCCGCCTCGTCGGGGTCGAGTACGGCGACCAGCCGCAGGTCGTCGGCGGCGGCGATCGCCGGCAGCAGCGCCCGGCGGGTCAGGAACCCGGCGCCCACGATGCCGATCCGGAACGTCATCGGATCCGCCCCGGCGGGCCGGACCAGTGCAGCAGCAGGCTGCGTGGGGCGAGCGAACGGTGGGTGGCCACGGCGATCGCGTCCAGGGTGTGCCGTTGGGCCGCCAGCGCACCGTCCAGGGCCGGATCGCCGGTGCCGACCGGCAGCTCCGGGTCGAGCAGTACCGCCACCCCGACCGAGCGGGTGTGCCAGACCAGTTGGTACGAGTGGTGGTTCCAGCCGCTGCCCTCGTGCACCTCGACGGTGCGGCCGAGCCGCTGCGCCAGCCGTTCCGCCCGGACCGCACCGGCCGGGCCGGCGCCGTAGCCGACGACGTGCACGGCGGTGAGTTCGGGCCGCCGGGCCAGCCATCCGGCGAGTACGGTGGCGAGTTCGTCGCCGCCGGCCACCGCCCGGCTCCCGACGGGCCGGTCGGCCGCGGTCGGTGTCACCGGCAACAGCCGCTTGTACCGCTGCACCGCGTCGTGGGTGGCGAAGCGCAGCCCGTGCCGTACCGCGACACACACCACCAGGGCGGCGACCGCGTAGCAGGCGGCCATCGCGGCGGCGACCGCGCCGGCCGGTCCGCCGGGCCGGCACAGCGCGGAGATGCCCGCCGCCACGTCGACGACCAGCGCACCCGAGGACGGCTCGGCCGTCACGTCCGGCCACGGCCGGAACCGCTCGGACTTGCCGCCCCACCCCTGCCGGGCCGCCTGGAGGGTCCAGAGCCGCAGCCCCGGACCGGCGCCGGGCGGCAGCCGGAACAGCACCCGGGGCCGGCCGGTCGCCGGGAACCGGCCCGACTCCTCGCCGGCCCACTCGCCGATCGTCCGTGCCGCCCCGGCGAACGCCCGGTAGGCGGCGTCGAAGTGCGGCCCGCTCAGCATCCGGGCGGTGAGCAGCGCCGGCACCGAGAGCGGGGCGTGGTAGAGGGCCACCTGGTCGCGGCCGCCGCTCACCGAGAGCGTCCCGTCGCGCTCGCGGAGCCAGGCCGGGGCCGCTCCGCCGGTACGCTGCCGGACCAGCGCCAGGGTGGCGGCCAGCAGCCGGGTCTCCCGGGTACGCCCGGAGGCGCTGACCGCGAACCCGGCGGCGGCCCCCGGCCCGTCCCACTCGCCCAGGGTCCGCTGCACCGTCGCCGGGTCCAGGGAGTCCAGCACCCGGACCGCGCTCTGTCCCGGCACCGCCTCGCAGATCGCCCGCAGCCCGAAGGCCCAGCCGCCGGTGCCGGCGAAGACGGCCCGGCGGCAGCCGCGCAGCAGCCGTCCGCCGCCCCGGTCGGCGGTGAGCCGGGAGACCCGCGGCCAGGCCGGTGGGCGTACCCAGCCGAGTCGGGGCACTCCGGCGAGGCTGGCGAGCGCGGCGACCGTACCGGCCGGCCCGTACCGCTCGCCGGCGGCAGCGGCCCGCACGTACGCCCAGAGTTCGGCTCCGCTCGGCTCGGCCCCCCGGTGCGGCCCGGTCACGGCGTACCCCGTCGGGCCGGTATCGGCGGCGCCGGAGCCACCACGGTGCCGTCGAGCCGCAGGTCGACCACGACCCGCAGTGCGCAGCCGCCGGCGACCGTTCCGTGGTCGAGCAGTTCGGTTGCCACACCCGGCAGCGCGGGCAGCGAGACGAGGTGGCTGACCAGCGGCGCCAGGTCGACCGCGAGGGTGGCCGAGGAGGTGTCGCCGCCGGTCCCGGCGGGATCGGCGGGATCGGCGGGTGACGCTCCGGCGAGCAGGTCCCGGGCGGCGGTGAAGTCGCCGGCCCGACCGCCCCGGGAGCCGACCACGGTGCACCGGCCACCGGCCGGGTTCTCCACCACCCGACGCCCGCCGCCGGCCCGTACCGCCGCCGGGTCCAGCGCCGTGCCGCCGCCGGCCCGGAGCAGCCGGCCGGGCCGGAAACCCCCGAACAGGTGCAGGCCGGCCCCGTCGGCCAGCGCCGGCCAGGTGAGTTCGGCCGCCGCCGGCCCGCCGTCACCGGCCACCGCCAGCACGGCCAGCTCGGCACCGCGACCGGCGGTCACCGACCGGACCCCGGCGGCGAGCCCGGGACCGAGCGGCAGCACCGCGTCCGGGGCCGGCAGTCCACGCTGGACCGCCGCCCGTAGCCGCCGGTCGGTCCGGGCGGCCACGGTCACGGTACGGGCGCCACGGGCGCGGGCGACCGCCACGTGCAGCAGGCCGAGTACGCCGGCACCGACGACGAGGACGTCCCGGCCGGCCCAGTCGCCGGCGAGTCCCCGGTGCGCCCGCAGTACCGCCGCCAGCGGCTCCAGCAGGACCCACTCCGGGCCGCAGCCGGGCGGAAGCCCGACGAGCTGCCCCTGGGCCAGCGCACCCAGATCGGTGACGAGGACGTCCCGGAACACCCCGGGCAGGTTGTGGCCGAGCTTGAGGTAGTCGTCGGTGGGGTGGTTCGGGTTGAGCGTCACCAGGTCACCGGGGCGGAGCCCGGAGACCGACGTACCCACCTCGACCACCTCGGCCACGCACTCGTGCCCGAGCACCCCCGGCTCCAGACCCCGCTCGCCGCGCAGGATCTGCAGGTCGGTGCCGCAGAGGCCGGCGTACCTGGGGCGGAGCAGCAACTGCTCGCGGCCGCAGCGCGGTCGGGTGCCGGTGGTCAGGACCAGCCGCGACTCGCCGACCGGCTTGACCACCTCGCGGATCTCGGCCTGGCGCGCGGCGAGGTAGCCGGCCATCCCGGCCAGGGTGGCCCGGTCCGCGTCGTCGGGGACGTGCAGCAGCCCGTCCCGCTCGGCGGCCGTCCAGCCGGAGAACCAGCCGGCGTCGACGCAGAGCTTCGCCAGCCACTCGCGTAGCGCGGCGAACCAGGGCGCGCCGACGCCGTGCGCGAAGCCGCCGACCACCACCGCGCGGCAGAGCCCGAGCTGGGCGCAGACCTGCAGGAGCGCCACCGCGAGGTGCCGGGTCGCCGCGCGCAGCAGCTCGGTGACGAACGCGTCGCCGGTCCGGGCCGCGGTGGCGAGCGCCGGCCCGTCGATCCGGTCCGGGTCGCCGTCGACGAGCCGGTGCAGTAGCGACGCGGCGAAGTCGGCCGGGTGCCGCCGGGCCCGCCGGATCGCCGCCCGCAGCACGGCCGGCCCGGAGCTGTACGCGCAGAGGTCGGCCACCGCACCGCAGTCGCACCACGGAAGGTCCAGTGTGGCCAGTCGCTCACGGGCGGACCGGTCCCCGGCTGCGGCGGCCCGACCGAGCCGGGCGGCTCCGGCCGGCCCGCCGGGCACCGCGTCGAGCCGGCTCGGCTCGACCGGCACGTGCCCGATCTCCCCGCCGAGCCCGGCCGGGTCGGCGAGCACCTTGGCGGTGCCGGGCAGTCGGTCGTCGAAGACCTTGACCGCCACCCCGGTGCTGACGGTGACCAGGGCGAACCGGCCGAGCCGCCGGTAGTGCCAGGCGGCCGCGGCGACGTCGTTGACCACCGTGACCCTGGCCCACGGCAGCCGCGCGCCCAGCGCCGCCCGTACGTCGTAGCCGGCCGACCGCGCCTGCCAGAGCACGCTCGCGTCCCGCACCACGCCCTCGACGGTGATCACCGCACCGAACGCGACCCCTACCTCCCGCCGTCCGGCGGGTCCGGCGGTCCGGTGCAGCCGGTCGGCCTCCTCGGCGATCCGGTCCATCAGGAGGTCGCGGACGGCGGCCAGCGGAACGCCCGGACGGTCCCGCCGGTTCGGGGTGGCGAACCGGACCACCTCGCCGACCGGCCGACCCGCCTCGGCCAGCGCCAGCCGGGTCCAGGTGCCGCCGACATCGACCACCACGCCCTGCGGCGCCGGCACCCGGGTCCACCCCTCCGGTTCCGTCCGTCCGGTCACGGCCCGCTCCACGCCGGGGCCGACACCACCGGCCCATCTCCGCCGGGCGGGATCGGCGCGCCAGCGGATGGGATCGGCGCGCCGCCGGACGTGACCGGCGCGCCAGCGGGCGGGACCGGCGCGCCGCCGGGCGGGACCGGCGCGCCAGCGGCAGGAGGGTCGCCGAGGGTCCTCCGGCGGCGCAGCGCCGACCAGGCCCGGTGCAGGTCCGCCGGACCGATGTCGTCGATCGAGTCGACGAACCCGCCGGCCCCGATCCCGACCGGTACCGCCAGGTGCAGTTCGCCACCCTTGTGCGGCAGTACGTGGGTGCGCAGTGCCCGCCACAGCTCGTCGGCGTCGCAGCAGTCGTCGTACGTCGGCAGCCCGATCCGGCGCAGCAGCCTCTCGGCGCGGTCGGCGACGGCGTACGGCAGCCGCCCCGCGGCAACGCCCAGCCGGCAGGAGAGCGCCATCCCGACCGCCACCGCCTCGCCGTGCCGCAGCCGGTAGCCGGACCGCTCCTCCAACACGTGCCCGAACTCGTGGCCGAAGTCGGCGAGCCGGCGCAGCCGCCGCTCCCAGGGGTTCTCCTCCAGCTCGACCAGCATCGCGGCGACCGCGCGCCGGAGCACCTCGTCGAGCACCGCCGCGGCACCGGGGTCGCGCAGCACGGCGTGGTGCTCCTCGACCAGGTGGTAGAGACGGGCGTCCCGGACCAGTGCGATCTTGACGATCTCGGCCAGTCCGCAGCGGAACTCGACCTCCGGCAGGGTCTGCAGGAAACCGGCGTCGCAGAGGCAGGCCAGCGGCGGATGGTACGCGCCGAGCAGGTTCTTCCGGCCGTCCAGGTCGACGCCGACCTTCAGCCCGATCCCCGCGTCGACCAGCCCGACCAGGGTGGTCGGCACGCGCAGGTACGGCGTACCGCCGGAGTGGCAGGCGGCGACGTAGCCGACCAGATCGAGCACGGTCCCGCCGCCGACCGCCAGGATCCGGTCGGCGGGCCCGAGGCCGAGCCGGCGTACCCGGCGCAGCAGCCGCCCGGCCGCATCGAAGGTCTTGCCCCGGGAGGAGCTGCGCAGCGGCAGTACCGTGCAGCCGGCGAGCCGCCCCTGCCGGCGGCGCCGGGCGAGCATGTCCCGGACTGCGGCGGTGACCGCCGGCGAGTAGTCGTCGACCACCGCCAGCACCCGGGAATGGGCCGGCAGGTATCCGGAGAGCACCGGATTGTCCGGGGCGAGAACCCGGGCGGTGAAGGTGACCCGGTAGCCGAGCTTCCGGATCCGGTGTGCCCGTACCGGCGCCGGCACCGACCCCGGCCACCCCGCTCCGCCCGACGTCCGCGCACCGTCCGTCATGGGTGCCACCCACACCGGGGACGCCGGCCCGGCGGTGGACGGCAGCCCGGCGATGCAGGCCAGCCCGGCGGTGGAGGCCAGCCCGGCGGTGGACGGCGGGGGCATCGGCGGCGCGTCGGCTGCCGGTGGGGGTGCCGGTGGGGGTGCCGGCCAGATCCGGCGGTCGCCGGGGCCGTGCCGGTGCAGCAGCCGGGCCACCGCGGCCAGCGCCGCCTGCCGGACCAGGGCCGGCTCGCGCGCCCGGTCCAGCTGGTCGGCGAGTACGTCGTCGTGGCCGGCGAGGTGGCGGATCGCCGACTCCTCGTCGGGACGCACCGGAGTGGGATCGGCCAGCAGGGTGTCCACGTCGACCAGCAACACCGGATCCCGCGCTTCGGCGGCGAGCGCCGGTTCGCCGGCCACCACCCGGGCGCTCCAGTGCAGGGAGGCCAGCAACGAGGACAGCCCGTCGTGCACCCGGACCGCGTGGGCGTACCGGCGGTACATCGCGGCGGCCAGCACGGTGGCGGCGGTTGCCGGCGGCCCGGCGAGGGAGACGAAGGCGTCCCGCCGGCCGAGCCCGGCCGCGAGGGCGGCCCGCACCACCGCGCGTACCGGATCGGGGTTCTCCGGCGTGGCGAGGTCACCGGCGTCGACCGTCCGGTACCGGTCCAGCGCACCGCGCTCCCGCCAGTATCCGAGATAGGCGTCCAGCCGGCGGCCCCGCTCGGGCCGGTCGCAGACGGCGAGGATCCGGCGCGCGCCGCCGAGTGCCCGCAGCAGCGTGGTGTCGCCGGGCCGCCACAGTCCCCGCCGCATCCGCAGCTCGAAGGTGTCGATCAGCTCGGCCCGCAGCGCGTCCTTGGGACCCGGCGGAGTCGCCGTCGGCCCGGACAGGTCGCGGGGTCGGGCCAGGGCCGGAACCGGGGTGGTCGACGACATCGCCTCACACCGGCGCTTGCTGGGCGCAGGCCCGGCGCAGCAGCTCGACCAACGGCCCGCGCGGCCGGCACCGGTCGAACCGGAACGAGGACATCATCTCGTCGATCGCCACCTCGTCCATGCCCCGGAACAGCTCACCGAACTCCGGCAGCAGGGCCTCGGCGAAGAGGATCTGCGGCACCAGCCGGCCGATCAGGAACTCGCTGCCGAACGGAAACGGCCGGTAGTCCGGGAACTCCCGGGCGAAGAGCTCCTTGAGCGGGCGCATCACCTGCTGGATCTGGTCGTGCCGGCCGCCCCACAGGTCGACGCCGAGCCGGGCCTTCTTCTCCAGTACCGGCCGAATCCGGCGCATCCACGGGCTCTCCGGGTCGACGGTCAGCGGTGCCGCCACCCCGATGTCCTTGTAGGGCCAGAACGCCCAGTTGGCCCGGTGCCGGGTGTAGATCTCGAACTGGTCGGCGAGCAGGTCGAGCCGCATCCGGTCGCGCTCGGGTTCGCCGGTGAAGACGACGTTGAACTCGCCGACGTAGACCGGGGTGCCGGTGCGGAGCATGTACTCGCTGCGCTTGAGGTAGGTCCGCTCCAGCACGCTCGCGTCGAAGTACTGGTCGCGGGACTGGTCCGGCAGCAGGATGCCGTGTTCGTAGCCGATGCCGTCCGGCGACTCCCAGACGTGCGTCAGGTGCGCCACACCCGGGTAGCGACCGTCCGGGACGTAACCGGGCGGCGCGTAGTCGTGGTGCGAGTAGATCACGTTGGGCAGCGGTTCGCCGTACACGTCGAAGTCGTTGGAGTAGCGGTTGCCCTCCAGGATCACGATGTGCTCCGGGTCGACCTCGCGGATCGCCTCGACCAGCCGCCGCGAGTACGGCCCGATCACCTCCCCGGTCGGGTCGGCCGGTTCGTTGACCGGGTTGTACGCGGCCACCCACGGCTCGTCCCGGTAGCGGCCGGCGATCGCCCGCCAGAGGTGTACGACCCGGTCCTGGAAGTGCGGGTGCTGCCAGAACTGGGCCACGTGGCTGGGGTTGTCGCTGTGCCAGTCCTGGTTCTGCCAGCCGGGCAGCGCGTGCAGGTCGATGATGGTGCGTACGCCGCACGCGGCGAGCAGCTCGATCGCCCGGTCCAGGTGACGGAATCCGGACTCCACGATCTCGAACGGTCGGCGGTCGTCCTCCAGGTGTCGGTAGTTGACCGGGATCCGGACCACGTTGCAGCCGAGCCCGGCGATGAACCGGGCGTCGTCGGCGGTGAAGAAGTGCTCCAGGAAGCGGTCGAAGAAGAACGCCGACCGCTCCGGCCCGAGTACGTCCCGCACGGCGCCCCGCATGCCCTGCTCGTACGCCGGGAAACCGGTCATCCAGTTCTCGAAGTTGAGCCAACCGGCGAGGCCAATCCCCCGCCAGATAACCGACTGTCCGTCGCCGTCAACTATTTGATCGCCATTGGTCCGGAGAAATCCTCCGGGGCACGCCAAAGCGAACCGGGACACGGACATGCCACCCCCTGCCTTTCCCGTCGTCGGGTGCATTGCCCGTTCGGATCGATATTGACTCAATACGATGGCGCGACAATCGTCAAGAGGTCCAGCATGATCAAATGGACGCGCTCCCACGGCGTACCTTCCGAGCCCGGAGCGTTGCGGCCCGCGTCGGGGTAGCCGGCCGGAGGCCAACCGGTCCAGGTTGTTGCCGGGCACGATCCGAGGCGATATTTTGCGCGGGGATGTTAGCTATCCCGCGCCCGGTCCCGCCGCACACCCTGGGGGGAAAATGGTTTGGCCGCGAGCCTTGGGCTCGGTCCTATCCGTCGTACGACGCCTGATGCGGCGCCGTCGGCGGCGCAACCCTCGTGACCCGTTTCTCTACAAGTGAACCCCGAGGAAACGGGAATCGTCCGCCGCGGTCGCGGAGCCACGGGCACCGAGCCTGGGCGGCCGGCGCATAGCATCGGCGGATGACGAGCGCTCCCGACCCGCCCAGACGTGATCCGCGGCTGCGCCGCCCCCGGATCGCCACCCTGGTCGCGCTGGTCGGCACGCTGCTGACCGCGCTGATGATGCCGGGGATCGGACTGGCCCGCGAGGCGGACCCGGTGTGGACCGTGCTCGGCGCGGTCGGCATCATCGCCGTCGCCACCGCCCAGATCGTGGCGCTGTACGTCCTGCTCACGCCCTGGCTGACCACGTCGGCCCGGCGCCGGGCGCTGGTCGGGTACGCCGGTACGGCCGTCGCCTCCGTACCGCTGGTCGGTCCGGTCGCCGGCGGCGGCTGGCCGACCTGGGCCTGGCTGGGTGCCTCCATCGTCGGTACCGCGCCGCTGCTGCTCGGCCGCCGGACCGCGGCCCTGGTGGTGGCGGCGACCGTCACGGTCACGGTCGCGGTGGCCAGGTCGACCGGTGGCGAGGTGTCGGACCACCTCCTGATCACCGGCGGCATCGGACTCTCCGTGGCGGCGATCGGCTGGTTCCAGGTCTGGTTCTGGGATCTGCTGGTGGCCGCAGAGCAGGGCCGGGCGGCCCAGGCCCGGCTGGCCGCCACCCAGGAGCGGCTCCGGTTCGCCCGGGACGTGCACGACCTGCTCGGACACCATCTCTCGGTGATCGCGCTCAAGGCCGAACTCGTGGCCCGGCTCACGCCGATCGACCCGGACCGGGCCGGCCGGGAGGCCGCCGAGGTGCAGCGGCTGGCCGTCTCCGCCCTGGCCGAGGTGCGGGAGGCGGTACACGGCTACCGCACGATCGACCTGCGGGAACAGCTGACGGCAACCGCCGAGGTACTGCGCTCGTCCGGCGTACGGTGCACGGTCGAGCAGCCGGCCGGCGACGTACCGGCCGGGGTCGCCGCCCAACTGGCCCCGGTACTGCGCGAGGCGAGTACCAACCTGCTGCGGCACAGCCGGGCCACCTGGTGCACCATCGAGGTCGGTCGGGACGCCGACCGGTTCCGGCTGACCGTCGCCAACGACGGGGCGGGGCCGGCCGCGCCGGACCGGCACAGCTCGGGACTGCGCGGCCTCGCCGACCGGCTGGCCGACGCCGACGGGACGCTCCGGACCGAGCACCGCGACGGCGTCTTCACGGTCGAGGCCGTCGTGCCGGCCACCGGCGGGGCGGACGAGGCGACCGCGGGACGGGCGGCCGAGAGGACCGCGGGACGGACAGCCGAGGAGACGGCAGGTCGGGCGGGCGAGTCGGGGCCGCGGGTTCCGAGATCACGGAGGGGAGGCGGCGGTGGAGACGACGGCGGTGGGCGGGACGGGTGAGCGGGGGCGCACCGGCGCGGGCCGGCCGAGCATGATCCGGGTACTGCTCGCCGACGACGAGGAGTTGATCCGGGTCGCCGTCGCCGCCCTGCTCGACCTGGAGCCCGACGTCGAGGTGGTGGCGCAGGCCGGTGACGGCCGGGCCGCGGTGCAGGCCGCGCTGGCGCACCGCCCGGACGTCGCGGTGGTGGACCTGGAGATGCCGGCGCTGGACGGGCTGGGCGTCGCCGCCGAACTGGCCAGGGCGCTGCCGTCCTGCGCGGTGGTCATCCTGACCGGTCGTGGCCGCCCCGCGCACCTGCGCCGGGCCCTCGCCACCGGCGCCCGGGGCTTCCTGGCCAAGGGCGCCCCGGGCGGGGCGCTGGCCGACGTCGTCCGGCGGGTGCACGGCGGGGCGCGGTACGTCGATCCGACGTTGGCGGCGGAGGCGCTGACCGCACCCGAGTGCCCGCTGACACCGCGCGAACTGGAGGTGCTCCGGCTGGCCGGTACCGACGCGCCGGTCTCGGCGGTCGCCCGGCGTGCCTCCCTGTCGCAGGGCACGGTACGCAACCACCTCGCCGCCGTGGTCGGCAAACTCGGGGCCGGCAGCCGGGCGGAGGCGTACCGGATCGCCGTCGACAACGGCTGGCTGTGAGCCGTCGGAACGACACGACGTGGCCCCTCGGCGGGAGCACCATGATCCCGAACGGGAATTGAGTCGGGTCGACTCAAGTTGTCCTAGGTGCCGGTCGGGACGACCGGCCAGATTGCACCTGAGGAGAGCAGCCATGAGCACCCTGTCGCTGTGGACCCGGCGGGACCCGTTCGCGGAGTTCGACGCCCTGGTCCGCCACTCCTTCGGCACCACCACCGGCTGGCCGGCCGACCGGTCGACCGGCTCCACCCCGTCGACCTTCACCCCGTCGGCCGAGATCGTCCGGGACGGTGACGACGCGGTGGTCCGGGTCGAACTGCCCGGGCTCGACGTCGAGCGGGACGTGACCGTGGAGGTCGAGTCCGGCCGGCTGGTCGTCCGGGGCGAGCGGCGCGACGAGCGGGCCGAGGAGCGGGACGGACGGACCCTGCGCGAGGTCCGGTACGGCTCGTTCCGGCGCGCGTTCCGGCTCCCCGCGCACCTGACCGCGGACGCGGTCACCGCCTCGTACGAGGCGGGCGTACTCCAGATCCGGGTCACCGGCGCGTACGCCGACGACACCGGCGGAGCCCGGCGGATCGCCGTCACCTCCGGCAGCCCGACCACCCCGGCCCTCGGCTCGGGCGACGGGCAGCCGACCACCTGACCTGACCGTTCCCGACACCCGCACCACCGTTTCCAACCCTCGCACTCGCGGGCCCGGCCGACTCCCGGTCGGGCCCGCCCCATGTCCCGATCGGGAAGCGCCGGACGGGTGCCCACAGTAGGACGTCGCTCCCGTACCGTGATGGCTGTGCGTGGCGTGGGCGCGAGACTCGGCATCGACTTCGGCACCTACAACACCGTCGCGGTGCTGGCCCTGCCGGGGCGGGAACCCAGGCCCCTGCTCTTCGACGGTTCGCCGCTGCTGCGCTCGGCGGTCTGCGCCGACACCGGTGAGCGGCTGCTGGTCGGCCGGGACGCGCTGCACACCGCGCTCTCGCTGCCACAGTCCTACGAGCCCTATCCGAAGCGCTGCGTCGACGAGGGCACCGTCCTGCTCGGCGGTCGGGAGATGTCGGTCGAGGAGCTGTTCGCCGCACCACTGCGCCGGGTGGCCAGCGAGGTACGCCTGATCACCAGCGAACCGGTCACCGAGGCGGTGCTGACCTACCCGGCCGCCTGGGGTACGCACCGCCGGGCGACCCTGCTGGCCGCCGCCAACCAGGTGTTGCCGACGGTACGGCTGGTCGCCGAGCCGGTCGCCGCCGCCAACTTCTTCGTCGATGTCGCCGGCCGGGACCTGCCGGTCGGGCGGTACGCCGTGGTCTACGACTTCGGCGCCGGCACCTTCGACGTGACCGTGGCGCGCCGCAACGCCGACGGCTTCGAGGTGCTGGCGACCGAGGGGCTCGCCGACTGCGGCGGGCTCGACGTCGACGCCGCGATCGTGGAGCGGATCGGTGCCGTGATCGGTCGCCGGGACGAGGCGCTGTGGGCCCGGCTGACCAGTCCGGAAACCACCTCCGACCGCCGGGCCAGCCAGCAGCTCTGGACCAACGCGCGGGCCGGCAAGGAGATGCTCACCCGCAGCACCACGACCCTGGTGCACGTGCCGCTCTTCGACGTGGACATGCCGCTGGGCCGGGAGGAGTTGGCGGAACTGGCCGCCCCGGTCGTCGCGCGTACCGTCGCTACCACCCGCGCCCTGCTCGGCCGCCTCGACGACGGCGCGTCGGCGGTCGCGGCGGTCTTCCTCTCCGGCGGGTCCAGCCGGATGCCGGCGGTCGCGACCGCGCTGCACCAGGCGCTGGACATCGCCCCCAGCGTCGTGGAACAGCCGGAACTGGTGGTCGCCGAGGGCAGCCTGCGGGTTCCGGTCGACTCCGGCGGTCCCGCCACGGTCGGGGCGACGGCACCGCTGCCGCCGGCCGAGCCCGCGACGGCCGGGACGGGTGCCGACCCCGCGACCGCCGGGGCGGGTGGCGGGGCGGGCGGGCGGTTCGGCCGGTGGGTGGCGCTGTCCCGGTCCCGGCGGGTCCAGGTCGCGGGTGCGGCCCTGGCGGTCGCCGGCATCCTGGGGGCGGTCGCCGTCGCCGTCGCCGGGACCCACGACCAGAACAGGGGTACGGAGTCGGCCGGTGCCGCCCCGGTCAGCGCCGGCGGGTCGGTGACGCCCAGCGCCAGCGCGTCGCCCCACCCGTCCGGCACGCCGACGGTGTCCGCCGCCGGGGTGGACAGCTGCATGATCGGCACCTGGCGGAGCCTCGGCATGCAGTCGGAGAAGAAGATCGACAACCAGTCCGTGCCGTTCAGCGGTGGTGCCGGAATCATCCAGACCTACACGGCGGACGGCAAGGTCACACTGAACTTCAACAAGTCCACCGACGAGATCGCGACCTACCGAGGAGTCCGGTGGCGGGAGCGGACCCGGGGCACCGCCTCGGCCAACGTCTACCACCGCAACGGCATCGAGTACGTCAGCGGCGTACGGGCCAAGGGAACCATCGTGCTCTACCGGGGCAGCAGCCGTAACGCCAGCGTGCCGCTGTCGCTGCTGCTGACGCCGACCGAGTACGTCTGCACCGGCGACACGATGCGACTTTTCGGTGCCGGTCCCAGCGAATGGGCCCGGGTCCGCTGACCGCGCCACCTCGGCCGGCAGGCCGCGGCGCCGGGGCCCGGGTCAGGGGTCAGGGGTCCGGGGTCAGAAGAGGGTCAGCGGCTCGGCCGGGATCGGCTCCGGCAACGCGTCGAGTTCGGGTACCCGGGCCCGCACCTCGTCGTGGAACCGGCGGGCGAGCATCGGCGCGTCGGCGTTGTCCGGAGTGTGCACGAAGACGGTCGGCGAGCGACCCTCGCGCAGCCAGCCGACGGTGACGTCGACCCAGTGCCGCCAGCCCTCGACGGTCCGGGCGGGGTCGTCGCGACCGAGGTACCGGACGATCGGCCGGTCGGTCAGCGCCACCGTCCGGAGCGGCATCCGGGGTTTCTTGGTCCAGGCGTCCCGTTCCGCGTCGCTGGTCGGAGGATTCTGGAAGAACGCGGTGGTGTCGAAGGGGATCCACTCGGCGGCCGCGTCGGCGAGTACCCCTTCGAGCAGCCGCGTCGCGCGCGGGTCGACGAAGAAGGCAGGGTCGCGGACCTCCACCGCGTAGCGGTGCGCGCCCGGCAACCGGCGCAGGAAGCGAGCGAGCACGGCGACGTCGTCGGGGGCGAACGATCCCGGCAACTGGATCCAGAGCGCGTGCGCCCGGGGACCGAGCGGCTCGACCGCGTCCAGGAAGACCCGCAGCGGCTCGTCGACGCCGGTGAGCCGGTGTTCGTGGGTGATGGCCTTCGGAACCTTGATCACGAAACGGAAGTCGGGGTCGGTCTGCCGTGCCCAAGACGCCACGGTCTCCCGGGTCGGAGTCGCGTAGAACGTGGTGTTCCCCTCCACCGCGTCACACCAACCGGCATAGCAGCGCAGCCGCTCGGCGGCCGGCAGCGGATGCGCCAGGAACCGCCCCTGCCAGGACTTGTGCGTCCACATCGCACACCCCACGGCCAGCCGCATCACAGATCCCTCCGTCGACGGAGCGGCCCTGGACCAGCCCGCCCCGCCCCGCACCGGTCGGCTGGTCCGCCGCAATTCCGGTACGGTATACCGGCACCGCGCCGGGTTCTGCGCTACGACGGGGTGGAGGCGTGGACCGACGGCGGCCGGGTGTCACCCGCGTCGGCCACCCGTACGAGGTCCGCCCCGGCACGGGCGTGCTCTTCGACGTCGGATACCCGGTCGCGGTCCAACGGAAGGTCCTGCCATGCGTCATACCCCCTATGTCGGCAGCGGCCCGTACTGCTACGCCAACTCCTTCGCGATGTTGCTCGGCGAGCACGCCCCGTCGACGGCGGTCATCGAGGTCGCCACCGGTGGACCGTTCGGCATGCAACTCGTCGGCGGTAAGACGGTGTTCTTCGACGCGTACGGCTGGAATCCCGAACTGGGATTCGACCAGGCACTGGCGGCGATCGGCTGGACCTCGACGGTCAGTGCGGGCGGCGACGCGGCCCAGGCCCTCGCCCGGCTCGCCGACGCGGCCGCGCAGGGCCCGGTCTGGGTCGGTCCGCTGGAGATGGGCCACCTGCGCCACCATCCCGAGCTGACCGGACCGATCGGCGCCGACCACTTCGTGGTGGTCCTCGACGTCACCGAGCAGCGGGTACTCGTGCACGATCCGCACGGATACCCCTACGTTCAGGTACCGGTCGACGACTTTCTGGCCGCCTGGCGGGCGGAGACCGTCGACTACGGCGACCCGTACACGATGCGTACCGACTTTCGGATGGTCGCGGAGGTCGCCGACGCCGACGCGATCCGGTCGATCGTGCCGACCGCGATCCGGCGGCTCAGCATGCGGGCCGAGTCGACGATGCCACCGGGCAGCCTCGGCAACGGCGAGGCGGCGGAACGGGTCGCCCAGATGGTGGAGGCAGGTGCCGGCGACGGGCTGCGGGAACACCTGATCTACTTCGCGATCCGGGTCGGCGCGCGACGGCTCAGCGACACCGCGGACTGCCTGCTGCTGGCCGGATACGTCGAGGCGGCGGAGATCGCCGCGGCCCAGGCCCGGCTGGTGGGCTCGATGCAGCATCCGATGGTGGTCCGGGACTTCCCGGCGGCGGCAGCCGCACTCCGCGAACTCGCCCCCACCTACGACCGGTTGCACGCCGCCCTCGTACGGCCGCAGCCCGGTACGCCGTAACCGCCGGGCCGGCGGACGGACGGCGGGGTCCGCCGGGCTGCCCCGGCGGACCCCCTACGACCGAGCCCTCGTTCAGACGTCCACCGAGATGCTGCCGATCGCGGGCAGCGGGGTGAAGTTGGAGTGCCCGGACTCGTCGTGACAGGACTGGGAACTGCTGCTGTGCATGCCGAGCGCGATCCGGGTGCCGTCGGCGTTGAGCTCGTACCATCCGCCACCGCTGTCACCGCCGCAGGCATCCTCGTTGTCGACGCGCACCATGCCCCGCCGGTCGGGGTCGCTGACCGAGCCGATCACGCCGCAGCGGTTCGTCCCGGTCAGGTCGGTGGCGTTCGCGGCCAGGCACGCCGTCTCGCCCACCACGAACTGTGCCATCGAGGTCGCGGCGCCGTTGATCCGAATGAAACGGTTGGCCGAGTTGTGGGAGTAGATCCGGCCGATGCTGTCGTTGGCGTAGGTGGAGTTGGTCACCTCGATGAAGGACACGTCGACCCGCCCGCTGTTCGTGGCGCCGCGCAGCGGGCCGATGTTCGTGCCGCCGGTCGACCAGGTGACCCCGACGCCGGTGGAGCAGTGGCCGGCGCTCATCAGCCACCGCACGTTGGGGGTGCGGGTGTCGTGCGCCATCCAGCCCAGCGAGCACCCCGACGGCGCGACAATGAGGCCGGCCCGGAGGCTGTCGTTGCAGTTGCTGCGCGAGGTGCAGACGTCCGGCACGTCCCGCACGGTGCTTCGCGCCACCAGTGCCACTCCGTCCCCCGCTGCCAGGGAACCCAGCGCGGACAGCTGTCGCGCCGGTACGGCGACCACCACCTGGTTGGCCTTGACGTCGATGCCCACGTTGTCCTCGGCGGCAAGACCGAGGGCGTCGGTACCGGCGCGCAGCGCCTCCGCCGAGCGCTCGAGTTCGGCGAAGCTGCGGCTCACGAGGTGGGTCTGTACGCGGACACCGAGGTCACGGCCGAGTGCCGCCGTGGCCGCCTCGGCAGCCTTGGTCGTCGTCGCGACGTGCAGTACGCCGGACGGCGGGTCGAACCAGGCACCGCCGAACGTCGCCGGGTCCTGGATGACCTTGCTGTGCAGTTGCCTGCGCCTGGTCTGCTGCGCGGCGGCGCTGCGTGCCGCCGCCGGCGACATCTCGGGGTGCGCCGCACGATAGGCCCGGGCGATGGTCTCCACGGCTCCGCCGGGCAGGCCCTGGTCGACGGCGGGTCCGGTCAACGCCGCGTCCGACACCGCGTCCGGGGCAGCGGCCGCGCTCGCGGGTCCCGCCAGCAGTGCGGCGAGGAGCATGGCCGCGCCGGCGATCATCAACCCACGCGGGCGACCACCGGTCAGAGGGGTTCTGGGTTCCATTCGCTGTCTCCTCCTAGCGCCCATCGGTGAATCCCGATGGCTGTGCTCCGAGGATGGCGGCGTTGCGGCGCCGGCGGCAGGGCTCGCGGCCGTCAGGACTGTCGCTGACAGTCAGCCGACCGCGTCCCCACGCGACTGACACCCCGTCGGGCAGCTGCGATACTCACATCGATGGACGCCTTTCCGGTTGTGCGTGGGGGTGGCACCGATAGGACGGCTTAGGATGCCCCTGGTGCCGGACGGGCCGATCCGGCTCTACTACCAGCGGCTGCATGACCTGCACGCGTCGGCAGGCTGGCCGAGCATGCGCGAGTTGCAGCGGGCCAGCCGCAGCGAGCGCCGGCCCCGGGGGATCAACCCGACCACCATCCACGACGCGTTCAGCCTGCCCCGCCTCGCCAGGTGGGCGGTGGTGGAGGAGATCGTGACCCGGCTCGGGGGTGACGTCGACGAGTTCGGCCGGCTGTGGCGGCATGCCCGGGAGGTGCAGGCCCGCGAGGCGGACCTGGCGGTGGTCGCTCCCGGCGCACCCCCGCCCCCCGCCGCCGTGCCGAGGGAGCTGCCCGCGGAGGCATTCGGCTTCACGGGCCGTCGGGACCAGCTCAAATGGCTGGCTGAGCTGGTGGCTGGCGACGGGACGCCGGTGGTGGTCGCGGTGATCGCCGGTACGGCGGGAGTGGGCAAGACGGCCCTCGCCGTGCACTGGGCGCACCAGGTCTCCGAGCGGTTCCCGGACGGCCAACTGTATGCGAACCTGCGCGGATACGCGCGAAGCGATCCGGTACTGCCGGTCGAGGCTCTCGCCCAGTTCCTCCGCAGCCTCGGCGTGCCGGCCGACGAGATACCGACGGAGCAGGAGTCGGCGGCCGCGCGGTACCGTTCGCTGCTGGCCGACCGCCGGGTACTGGTGGTGCTGGACAACGCGGCGGACGCCGCGCAGGTCCGGCCGCTGCTTCCGGCCGGCGCGGGTTCGCTGGTGCTGGTCACCAGCCGGGACCGGCTCTCCGGCCTGGTGGCGCGCGAGGGTGCCCGCCGGTTGAGCCTGGACGTGCTCGGTGCCGACGAGGCACACCTGTTGCTGGCCCGGATCCTGGGCGCCGACCGGGTGGCCGCCGAGCCCGACGCCACCGGCGAGTTGGCCCGGGCATGTTCGTTCCTGCCGCTGGCGCTGCGCCTCGCCGCGGCCGCGGTGATCGACCGGCCAGGGCGCCGGATCGCCGACCACGTCGCCGAGTTGCGCCGCGACACCCTGGCGGGACTGGAGATCGACGACGAGCAGTCCGGGGTGCGGGCCACCTTCGATCTGTCGTACCGGGCACTGGCCCCTGACCTGCGGCGACTGTTCCGGCTCTCCGGACTGGTACCCGGCCCCGACCTCACCCCCGAGTCCGCCGCCGCGCTGGTCGAGACGACGACGACCGTCGCCGGCCGGCTGCTGGAGCGGTTGGCGGCGGCGCACCTGCTCACGGAACATTCGACGGGCCGATACACCAGCCATGACCTGCTGCTCCAGTACGCCGCGGAGAGTTCACGAACGGAGGACACCGCAGACGTACGACAGGCTGCGCTGCGCCGGTTGTTCGACCGGTACCTACAGCGGGCCGACGCGGCGGCGAGGCTGCTCTACCCGGACCGGCTACGCCTTCCGGTACCGGTGGCGGCGGTTCCGGCACCCGCCTTCGACGACGCCGCGACCGCGATGGCCTGGCTCGACGCCGAGCGGGGCAACCTGGTCGCCGCCATCGCGTACGCCGCCGCACACGGACCCCGGTCGACCGCATGGTTGCTGGCCGACACGCTGCGCAGTTACTTCTGGCTGCGCATGCACACCGTCGACCTGACCCGCGCCACCCGGGACGCGCTGCGCGCCGCCGAGGCCGACGGCGACCCGCGGGCCCGGGCCAGCACGCTGCTCAGCCTGAGCAACATCGAGCACCGTCAGCGGCGGTACGTCGAGGCGATCGCGCACTGCACCGCCGCCCTCGCCCTCGCCGAACGCAGCGGGTGGGAGCAGGGGCAGGCCACCGCCCTCGGCGTACTCGCGACCGTGCACCGGGACGCCGGCAAGCTGGAGCAGGCCGCCGAGGTCTACGGTCGCGCGTTGACGCTGTACCGCCGGGTGGGTTCACTCGACGGCGAGGCACTCACCCTCAACCACCTCGCCCGAACGTACTGGTATCTGGCCCGGTTTCCCGAGGCTCTCGAGTCGGCCACCCGAGCACTGGCACTGCGGCGGCAGGCCGGATCACGCCAGGCCGAGCAGGCCGGATCACAGGCCGAGCAGGCCGGATCACAGGCCGAGCAGGCCGGATCACGCCAGGCCGAGCAGGCCGGATCACGCCAGACCGAGCAGGCAGGCTCACGCCAGACCGAATCACGCCAGGCCGAGGCCGCGGCTCTCAGCACCCTCGGCGAGATCTGTCACGCCACCGGCCGGCTCGACGAGGCCCTGGACCACCTCAGCCTTGCCCTGACGCTGAACCGGCAGGCCGGCGACCGCGGCGCGGAGGCGTACACCCTGCGCGACCTCGCCGAGGTGTACCGCGACCACGGACAGTCCCGGCAGGCGCTGGATCTGGCACGTACCGCGGTTGCTCAGGCCCGTCTGCTCGGTGACGTCCGGATCGAGGCTGACGCCTTGAACACGCTCGGCACCGTCTACCACCACCTCGGCCAGGAGCGGGACGCCGTGCAGCACCACGAGCTGGCTCTCGAACAGACCCGCGCCAGCCACGACCCCTTTCCGCGGATCGAGGCGTTCCTCGGCCTTTCCGCCGCGTGGCACGGCCTCGGCCGGGCGGCCGAGGCCCGCGAGTACGGGCAGCGCGCGCTCACCGAGGCCCGCCGGACCGGGTTCCGGATCCTTGAGAAGCGGGCCGACAGGCTGCTCGGCTCGTGGGGCCGGGACGACCCGCAGCACCGATCCGAGGATGCGCCGCACCCCGGCGGGGAATGACTCAGTCCGGGCCGCCGCCGGTCCGGCGAGTGCCTCGGGCCACACTGTCCGACCGGTGGCGGTGGGGCGCAGCCCGCACGAACGGCTGCTTGAGGTGCGCGGTGGCGAGCAGGGCACGGCGGGAGCCGGCCTCGGCCAGCAGCGCCTTTCGGCTTCGGCGGGCAGAATCCTGGTCGTCTTCGTACAGGTAGCCGACGTCGGGGTTGACCAACTGCACGGCGTGCACCAGAACGTCACCGGTGATCGCAATCTGTCGTCGGCTGTGCTCGACGAGCACGGACTGGTGCCCCGGTGTGTGTCCCGGGGTCGGCACCACGCGAACCCTGGTACCAGCGCGGCCGGCGGGTCCGTTCGAGCGCCCGACCAGCGAGGCCGCTCCCCGCACCTCCCATAGTTGCCCGGTCCGGCGAAGCGGCTCGACAACGTAGCTCAGCAGCGCCGGGTCGCCGGCTTCCAGAGCCATCACCTCGTTGCGCTGGAGCACATACCGGGCATTGGGAAAGACTGGCGTACCATCCGGCAAAACCGACCAACCGATATGATCGCTATGTACGTGCGTCAGCACCACCATGTCGACGTCGTTGACTTCGATACCTGCCTCAGCAAGCCGCTCTGGCAGGTGGCCCGGTACCGGCGCCCAGCTCGACGCCGGGCTGCCGACCGGGCCCACACCGGTGTCGACCAGGATCACCCGACCGCCCGGCCGCCGGATCGCGTAGCACCGGAAATCCAGGTTCCACTCGTCGTTCGGGCCGAACGCGGCGGGATCCAGGTCCGCGGCTGCCTTCCAGTCGGCAGGTGTCGCGGTGGGGAAAGCGGTCTGCCGGGTCGTAAAGAACGAGCCGGCCGCGTCGTACAGTGCCATGACGTCGAAGCCACCGACCGACCGGATGGCGGTCGCGGTGTGGCCGTGCCTGGTACCAGCTGTGGTGTGGCCGAGGCCAGCGACGGTGCTGGTCGCCGACGCGGCGGTCTGGCTGCCAAACTGGGACGCGCCGACGCCAAGGGCGGTGGCTGCCAGCAGGAATGTTCGGCGTGCGATCGGGTGACGGCTGTTGCTCACTGCTCTCCCTCGGGTAATTGACCGCCGAACGGTTCCGGTTCGGCCGGCGGGTTCGGCTCCGACCAGCGGTAGTCGATCGGGTGCGGGCAAGTCGAGCAGCCCGCGATGGTACAGCGCCAACGATTCGAGGATTTTCGAAAGTACGGGGGGTGTTTGGGCCTGTGATCAGCGTGAGGGTGGACGCCGCTGGCCTCGGCAGGTCAAGATTCGTGCTGTCCCGGCTTGCCGAGCTGACGAACGGGCTGGAGGTGCTGAGCCATCCTGAGCGAACGCCGTACGCCCAGTGGTGGGTAACGGCGACCCGGCCGCTGACCGACGTCGCCGATCTCGCGGTGCTGGTCGGACTGATAAACCACTCGTCGTGGTACGTGCCCGATTTCCTGGTGCCGGTCTCACCTGAGTACGCCCCCACGCTGGCGCAGGAACTCGAGGCGGTTTCCACCACGTCGCCGGAATTGGTGCGGCAGCAGCTGCAGATGGCGTTTCGGATCGGCGCACCCTCCCCGGAGGTGTTGCGCCGTACCGGTGCTCGGCCCGGCCATGACCCCCGCGCTCCGCTGTCGCCTGCGGTCGCCGACGTGCTCGCGGCCGGAGAATCCACGCTGGCCGAGTGCGTCGCCGAGCAGCTGGCGCGCTGTTGGCGGCGGATCATGGCCGGTTCCTGGCCTGGGCTTCACCAGATCCTCGACGTGGACGTTCGGCACCGAGCGGAGGTGGCCAGTCGGGTAGGGTTCGGCGCGGTCTTCAACGATCTTCATGCTCTCCTGGACTGGGACGGTACGCGGTTCACCATGCGACGTCCGCTCAACATCAACCTCGATGCGGCGACCGCCGTGGTCCTGGTCCCGTCGGTGTTCCTCCCCGGACCGGCGCTGTGGCTCGGAACAGCCGGCCAGGCAATGTTCGGCTATCCGGCGCGGGGGCGAGGTCGGGTCTGGGCCGCCCCGGACGCACCGGCGGTTGAATCGGCACTGCTCGGAATCCGCCGGGCCGCCCTGCTCGACGACCTGGACACACCTCGCTCAACGAGCGAACTGGCTGCCCGTCACCACCTCAGCGCGGCAACCGTCTCCTACCACCTCGCCCGGCTCCGCCGAGCCGGGCTGGTCACCGGACGACGGTCCGGGCATCGCGTGTTGTACCAACGCACCGAACAGTCTGCCGCGCTGCTCGCCGTGGTGGACGCTGCCGGCCATGGCGGCGAGCCAACATCGGCATAACCCGGCCGCTACCTCACATTTTCTCGCCGGGAAGGTTGCTGGCCTGCTCGATCCAGGACCGGAACTGGTCCTCGTCCAGAACGTCGCCATGGCGGATATCGACGTAACGCACCTCGGCGTGCTTGGACGGCTTCGGGGGCATCGGGTCGAGCGAGGTCCCTTTGAGGAACGCCACCTGCACGTACTGCGTGTAGCAGCGAAACGACAGGAACCAGCCCTTGTCTTTGTGGCCGTAGTAGGGCTGGTTCCACTTCACGGCCTTGTGGACGTCGGGCACGGTGCCGACGATCAGGTCATCCAGGCGCTGCCCGATGTCCTGTTTCCAGTCGGGCATGGCGGCGATGTAGTCGCGCACCGGGCCGTTCCCCTCGCCCTTGGGGATTTGCGGGTTGCCGCCCGAGAGCAGCTTGGGCTCGACGTCGGCCTTCTTCTTACGGTCTGTCATGGCTCAGTCCTCCGGTGCTTCCAGACGAATCCGTCCGGGTCGGTGAACGCTTCAACGTTTCCGCGGATCAGGAGTCGGTGCGATCCGGTACTGTCTGCCGGGACGCCGGCGGTCCTGACGAGCGGGGGACACCACCAGCGACGAAGTGAACCCCCGGAAGTCGGTCGACGGCGCCTGCGACGCGCCCACCAACACCCGGTCAGCCACATCGAAGGCCCTGGTATGGAAGGCCTCCGCCGGTGCGGTATCAGTGACCTCGGTAGTCACGGAGTCGATGGTTGTTGCCATATCGGCAAATATATAGCGGGCAGCGTGCTGGCGTACTGCTGGCGCTGCGAGCTGCGGTCCCGCTGGGCTCGGGCATAAGGGGCCTGGGCGGGTCGCCCGGGGCATGTCTGGGCAGCAGTCTCGCGACGGTCGGCGGAACGCGGTCATCGGTGACTTTCGCTGCCAGGCTTCCGCAACTCAGCCTGAGTCCGGTCTGGGTGAGGAAGCCGGGGATCAGCGCACCGGTGGTCTGCCTCGCCGCCGGGGGGGCGCCCGGAGCTGTCGTCGATCTTACGTACAGTGCGGTCAAGAGGGTGTCCAGGTCTTGCGTCACAACACGATCTTGGACGCCCTCCCTTCATGCCCAGACATCGACCCCCTGACATCGGAACTACTCGTATAGGGGACGACTGTTGGGTGGAGCGGTTCGAGATGACGGAACCCTTTGCCATGGTGCTGGATCGCAACCCGCTTACCGATTTGGCCGGAGGAGCGTACCAACAACCAACAGGTGGTTACGGCTGCTCCGGCCGGGCATGAAACAGCCGAGGGCCGCTGTCGGGCCTCCGCTGTATTCACAAGAAGCTTTCGCATGTCCATCAGGAACGGACAAGCCGTACGGCGGTGCCGTACGGCTTGCTTTGCACAAGATCACTCTGGTGCCCCCGGCAGGATTCGAACCTGCGACACACGGTTTAGGAAACCGTTGCTCTATCCCCTGAGCTACGAGGGCGTCATGATCCAGGCTAGCTGGCGGCGGCTGTCAGCGTACCGCAGGGAGCCACGGGGGTGATCAGCGCTGGCACCGCCACCAGCGGATCGCACACCGACCGCACGTGATCACAGCATGGCCGACCTGGTTAACAGATAATGACAAAAGCCAAGCGTGCTGGGCCTAGCATGGTAGGCTAGCGGCCATGAGCCGGTTCTCCGAGGATGAGCTGCACGCGATTGTCTCGAGGTACGAGGCGACGCGCGCGGCCGCGTTGACCGAGCGGGACGAGCAGCTGCGGGCGTTTCACGCGGCAGGCTGGCGGCCGGTGGATCTGCAACGGGTCACCGGATACAGCCGGGAGACGATCCGTCAGGCGCTACGACCGGAAGTCCGGCGGGCGACCAACCTCAGACGGCGCCGGACATCGCCCCAGCCGCCGGCGGACTACCGGCCCTACGGTGACCGGAAGCCCTACTGATCGCCGATACCCTTGCCGCACTGCACGGCCCGACCGGAGGCACGGTGACGCTTCCGCGTCATCTCGACTGGTCCGGGCACGCCGAGTACGACCTGAACCGGGCCGCACGCCTGGCCAGCATGTACAAGGTGGTCCTCACCGAAGCCGCCACGGTCGAGGATCTGCACTCCTGGCTCGATGCCGACCTGCTCCGGCGGCTCTGGCCCACCCTCTGGCTGCCACCCAAACTTCGTCAGCGCTGGGAGGAAGCCTTCCCCGAACTCGCCGCAACCCGCGGCAACGCGGCATAACTCTCCAGACCCAAGGTCGCAGGTCAGGGCGGCAACCCTCCACGGGCTTCGCACGCCGGCTCAGGTCACGACGCGGACGCCGGGCCAGCGTTCGGTCGGGCGGTGGCGGGCGAGTCGCTGCCGGGAGATCTCCGGGCTGACCCTGCTCGGGTTGCGCCGCCACACCCCGTCGAGCAGATCGTCGAGACCGTACGGCGCACACACCTCGATCTGGCCGTCCGCGTCGAGGCGGATGGCCACGGCGGTGGCGTACTCCGGCCAGGTGGCAACGGCATCGGCGATGGTCCGCAACGGGGGCATCGGGCCGCCGCCGAACTTCGCCGGGTACCAGGTGTGCACGGCGGCCTGGTTCTTCGCCTCCCACGGCGGTTCCGGCCAGGCCGCCACCAGCCGCTCGGTGGCCCGGTCGTCGTTGTCGCGGCTCAGGTCCGCCGGGTCGAGGAAGACGACGTCGACGTCCCGCACCGATGACGGGTCGAAGCGGTCGCCGTACCGCTCGCTCCAGACCACGTCGCGGATGGCGCCCGCGCCGATCCAGGCGTCCGGCAGGCCGGAGTCCCGAACGACGCCCAGCGCCCGGACCAGCCACCGGCTGCGCCGGACCAGGTCCCCCAGTTCGTCTTCCCGCATCGGTTCCCCTGGTTGCCGCTGTTGGGATTCCTGGTCAGTCGAACAACCGACCCACGAGGGCACCCTGGCCGGACTGCAGGACGTGCGCGGCCCGTAACGGTATCCAGAAGCACTCGAACCGGGTGGGCTCCCGCTCGCCGTCGTGGTCTTCCCGGCTCGCCCACCGCTCGGGCGTCGTCCCCTGCAGCGCCAACTCGAAGACGTGACGACGCTGGATCTCGAAACGCAGCGGGCTGATGTCGTACTCGATCTCCCCCAGCTTGCGCACGACGGTGAACCCTGTCAGTCCGGTCTCCTCGCGGGCCTCACGTAGCGCCGCGTCCGCCGGATCCTCACCCGGGCGGACGCTGCCACCCGGCACCTGGATGCCCACCTCCTCCCAGCTGAAGTCGGTGTGTCGGAAAACGAGTACCTGTCCCTCCCGCACCACATAGCAGAGAACCTTGGTCGTCACCACCTTCTCGGGCATGGTGCCTTCCTCCACTCGTCCCTGGTGCGTCTGACCTCGACCTGGCCGGTGCGAACAGCCCGAAGACGGCGTGCTGGGCCGCTTGGGCGAGGGCGGCCTGGGTGGTTGGCGAGCAGGCCGAGTC
Organism: Plantactinospora sp. B6F1; assembly: GCF_040120695.1. NCBI lineage: Bacteria > Bacillati > Actinomycetota > Actinomycetes > Micromonosporales > Micromonosporaceae > Plantactinospora > Plantactinospora sp. B6F1. Next base: position 154,831 of record NZ_JBEEAC010000005.1, on the reverse strand, counting down.
TGTCCCAGTGGAAGATCACGTGCAATGCGATTACCGTGCGGAGACCACGGGTGAGGCTGTCCGGCCCGTACTGGGCCTGTGCGCGCCCCGCGCGCGCCTCGCCGCCCTTCGATACCGGCTGAGTAGGGTGGGTGGCTGTTCGCGTCCGGCGGAAGGAAAGACGATGACCGCGCAGCCATCCCGGCCCACGTTCGGCCTGGACGACTTCGGGCTGGACGACCGGATGCGACTGTTCGGTTACGTCACGGCGGAGAACCGGTTCGCCTACCTGTGGGTGCTGCGGGCCTTCGATTCGGCGCGGTCCAGCTACCACGTCCTGCTGCACACCTCCGACGTGGCCGCGGCGCTGGCGGCGCTGCACGAGGCGAACGCCGACTGCCCCGATCCGGCCCGGTTGGAGCTGCCGCGGCTGCTCGATGCCCTGGTGGACTGGGGGGTGCTCGACCGGGGGCAGGACGGTTCGCGGGCCACGACGTTGGCGGAGTACCGCAACCGGCACTCGGTGTACCAGTTCACCGAGGCCGGGTACCGGGCTCACCGGGCGGTGGAGTCGGTGTTGTCCGCGAGCATGGACGACTCGACGCTGTCCCGGCTGGTCTTCGCCGACCTCCTGGCGGACCTGAACGCACTCGCGTCGGCCAACGAGGCCGGGGACGCGGAGGAGGTGTACCGCAAGTTCAACCGGCTGGACCGGGCGTTGGCCGACATCGCCGAACGCGCCGCCCGCTTCTACCACATGCTGGGTGACCTGGGCCGGACCAACGACGTACGGCCGGAGGCATTCCTCGCCCACAAGGACGCGCTCCTGGCTCACCTGCGGGACTTCCACGACGAGTTGCAGCGCTACACGCCGCGGCTGCGCGCGGCGGTGCACGAGGTGGAGGCGACCGGTCTGGAGCGGCTGATCGAGGCGGCCGCCGAGGCCGACGAGCGGCTGTTCCACACCCCGGTGCAGCGGCTGGACGACTGGCGGCGACGCTGGACGGGGCTACGGTCCTGGCTGGCGCCGCCGGGTCCGGAGCAGCTCAGCGAGGCGGACCGGTTGTCGGACGCCACCATCGCCGCGATCGGTGATGTCCTCGCCCTGTTGCGCCGGGTCACCGAGGCCCGCCGTGGCGGGGTGAGCCGGGAGTCGCAACTGCGACACCTGGCCGCATGGTTCACCCGCACCGGCACCCAGGAGGCCGCGCACGCCCTCTTCGACGTCGTGTTCGGCCTCGGCTCTCCCCGCCACGTCGGGGTGGCGCACGCGGATCCGGAGGCGATCGCGAGCCGGCTGTCATGGTGGGAGGCGCCCGCGGTGGAGCTGTCCCGCACCCTGGTAGCCACCGGTCGGGCACCCGGGCAGGGTCGGGGGCGGCCGGCCCGGCTGGACCGGGTCGACGACCGCCGGCACCGGCTGCGCGGCGACCAGCTCGCCCGGGAGCGCCGGTTGGCCGACGCGGCGACCACGCTGGCCGCCGACGGGGTCGACGATCACCGGTTGAGCGGGGCGCAGACCCAGGTCCTGCTGCGCCTGCTCGACATCGCGCTGGCCGCCCGGGTCGGTGGCGCGACCAGGGCACCGCTGGCGGCCGCCGCGCACGGCGTGCGGCTGACCCTGACCCCGACACCGGGACGGTTCACCACGGTGCGCACCGCCGAGGGCCGGCTGCATCTGGACGGGTACGCGCTGACGGTCACCGCCGCCCAGCACACCGCGGTCCGCCGTCCCGAGTTGGTGCCGGCGTGACCGCGGAATCGGGCACCCTGCGGCCGGCGGCGCACCGGTTCGCCGTCGATGTCCCGGACCTGGAGTTGGCGGACTACCAGCGGGCGGTCCGGCTGGTGCTGCGCCACCCGCTGATCACGGCGACCTGGCCCGACGAGCGGGCGCTGCCCCGGGTACGGCGGTTCGCGGCCAACCTGCGCCGGGATCTCGCCGAGGCGTTCGGGTACCGGCTGGAGCTGCACGGTGGGACGGCCCGGCTGGTGCGGGTGAAGGACCAGCTTGACGGCACCCAGCCGGCGGTGTCCCGGACCGGGCGGCCATTCGACCGGCAGCGGTACGCGTACCTGGCGTTGTGTCTGGCGGTGCTGGGTCGCGCCGGCATCCAGATCACCCTCAGCGAGCTGGCCGACTCCGTGGCCGGCGACGCGAACCGGATCACCGGCCTGGGGCTGGACCCGGACCACGGCCCGGACCGGCGGGCGTTCGTGGACGCCGTCGGCTGGCTGGAGGAGCGGGGCGTGCTCCGACTGGCCGACGGCTCCAGCGCCGCCTGGGCCAGTGACCCCGGGGCCGGTGAGGCGTTGTACGACGTCGCCCGGGACGTGGTGTTCGCACTGTTCCGGCCGCCCCGGGTGGTGCAGCACGTCGAGTCGGTGTCGGCGCTGCTCGGCCGGGCGATGACCAGCAGCGGCAACGCCGAACGCCGGCAGGCGGCCCAGGCGGCCCGACGGGCGGTGGTGGAGTTGCCGGTCGTCTACCACGCCGACGTGGACCCGGTGGTCGCCAACCATCTGCGCGGCTCGGCGCTCGCCACCGACGTGGCCCGGTTGACCGGTCTGCGGGTGGAGCGGCAGGCCGAAGGGGTGCTGCTGGTGGACACCGCCGGGTTCACCGGGGAACGGTTCCCGGGCACCGGCTCGGTGGCCCAGGCCGCGGTGCTGCTCGCGGTGGAGATGGCCGACCGTGTGGTGGACCCGGACGGTCGCCGGGTCAAGCGGCTCGACCCGCCGGACGGAAACGACCGGCAGCAGGCACTGGTGGGTCAGATCGACGCCGGCGTGCCCAGCGCCACCCTGGTACGCCTCGACGACACCGGCCCGGCCGAGCCGTGCACCATCGAGGACGGGGGCGATCGTGACGAGAGAGATGCCGCCGGCCGGTTGCCGTTCGTCACCGACAGTTTCCTGCGTACCGCCGTCGGCGAGATCCTTGCGCGGTACGGGACCGCGTTCGGGGCCCAGTGGCACGCCGACCCGGATCGACTACGTGCCGAGGCGGTGGCGCTGTTGGAACGGTTCGGCGCGGTTACCACCGTGCCGGGCGGGGTGCTCGTCCGGCCGCTGGTGGGCCGCTACCGCCACACCGTCGCCGCGGTCAAGCCCCGCGCGACGACCGAGACCCTGTTCTGAGGACATTGATTCGTGATCGAGCAAACTGCCGCCCGCCGGTTCGCCCCCACCCGGGCCGGGATCATCAACCTGTGGGACTACCGGGACGAGGAGTTCCTGTTCGTTGACGGATGGTTGGTGCTGCGCGGCCCGAACGGCTCCGGCAAGACCAAGGCGCTGGAGGTGCTGTTCCCGTTCGTGCTCGACGGGCGGATCGAGCCTCGCCGGCTGAACCCGTTCGCCAGCGAGGACCGGACGATGAAGTCGAACCTGCTCTACCGGGGGCAGGAGGTGACGCATGCGTACGTGTGGATGGAGTTCGGCGACGGCGAGTCCTACGTGACCGTCGGCATCGGGTTGCGGGCGCACCGCCACGTCGACCGGGTGACCCGCTGGCACTTCGTGGTCGACGGCCGGATCGGGGTGGACTTCTCCCTGCTGGACGCCGACGACCGGCCGCTGAACCGCCGTGACCTGATCGACCGGTTGGGTGCCGACGCGGTGCGCGACTCGGCGGAGGAGTACCGGCACCTCGTCGATGCCCGGCTGTTCGGCCTCGGTCCGGCCCGCTACGAACAGCTGCTGGACCTGGTGCTGACCCTGCGCAAGCCGCAGTTGGCCAAGGATCTCAACCCGGTCGAGCTGTCCCGCACCCTGCAGCGCGGGCTGCGGCCGGTCGAGGACCACCTGCTGGTGGAGGCCGCCCGCTCGTTCGACGACATGGAGGCGGTCGCACGTACCCTCGAAGGGCTGGTGGCGGCGGACGCCGCGACGGTCGCATTCCTGGCGGTCTACTCGACCTACCTGCGCACCCACGCCCGGGCGGCCGCCGACGCCCTGACCGCCCGCCGCGACGCGGTCGCCGGCCGGTCCGCGGCGCTGGGCGACGCGCGCCGCACGGCCGACGCGGCGGCCGAGTCGGAGTTCGAGGCGGACACCCGGCTGCGGGCCGTCGAGGGTGAACCCGGCCGGCTCCGCGCCCACCTGGACAGTTTGAAAGCCTCGGCGGCATACCAGTCCCACGAGCAGCTCGCCGACCTGGAACGGCACGTGCACGACCTGGCCGAGACGGCCGAGCGGGCCGACGACGCCGTCGCCGCCGAGGAGACCACGGTGGCCCGCCGGCGTACCGAATGGGAACGGGCGACGGTCGCGGCCCGGGACGCACGGGCCGCGGCCGACCGGCTCGCCGCCGAACTTGCGCTCGACGCCGAGGCAGCCGGGATCACCTGGAGCGCCGACGACGCCGCGCCGGACGACCTGGCGGCCCGGATCACCGCCCGCGCCGCCGGGCGCCGCGACGACGTGCGCGCCCTCCGCGCGCAGGTGGCGCGGCACGGCCAGGCCGAGCGGGACCACTCCCGGGCCGCCACCGAGGCCACCGCCGCGGCGGACGCCGCCGCGGACGCCGAGCAGGCCGAGCGGCACGCCGAGGACGCCGTGGCGCAGGCCCGCACGCGGCTGCGGGAGCAGATCGGGCAGTGGGCGCGGGCCAACGCCGGTCTGCTGACCGACGTCGGGCGTCCCGACCTGGCGACCCCGCTGGCCGCCGCCGTCGACGCGGCCGGCGAGCCGGGCGCGCAGACCCCCCGGGAGGTGTACGCGGAAGCGACCGCCGCCGCCGTGACCCAGCGACGGGACCGGCTCGCGGCGCTCGCGGCGAACCGCTCCGCGCTGGCCGACCGACGGGCCGAGGTGACCGCCGAACGGGACCGGATCGCCGCCGAACGCGACGACGCGCCACCGGTCCCGATGACTCGACCGGCACCGCGCACCGGCCGACCCGGCGCGCCACTGTGGCGGCTGGTCCGCTTCACCGACGGGGTGACCGGCGCGGACGCGGCGGCCATCGAGGCGGCGCTGCACGCCGCCGGGCTGCTGGACGCCTGGCTGCACCCGGACCCCGAGACCGCGGCGACCGCGCTGGCCGGCGACGACCTGGACGGCTACCTGCTGCCGCTCCCGCCGCACCGGCGGCCGACCGGCGTCACCCTCGCCGACATGCTGATCGCCGAGGAACAGGACGACGTGCCCGCCGGGCGGATCACCGAGGTGCTCGCCTCGGTGGCGCTGGTGGAGGTGGCCGCCGCGTCGAACGCCGAGATGGTGACCATCGGGGTCGACGGCCGGTATGCCCAGGGCGTCAACGTCGGCCGGTTCGCCAAGGCCTCCTGCGAGTACATCGGCGCGACCGCGCGGGCAGCCCGCCGCGCCGCCCGGGTCGCCGAGTGCGACCGGCAACTGGCCAGCATCGACGCCGACCTCGGCACGGTGGACCGCGAACGTGAGTCCGTCGAGGCGCTGCTGGCGGCCGTGGACACGGCCGCCACGCAACTGCCCGCGCCCGCGCCGGTGCACACTGCGCTGCGCGAGCTGGACCGGGCGGCCGCGACGCTGCGCGCCCGGCAGGAGACCAGCGCGGCCGCCGCCGCCCGGCTCGACCAGACCCTCGCCGAGCTGGCCGCCGCGGCGACCGCCCTCCGAGGGACGGCGGCGGAACGGTCGCTGCCGGTCGACCGCGTCGACGACACCGCCGAGGCGGTGGACCGCTTCGAGAAGCGCGGCGTACGCCTGGAGAGCGCCCGGCCGGCCGCCGCGCGCGCCGCCGAGCAGGAGGACCAGGCGGGGCAGCGACACGACGAGGCGGTCGACCGGTTCACCGCCGCACAGGCCGCCGCCCGCGCCGCCCGTTCCCGGCACCGGGAGAAGGCGGAGGCGTACCGGACGCTGCGCGACAGCGTCGGTGCCGACGCGGAACGCGTGCTGGCCGACGTGGCCCGGACCGCCGACGCGATCACCGAGGCGGAGCAGTCCGTCGAGCGGGCCCGCGCCCAGCTCGCTGCCGCACGGGAGCGCCGGGTCGCCGCGCTGACCCGGGTGGAGCTGGGCGAGCAGGCCGTGACCGCAGCCGTCACCGAGGCGCAGCACGACGCCCAGCGACTACGCCCGTACGCCCAGCCGGACCTGCTGGGCCTGCTGCGCTGCCCCACCGACCTGCGCTGGCCGGCGCGGGCCCCGGACGACGAGCTGGATCCGCAGGTGGCCGCGCTGCACGAGGCGATCCTCGCCGCCACCCGGGAGTTGAGCCCCACCGAGACGTCGCTCAAGCAGAGCGCCACCCGGCTGACCACCGCGTTGACCGAGTTGCAGGCGCAGCTGCCGGCCGCCGGTCTCGACCACCGACCGGAGTGGGACACCGACGACGGGGTGATCGTGGTCCGGGTGGCCGACGAACAGGGGCTGACCCCGGTCGCCCACTTCGCGGACCGGATCGCTCGGGAACGCCGCGACCAGGAGCAACTGCTCACCGATTCCGAGCAGCGGGTGTTGGAGGACGCCCTGCTCGGTCAGCTCGCCCGGCAGATCCACCACCGCACCATCGAGGCCCGCGACCTGGTGGCGGCGATGGACAGCCAGATGCGGGCCCGCCGGATGTCCTCCGGGCTCACCGTCGGCGTCGGCTGGCGGCTCGCCGACGACCTCGACGCCGACCAACGCGACGTCTGCAAACTGCTCGAACGCGATCCGGCCCGGCTCGGGCCAGCCCAGCTCACCACCATGCGCCGGCACTTCGCCGCCCGGATCAAGACGGCGCGGGCGGCTGCGCCCGAGCGGCCGTACCGGGAGTTGCTCGGCGACGTGCTCGACTACCGGCAATGGCGAACGTTCGCGTTCACCCTGCACCGGCCCGGTGGCGGCACCGAGGCGTTGACCCGGGCCCGGCACAGCCAACTCTCCGGCGGTGAGCAGTCGGTCTCCCTACACCTGCCGCTCTTCGCCGCCGCCAACGCGCTGTTCGGCTCGGCCCGGCCGGACGCGCCCCGACTGCTCGGCCTCGACGAGGCGTTCGCCGGCGTGGACGACACCGGCCGAGGTGAGTTGATGGCGCTGGCGAAGCAGTTCGACCTGGACCTGTTCATGACCGGCTACGACCTCTGGGCCACCCACCCGGCGGTCAGCGGCGCCGCACACTACGACCTGTCCCACTCCGCCGTGGACCACGCGGTCTCCACCGTGCTGCTGGTCTGGGACGGCTCGACCAACGTCGCCGACTTCGACGGAACGCTGGCCCGCGCGCTCGGCTCGCCGGAGACCCGCCGCGCCCCGGGCAGTCGCGGTGCACCCGACCGGGCCGGCGTCCTGCTCGACCTCGTGGACGAATGACCGGCGGGCAAGCGCCGGACCGGCCCGGCCGCGAGATGTCGCCCGCGCGGCCGGACCAGCCGGGCGATCTCCGTAGATCGACGGACCTGATCGAGCATCCCGGCTGGCGGCGGTTGCTGAGGGCCGCCCGGCGCAGCCTGGAACGCACCGGCGGCCGGCTCGACGGCGCCGTGACGCTGACCGCCCCCACCGACGACGAGCGTTTCGTGGTCATCGGCATCACCGGCACCCACCGCTCCGCCGCGGCGGCCCGCCTCAGCGTCCGACTGGCCGAGGTGGACGGGCACCTGCGGGCGGCACACGGCGTCGGCCTGGCCGACGTACTCACCGCGGCGGCCCCGATGCGCAACCGGCCAGCCGAACTGAAACGCGAGGCCGTGGGCCGGGACGCCGTCCTCGCGATCGCCCAGGACGGCCGACACGCCGGCACCGCCTGGTACGCGGAATGGCTCGACGGCCTGCGCCGCGACGGCACCCTCACCCGCGTCGTCCGAACCGGACTGCCGTTCGAGAACGTCATCCGGGTACTGGACGCGCTGCCCGCTGCCGACGAACCGATGCCCGTCTTCGCCGATCGGATGCTGGACGACACGAAGGCCCTCGCCGAAGGACCTCTGCGTGGGCTCGTTCTCCGTGCCCTCGCCGCCTGGCAGCAGACGACGCTACCGGTCGACGGCGAACGGGAGCGGGCATTGTGGGAGTCGGTCGGGCTGGTCCCGGACGACCTCGCCAGCCAGGTGCTGGTGCTCAACGTGCCGGCCACCGGCGGCCCGGTCGGGCGCTGGCTGACCGAGGCCGCCCGGGCGGGTGTGCCGATCCGGGTCACCCTGCACCAACTGCGTCTGGCACCGCTGAGGGTGGCCTGCGACGAGATCCACGTCTGTGAGAACCCCGCGGTGCTCCGCGCGGCCACCGCCGCGCTCGGGGCACAGGCACCACCGCTGATCTGCACCGAAGGGGTGCCGTCGGTCGCCCTCCACACACTGCTGCGCGCCGCCCGGGGGGCGGTGATCCGGTGGCGCAACGACTTCGACTGGACCGGCGTACGACTGACGGCGGCGGCTCTCCAGCGGTATCCGAACGCGGTCCCGTGGCGGATGACCGCCGCCGACTACCTGCCGGCGGCCGGCACCGGCACGGCCCTGCTCGGGACGCCGGTAGCGACCCCGTGGGACGAGTCGCTGGGCGAATCCATGCGGCGGACCGGCCGGGCGGTGATGGAGGAACGCCTGCTCGACCGGCTCATCGCCGACCTGCGTACGGCCGCGGCCAGGTGAGGGTGCGGTGCCGCGGGGGGCAAGCCCCGCAAGCGCCACGATCAGTCCTCCGTCCTGAACGCGTCGACGCCGGTCAGCTCGGCCGACAGCGCCCAGAGCCGCGCTGCCCCGTCCGGGTCCGTCTCGTGGTCGACCACCGCACAGTCCTCGCAGTACCGGCCGCCGGTGCCGGCGAGCCCGGGAGAGGTGGCCGCCCACACCTGGGTCGCCGCCCCCTGCTCCGGCGTCTTGAACTCGCTGTCGATCAAGTTGCCGTCCGCGTCCACCCATCCGGCGTCGACCATCTCCGCCCGGCTGAGGTGCCGCTGTAGCGGGGTGAGGATGTGACCGGGGTGCACCGAGAACGCCCGTACCCCCACCTCCCGGCCGAGGGTGTCGAGCCGGTCGGCGAACAGCACGTTCGCCCGCTTCGACTGGGCGTACGCCTGCCACTTGTCGTACCCGGAGGTGAAGTGCGGATCGGACCAACGAATTGCCGACGGGTGCTGGGCGCGGGAGGTGAGCACCACGACCCGGGCTCCCCCGCTCTGCCCGATCGCCGGCCACAGCAGATTGACCAGCGCGTAGTGCCCGAGGTGGTTGACGCCGAACTGCGCCTCCCAGCCCGGGCCGACCCGGGTCTGCGGGCAGGCCATGATGCCGGCGTTGGTCATCATGATGTCGATGTTCCTGCCCGAGGCCAGGAACCGGTCGGCGAAGGCCCGTACGCTGTCCAGGTCGGCCAGGTCGAGTTCGTCCACCTCCACCCCGTCGATCCCGGTCAGCGCGGCGCGGGCCGCCGCCGGCCGCCGGGCGGGTACCACCACCCGGGCACCGGCCCGGGCGAGCGCCGCCGTCGCCTCCCGGCCGAGTCCGGAGGAGCCGCCGGTGACGAGCGCGAGCCTGCCGGCGAGGTCGATCCCCCGCAACACCTCGTCGGCGGTGCTCCGCGCGCCGAACTCGACCGTCTCCCCGGCCCCGACCCCGATCCGGTCGGTTCCCCGGGCGTCGGATCCGGTATCAGAACTGTCTGCTGTCAGTGCCATACGGGCGAAGCTATGTGCTAGACCGTGCTCTAGGTCAACACGCGTATGCTCCGGCCATGCTCGACACTCCAGTGGATTTCAGCATCGGGCAGGTGGCCGAACGCACCGGCCTGAGCGTGCACACCCTCCGGCTGTACGAGCGGGAAGGGCTGCTGACCGGCCGGCTACGCCGCGACAGCGCCGGGCGACGCGTCTACACCGAGTGGGACGTGCAGTGGCTCCACAACTGTACGAAGTTCCGGGCCTCCGGAATGCCGCTGGCCACGATCCGCCGGCTCGCCGAACTTGTCGGCGAGGGTCGGGGCAACGAAGCCGAACGCCTCGAACTACTCCGGGCACACCGGCAGCGGGTACAGGACCGGATCGCCGAGCTCCAGGACTGCCTCGACCTGATCGACAACAAGGTCACGGCGTACGAGGCGGCGGTCCGGCAGGGCACCGCCGACCGGCTCTGGGGCACCCCGTCGACCGGACCCGGCACCGGTGGACGTCGATGACCGGGCCGACCCGGCGCGACCGGCCGACTCCGGCAACGGGACTCAGCCGGCGGCTCCGCCGGGGGTGACCAGCCCCGTCTCGTACGCCAGCATCACCAACTGGGCGCGGTCCCGGACGCCGAGTTTGGTGATGATCCGGCTGACGTGGGTCTTCGCGGTCAGCGGGCTCATTCGCAGCAGGCGGCCGATGTCGGCATTGCTGCGCCCGCCGGCCACCAGTGCCAGCACCTCGCGCTCCCGGTCGGTCAGCCCGGCCAGCCGTTCCGTCGAGCCCCGCGGCGGCACCGGTCGCCGGCCGAACTCCTCGATCACCCGCCGGGTCACGCCCGGGCTGAGCAGGGCATCGCCGGCCGCGACGACCCGGACCGCGTGACACAGGTCCTCCCGGCTGGCGGTCTTGGCCAGGAAACCGGACGCCCCGGCCCGCAAGGCCGTGAAGATGTACTCGTCGATCTCGTACGTCGTGAGCACGATGACCCGTACCCCGGCGGTGGCCGGATCCGTGGTGATCCGCTCGGTGGTCGCCAGGCCGTCCAGCCCTGGCATGCGGATGTCCAGCAGTGCGACGTCGGGTCGGACCCGCCGGACCTGTCGCAGCGCGTCCGTGCCGTCGGCCGCCTCCGCCACCACCTCGATGTCGCCGTCCAGCCCGAGCAGGCCACGTAGCCCGGCCCGGACGAGCGGCTGGTCGTCGGCGAGCAGCACCCGGATCGTCATCGCACGGTCCCGCCCACGGCAGTGATCGCCCGAGGTAGCCAGGCTCGGACGGCGTACCCGCCCCCGGGCAGCGGGCCGGCGTGCAACGTCCCGCCCAGCCCGGTCGCCCGTTCCCGCATCCCGGTCAGCCCGTGCCCGTCGGCGGCCGCCCCGGAACCACCACCTGCCCCGGAACCACCACCCGCGCCGTCGTCGCGAACGTCGAGGACGACGCCGTCGGCGGCGTACCGGAGCATCAGCGTGACCGATCGGGCGTTGGCGTGCCGAATCACATTGGTGATCGACTCCTGGGCGATCCGGTACAGGGTCAAGCCGACGGTGGGCGGCAGCGGCCGGGGCTCGCCCTCGCGGTCGAACGCCGTCGTCAGGCCGGCCTCGGCCGCCCGGTCGAGCAGCGTGCCGAGGTGCGTCTCGTCCGGCGGGGACCGTGGTTCCGGCGTGGTTGCGGCATCTGGCTCGCGCAGCAGGTGTATCGCTCGACGCAGCTCGTCGATTGCCTCCAGGTTGACTCCTCGGGCGCTGTCCAGCAGTTCCTGTGCGGCGTCGGGGTCCCGCGCGACGAGTTCCCGCGCCAGGTTGAGCTGGATTCCGACCACCGCGACGGTGTGCGCGGTGACGTCGTGCAGCTCGCGGGCGATCCTGATCCGTTCGGCGAGGACCAGCCGGGCCCCCTCCCGGGCCTGCTCCGCCTGCTCGGCGGCGAGCCGGGCGTCGGCCTCCCGGGCGTACAGCTCGGCGGTGCGGAACGCGGTGCCGGCCACCAGGGCCAGGGCCAGCATCGCGGCCTCTCGGAGCGCCCCGTCGAGGATCCGGAGCGGTTCGATCCCGGCGTTCAATACCCAACCGGTGGAGACCAGCAGGGTGGAGACGCCGACCGCCGCCCCGATCAGCGACTGGCCCGCCCGGGCGACCGTGTAGAGCGGGACCAGCAACGGCCAGATCGGCGAGATGCCGGGAAAGCCGGTCAGGTTGTAGCCCATGATGGCGACCAGCGACAGCACCAGTATCAGTACCGGGTAGCGGCGCCGGAACAGCAGCAGGGCCCCGGTCACGACCCCGAGCACGGCCGCGGCGATCGTGGAGTGCCGCCCCGACGGCTCGGCGGCCACCTCGGTCGCCACCGTCATGGCGGTGGCGCTGGCCAACGCGAGCAGCACGTCGAGCCGGCGCATCGGACCTCACTTCCCGTGCCCCGGATGTGCGCCGGCGAGGTCGGCCGGCACCCGGGGTTCGTCCCGGGCCGAGACGGTAAGGAATTGTCCCATCATGCCGGCGTCCTCGTGGGCGAGCAGGTGGCAGTGGAACATGTACGGCGCCCGTACGTCCGAGTGCGCCAGGAACCGTACGGCGAGCCGGACCCGGCCGCCCGGCGGTACGTACACGGTGTCCTTCTCCCCCACCAGGTACGGTGCCGGCGGCCGGCCGTCGACATCGAGCAGGTGGAACGCCGCGCCGTGCACGTGGAAGTTGTGCGGGATCCCACCGGTGTTGGCGATCTCCCAGGTTTCCACCGAGCCGGCCCGGACGACCCGGTCGATCCGGGTCAGGTCCATCACCCGCCCGTCGAACCGGAAGTCCCCCATCGTCATCCGGTACGGCTCGGCCCGGGTCGGCGCGGGCGACGGCGGCGCGGCGGTCAGCCGGGGCGGCAGCGCGGGCGACGGCCGCAGCGCCGGCACCGCGACGATCTTCAGCAGGTCGAAGGTGTCGGCACCGCCGACCATTCGCCGGATCAGCCAATTCCCGCCCATCGGCGCCGGGAATCCGCGCAGCAGCACCTGCTCACCGGGCCGGAACCGGACGACGATCTCGGCGCGTTCGCCCGGCGAGAGCATCAGCCGGCGCAGCGGCAGCGGCGCATCCCGCATTCCCGTGTCGGTGGCCACCAGCGAAAATTCCCGGTCGTCGGCGAACCCGACGGCGAAGATCCGGGCGTTGGCGCCGTTGACCAGCCGGAACCGGACCAGCTCGGCGTCGACCTCCAGGTACGGGTCGTAGCCGCCGTTGACCAGGATCCGGTCGCCGAGCAGGCCGGTGATGGAGAACCCGCCGAACTTCAGGCCGGACTCGTCGAGCGTGCCGTCGTCGTGCAGTTTCCGGTCCTGAAGGATCAGCGGGATGTCGTCGACGCCGTACCGGCGGGGCAGCGGCAGCGCGTCGGTTTCGTCGTCGTCGACCAGGAACAGGCCGGCGACACCCCGGTAGACGTGCGCCGCGGTGCGCTGGTGCAGGTGCGGGTGGTACCAGAGGGTCGCGGCCCGCTGCTCGATGGTCCAGTACGGCTGCCAGGTCCGGCCGGGACCGATCGGCTGGTGCGGACCGCCGTCCATCACCGCCGGCAGCTGCATGCCGTGCCAGTGCACCGAGGTGGTCTCGGGCAGGTTGTTGGTGACGTCGACCGCCACCCGGTCACCGCGCCGGGCCCGTAGCGTCGGCCCGAGGATCGGTCCGTTGGCACCCCAGGTGGCGGTGCTGGTGCCGGGGAGCAGTTCGGTGTGGCCCTCGGCGAGGGTGAGCCGGAACCGTTTGCGTCCGTCGGCGTCGACGGTCGGCGGCAGCAGCGGCGGGATCGGCAGCCGGTTGCGGAACGACAGCGTGCCGACATTGCTCCGTCCGGACTGCGCCCAGAGGTAGCCGCCGAATCCGGCGGCCGGGACGACGAGCAGGCCGGTGCCCGCGCCGAGCCAGCCGAGCACCTTGCGCCGGGTGCTCACCGCCGGCGCCGCGGCCGCAGGCTCCAGGCGACGAGTGCGACGCCGATGACGATCACCCACCAACCGAGCAGCGCCTCGGGCATCGGTACCAGACCGGGATCGTCGAGCCAGACGTGCGGCGGGACGAAGAACCAGCCGAGGTTGAAGGCGAGCCCGACCAGTGCCACGACCAGCCCGACCCAGCGCAGACGACGTTCAGCCATGCCCCTGACGCTAGGTAGCGGAGCTGCTCTCGCACGTCTGCCGATCGGAGTCGAATCCCGTACTCCACCGGGTGTACGACCCCGACCCAGCACCCGGGGGCCGGGGTGCGGCAGGGCCCCCGGGTGCTGGGGGCCCTGCCGCACCGGGTCAGCCGGTGGGAAGCTGGTCGACCCAGGTCTGCCAGGCCCGCTCCGCCGGAGCCTGGTCCACGTCCGCGTCGAAGAGGTGGTGGCCGAGGACCAGCACGCTGCCCCGGTCGGTGCCGGAGTGCAGGAACCGGTAGAGCGCGTCGTCGGTGCGTACCCCGAGGTAGGTGGGCAGGCCTGCGAGGTCGACGACGCCCTCGACCGGCGGCAGGCCGTCGAGGGCGAGCCGGGCCGGCGCGCCCTCGGTGATCGGGCCGGAGATGCCGAACGCCCGGGCCACGCCCGCCCAGACCTGGTCCGGCTCGCCGGCGCCGGGTCGGAACGCGGCGACGGGGGTGCCGTGCCGGCCGGGGAAGTGCCGCACGTACGCGGCCAGGGTGCCCAGGTACATGTCCCAGCCGACCTGCATCGCCTCGTACTCCGCCTCCCAGTTGTCGCCGAGCACGCCGCTCTGCACCAGGTGCAGTACGGTGCTGCCCTGGTCACGCCCCTCGATCAGGTATTCGAGCGCCATGAATGTGCCGTCCGGCCCGGGTGCGGTGCCGTACGCGAATCGCTTTCCGGGCTCCCAGGCGGTCACCGTCGACTCCTCGGTCTGCCCGCCCATGGTGAACGTGTTCCGTCCGCCCTCGCGCGGGTCCACCTCGGTGTGCCCCATGAACCAGGAGTCGATGCCGGGGCCGGTGGCGATCGCCGCCCAGACCTGCTCCGGCGTTCCCACCAGCTCGATTTCCTTGCGCAGTTCGAATGCGTGTCCCACGGTAGAACTCTCCATTTCGCTGACGTACGGAACAGGCCGGTCCCGCCGGCCCTGTGCATGGTGTTGCGGCGGTGCGGGGTGTCTGTGCGGCGAGCGCCGCGGCTAGCCGGTCGCGCCCGTGCTCTCCTGCTCCGGGACGTGCGGGTGCAGCGCGACCACGACGCGATGCGGACGGCCGCCGGACGTGGACTCGTCGTGGTACCGGCCGACCAGGGCGCTGACCGTCCCCGCCAGCTCCTCGGCGAACGCGGCCCGGTCGGTCGCCGAGGCGAACCGCACCTGCGCGTCGATCGCGAACGTCGCGACCCGCTTGTTGGCCCGGTCCGCGCCGGTGATCAGCGCACCCACGTCCTGGACGAGCCGGGCCGCGACCGCCAGCAGCCACCGGGCCGAGAGCCGGTCCGGGGACTGGCCGGGGTTGGGTCGCACGGCGGAGAGCGCCACCGGGGAGATCACGTACGACGCCGCGGTGGCCCGCATCACCCGCTCGGTGACGTTGCCCTTGCGGCGCTCCTCGACCAGCTCGATCAACCCGTGCTGTTCGAGTGCCCGGAGATGGTAGTTGACCTTCTGCCGGGCCAGGCCGACCCGGCCGGCGAGCATGGTGGCGGACGCCGGCTCAGCCAGCTCGGCCAGCAGCCGGGCCCGGATCGGATCGAGCGAGGCCTCGGCCGCCGCCGGATCCTCGATCACTGCGATGTCGAACATGGGACAAGCCTGTCACCGACAAGTCTTCTTGTCAAGGAAAGCTGAGCTGTCGGTAGGCGGGCGGAGGAGCCGGTCCGGAGAATCTTGGCAGCGGGCTGTCGTTCCGGGCCGCCCCCGTTCGTCGTCATGCTGTGCAGCAGCCCGCTGTGCGACGCTCCGGAGGGAGCCGGCGAGACCCGCACCCCCGGGCGAACGAACACGGAGGAGATTGGCGTGAAGTACCTGTTCCTGCTCTACGGCGACCCGACCCGGGACCCGACCGACCCGGAGGCGATCCAGGCGGAGATCGACGCGTACTGGGCGTACGACAAGCTGCTCGCCGACGCGGGAGCCCTGCTCGACGGGCAGGCGTTGCAGGGCACCGAGACCGCCACGACGGTGCAGGCCGGCGGGGACGACGGGCACACCGTCACCGACGGGCCGTTCGCGGAGACCCGCGAGATCCTCGGCGGCTACTACCTGGTCGACCTGCCGGACCTGGACGCCGCGATCGGCTGGGCCGCCCGCTGCCCCGCCGCGCTGCGTGGCAAGGTCGAGATCCGACCGATCATGGAGTTCGAGCAGCCGTGAGCGGGGAGCAACAGCCGTGAGCAGGGGAGCATAGCCATGACCGGCGGCGGGCAGCCGACCGTTGACACCGTGGAACGGGTGTTCCGGGAGGAGCACGGCCGGCTGCTCGCCAGCCTGGTCCGGCGGCTCGCGGAGGTCGCCGCCGAGGCTCCCGGGGACCGCGGTCCGGAGGCCGCCGGCGACCTCGGAGGATGACCGGAGGCATCCCGGCGGCGATGCGCCGGGGCGCTTCGCCGGGAGCAGAACCGGCAGCCGGGGCGGTCCCGATAAGTTTCGGCGCTCGGCACTTCGGTCGACTCCGCACGACCCTGTTCGGGCGGATGCTCTTGACCAGTAGTTAGACCGGGATCGGGCGGATCTCGGGAGATGGCCGCAAACTATCCATATCCTTACCCCCATCGATACGATAACGCATGGGGCGATTGAAGTTTCGGAATCTTTTCGTTAGTCTCCTAAGATCGAGTTCTGTCGATACAGCGTAAGGTTGAGTGCGCCCTGAACGGAGTCCCACGCCCACGAGACGGGCAACCGCCCTGCTGGCGCCGAGTGCCGTGGCCATCGCTCGGACCACGGCACGAGTCAGCACGCCGACCTCCGCGCCGGGCTCGCCGAGGTCGTCCGGGCCCGGGCCACCGGCCACCCATCCCGCGCGACACCGTCCGTCGAGCCGGCACCGCAGCGGACGGACGCATCGACGACACACCCACACCATCCCTTCGCGGACCCGAGAGGCAACAGACCATGAGCGACAAGACCGTCCCCGACCCCAGACGTCTGATGGCGAGACCCGGCCCGCGCGCCGCCCTGGTCTCGCTCGCCGTCGGCGTCCTCGCCGCCGGTGCGGCCCTCACCTTCGCCGGCTCCGCCAGCGCCGCGACGACGCTCGGCGCGTCGGCGGCAGAGCGGGGCGGCCGCTACTTCGGCGCGGCCGTGGCGGCGAACAAGCTCAGCGACAGCACCTACACAACGGTGCTGAACCGCGAGTTCAACAGCGTCACCGCCGAGAACGAGATGAAGATCGACGCGACCGAGCCGCAGCAGAACAACTTCACCTTCGGCAACGCCGACCGGATCGTCAACCACGCCCTGAGCCGGGGCTGGAAGGTCCGGGGCCACACCCTGGCCTGGCACTCACAGCAGCCGGAGTGGATGCGGAACATGTCCGGCAGCTCCCTGCGGCAGGCCATGCTCAACCACGTCACCCGGGTGGCCAGCTACTACGCCGGCAAGATCGACTCCTGGGACGTGGTGAACGAGGCGTTCGACGACGGTAACAGCGGTGCCCGCCGCGACTCGAACCTGCAGCGCACCGGCAACGACTGGATCGAGGCCGCGTTCCGGGCCGCCGACGCGGCGGACCCGAACGCGAAGCTCTGCTACAACGACTACAACACCGACAACTGGACCTGGGCCAAGACCCAGGCGGTGTACCGGATGGTGCAGGACTTCAAGCAGCGCGGCGTACCGATCGACTGCGTCGGCTTCCAGTCGCACTTCAACAGCGGCTCGCCGTACAACAGCAACTACCGCACCACGCTCTCCAGCTTCGCCGCGCTCGGCGTCGACGTCCAGATCACCGAGCTGGACATCGAGGGCTCCGGCACCACCCAGGCCAACACCTACCGCAACGTGGTCAACGACTGCCTCGCCGTCTCCCGCTGCAACGGCATCACCGTCTGGGGCGTACGGGACTGCGACTCGTGGCGTAGCGGTGGCACCCCGCTGCTGTTCGACTGCAACGGCAACAAGAAGCCGGCGTACGACGCGACGCTCAGCGCGCTGAACAACGGCGTTACCCCGACCAACCCGCCGACGACCCCGCCGACCAGCAACCCGACGAACCCGCCCACGACCCCGCCCACGACCCCGCCGACGCAGGGGCCGGGCGGCTGTTCCGCGACGGTGTCGCTGAACTCCTGGAACGGTGGCTTCGTGGCAACGGTACGGGTGACCGCCGGCTCCTCGGGTACCAACGGCTGGTCAGTGGGGATGACCCTGCCATCCGGCGCCACCGTCACCAACGCCTGGAATGCGAACCGCAGTGGCAACAGCGGCGCGGTCACATTCACCAACGTGAGTTACAACGGCCGGATAGCCGCCGGCCAGTCGACCGAATTCGGCTTCCAGGGGACCGGCAGCGGCGCGGGGATGGCACCCACCTGTAGCGCCAGCTGACCCACCCACCAGCACACCACCGGTGCGGAGGACCACCACTGTGGTCCTCCGCACCGTCGTCTCCGCCAGCCCACCGCCGAGCCCAGCCCCACCACCGGTCAGAGTCGACGCGGTGGGGTCGCCGCCACCTCCCGACGGTGGTCGGCGACGAACTCGGCCACGATCCGCTGGGCGTAGGCCGACCGGTCCGGGTCGGCGGCCGAGAAGTCCTTCGGTGCGGGCACCCGCATGGCCATCCCCCAGCCCCGGCCTCGCGCCCAGGTGGCGTCGTCGACCGATAGCGCGGCCCGGAACACGGCACGGCTGCGCTCCGGCAGCAGCGTCCAGGCGACCATCAGGTCACAGGCCGGATCACCCACACCCAGGCAACCGAAGTCGATGACGGCACGGAGCCGGCCGTCGACGGCCAGCAGGTTTCCGGACGCGAGATCTCCGTGGATCCAGACGCCCCGACCGTCCCAGGCCGGTACCGCCGCCAGGGCCGCCTCCCAGACCGCTGTCAGGGCGTCGGTGTCGACCAGACCGGTCAGGGCCGCGACCCGGGACCGGACCACGTCGTCCGCCGCTACCGACGGCCGGCTGTCCCCGAGGGGTACGCCCCGATACGCGTTGCTGGCCTCCGGCGCCGGACCGTCGGTCGGGTCGATCCGACGTAGCGCGATGATGAACTCCGCCACGTCCCGTGCCAACCGGTCCGGATCGGCGCCGCCCCCGCGGGGCGGGTTCTCGCCGTCCAGCCAGGGATAGACCGACCAGCGGAACGGATAGCCCTCGGCCGGCTGCCCAAGCGCGAGCGGAACGGGGACGGTCAACGGCAGATGCGGGGCCAGTCGGGGCAGCCAGCGCTGCTCCCGGTCGACCTGCGGAGCCCACCTGGCGAAGCGGGGCAGGCGGACCACCTTGTCGTCGCCGAGCCGGTACATCGCGTTGTCGGTCCCCCAGATCCGGGTCCGACGGATGGGCAGTTCCGCCCACCGCGGAAACTGGGCCGCGAGCAGGCGTCGGACGAGAGCCTCGTCGGTGCGCACGTGGCCGGGCCAGGACTCGACTGTGGACAATCGGATCTCCTTCGGCACCGGCGACGACTGACGGTGGCCGTCGCCACTCGCAGGATAGGCGCCGCCGGATGACCGGCCCAGCTCTTTCCGGCTCCGCGGGAGGCACGGTCTGCTCCGAGGTGCCGACGAGGTGCGTCCGGGGCTCCGCCGGCCGGCATCCGGACGACCGTGACCCGCCGAGCCGGGGACCGGGTGAAATGATCGCAGGATGCCGATCGACCAACACCTTCTGCTGGCGTTCACCCTCACCACGATCGTCGCCATGGTCACGCCCGGGCCGGACATGCTGTTCGTGCTCGGCTGCGGGATGCGCGGCGGCTCCCGCGCCGGCCTGCTCGCCACGGCCGGGGTGGCGACGAGCGAAGCCGTCCACGTGGCCGTGGCGGCGGCGGGACTGGCCGCCCTCTTCGCGGCGGCGCCGACCGCGTTCGCGGTGGTCCGGATCGTCGGCGCCGTCTACCTGGTCTATCTCGGTGTGCAGCTGATCCGGCGCCGCCGGGACAACCGGGCCGAGCTGTCGACCGAGGCCGGTGGGATGTCGGGCCGGAAGGCGTACCTGAGCGGGCTGCTGACGAACCTGCTCAACCCGAAGATGGTCACCTTCACGATCGCGTTCCTGCCACAGTTCATCAACCCGGGGCTCGGGCAGGTCTGGCTTCAGTTCGCCATCCTCGGCGCCATCCTGATCGGGCTGGAGTTCCTGGTCGACGGTGCCGTCGGAGTGTTCGCCGGGCGGATCGGCGGCTGGCTACGCCGACGGGCCGCCGCACGGCGCCGGATCGACGCGGCGACCGGTGGCATCTTCATCGGCCTCGGGGTGCGCCTCGCTGTCGAGCGGTGAACCTCGGCGTCGAGTGGTGAAGCTCGGCTGCCGGACGGGAGCACCGGCCTACAGCGGGCTGACCACCGGGTGAAGATGATTCTCCAGCATCTGCTCCGGTGGCTTCGGGTTTCCCGGCTCTCCCCCGGGGTAGCAGCGATGCTGCGTACACCTCGGCGGCGTCTCGCCGGCAGGGAAGGGAGCCAGGGTGATCCATCCACACCGGCGGCACGGAACCTCGGCGGCGGCGACCCGGGGCGCCACCCGGGGCGTGCTCGCCGCGATGGCGATGTCCGGCTTCCGACAGGTGACCAACGGCCTCGGGCTGGTCCGGCGTACCCCGCCGGAGGATGTGCTGCGGCAGACCGCACCCGGCCTGTTCCGCCGGGTACCGATGGACCGCAGGCAGGCCGTGATCGAGCTGGTCCACTGGGCGTACGGTGCCGGCGGCGGGATGCTCTTCGGTCTGCTGCCCCGGTCGCTGCGCCGGCGGGGCTGGACCGGCCCGGCGTACGGCTTCGCCTTCTGGGCGGTCTTCGAGGCGGGCATCGCGCCGCTGCTCGGCATCGCCGAGCGCCCGCAGCACGATGCCCGGGAACGGGTGGCGCTCCTCGCCGACCACCTGCTGTACGGCGTCGTGGTGGCCGTCTCACCCTGGCCGCACGCCGACTGACGGGGATCCACCCCGCCCCCGATTCAACTCCGCGCGCCGCGCCGCGCGCGGCGGCGCCGCCGGACCAGCCACCCGGCCGCCAGGCAGAGCACCACCAGCGCGGCGAGGCCGGCGCCGGCCTCGCCCAGGTGGTTCTCGAGCCGCCGCCAGGAGGCGCCGGCCAGATAGCCGACCATCACCACGGTGGTCGCCCAGGCCGCGCCACCGAGGGCGTTGTAGAGCAGGAACCGGCGGTACGGCATCCGGTTCATCCCGGCCAGCGCCGGCACCAGGGTACGGAGTACCCCGACCCACCGCCCCAGCAGCACCGCCAACGGTCCGTGCCGGGCGACGAACCCCTCGGCCCGGTTCCAGCGTTCCTCGCCGACCCAGCGTCCGGGACGGCTGCGCCGCAGCGGCGGTCCGCTCCAGCGACCGATCTCGTATCCGACGCTGTCCCCGGCGATGGCGGCGACGGTGGAGACCACGACCATCGCCGACAGGCTCACCCGGCCGGTGGCGGCGAGCGCTCCACCCAGCAGCAGCGCGGTTTCCCCGGGCAGGAACAGCCCGACGAAGGCGGCGGACTCGCCGAAGGCGAGCGCGCCGACCACCAGCAGCGCAGCCCAGCCGGAGAGTGCGGTGAGGATGTCGATGACGCGGTCCACCCGGGCCGCCTGTCAACCGGCACCGGCAGCCGACCGGGCGGCGGAGCCACCCGGGTGGCTGCCCGGCAGACAGCCGAGGACGCCGCACCGCACCGCACCACCGGGCCGGCGAGCGGGCGTTCCGGCCGAGGCGAACCCCACCCGGCCATCGTGCCCGAGCGGATGAACCGAAACGCCAGAAATGCCGTTACTGGTGCCGGGACTGGCCGGCCGCCCCGTCCCGGTGTCCGGTGGCCCGGAGCACCGCGCGGGCGAACCGGCTGACCTGTAGTGCGGCGAGTTCCGCGGGGTCGAACCAGCCGACCTCGCCGACCTCGTCGCCGTCTGGACGCGGGATGCCGGCGACGATCTCGGCCCGGTAGACCGCGGTGACGTACGCGGCCCGGTCACCGTGCGGATAGGTCACCTCGAACTCCGGCCCGCCCAGTACGTCGAGCAGCCGGGTCAGCCGCACCTCGACACCGATCTCCTCCCGGGCCTCCCGTACGGCGGCCTCGGCCGGGGACTCGCCGGGCTCGACGGCACCGCCCACCAGGCCCCACCCGTCGGTGTGCCCCCGGTGGCGTACCAGCAACAGGCGGCCGACCGGGTCGACGGGCAGCACCGAGGCGCTGGGCAGGAGTAGCAGTTCGGCGGGCCCGACGGCGGCACGCAGCCGGGCGACGTGCGGCGGGATCGGCATGTACGCCACGGTAGGCGGAGCGGCGTGTCAGCCGCCCCCATTGCCCGGGTTGGACGGCCTGACGGCGACCGGGAGCGCGGACCTGCGACGAAACGGACTTTCCGGGGCTTTCCCGGCGATAGGCTCGGCGGCGTGCGCCCCACCATCCAGGAGGATCCCCGGCTGCGGCCGGTGGCCGCCGCCGACCGGGTCTGGACCGGCGTGACCACCACCGGCGACGGACGGGTCTTCGTCAGCTTCCCGTCGGCGGACGGCCCCGGGATCCAGGTCGGGGAGGTGGTCTCGGACGGCCGGGTCGTGCCCTATCCCGACGCGGCCTGGAACGAGGTGCGCGACGTCCTCGATCCGGAGGGCACCTTCGTGCACGTGAACGGGGTGCGGATCGGGCCGGACGGCAACCTCTGGATCGTCGACTCGGGCAGCCCCGGGATTGGCCTGCCGGTCGTACCCGGAGGTCCCCGGCTGATCGTCGTGGAGCCGGACTCCGGCACGGTGGTCCGCAGCTACGACCTCGGCCCGGCGCTGCGGCCGAACAGCTACGTCGACGACGTCCGGTTCAACGGTCGGATGGGTTACCTGACCGACGCCGGCGCGCCCGGGCTGATCGTGCTGGACCTGGCGACCGGAGGGTGCCGCCGGGTGCTCGACGGGCATGCCAGCACCGTCGCCCACCGGCCGCTGCGGGCCGACGGGGCGATGCTGCGCGACGTACACGGCCGGGAGCTGCGGATCCACGCCGACCAGTTGGAGGTCTCGCCGGATGGCCGGTACCTCTACTACCAGCCGGCCTCCGGGCCCCTGCACCGGATCGAGACACGCTGCCTCGACGATCCGGAGATTCCACCGGAGATCGTCGCCCGGCAGGTCGAGCCGTGGGTGGACACCCCGACCACCGGCGGTACCGCGATCGACGCGGCCGGCGTGATCTACCTGAGTGACGTGGATCGGCGGCGCATCCTGGCCATCGGGCTCGACCGCCGGATCGAGACCCTGGTCGCGGACCCCCGGCTGGTCTGGGGTGACGCGCTCTGGCTCGACGGCACCGGCCAGCTCTGGATCCCGGCGGCCCAGCTCAACCGCACTCCTGGGCTGGCCGGCGGCGCCTCCGACGTCGACTACCCGGTGTGGATCTACCGGATGCCGGTCAACGCGGTGCCACCCGCCAACGATCACGCCTGACACCGACCCCGAGACACGGCGGGCCCGGCCCGGGTGGGCGGCGATACGACGGGCCCTGACTGGCCGGTAGGGCGGGCCAGCCCTGATCCCCGGTCGGGCTGGAGGTGGCCCCGGAAGGGGGCGCGCAGACTCCCGGCCGGGCGTGTGTTGACCCCCGGAACGGGTCGCGCTGACCCCCGTACGGCTGTCACACTGACCCCCGACCGGCCGTCACGTGGCCTCCGTTCGATGGTCAGGTCACGTGACGGCCGGTCCGGCTGCCCGCAGGTGGGAGACGGCCGGTCACCAAGAGCAATCTGGGACAAACTAGCGGTTATGCCTCTGCTATTCTTCGGCTTCGATGCGTAGGGGCGCGGTCCGGTGTGGACGTGCTGCCGCGCGGCGGCGGAGCGACGGGAGGGCCGGGCACCCATGTCTGTCTCCGCCGCGAGCGCCTCCGTCCCGGTCGGCTCCCCCGGACCGGTCGATCCGGCACCGACCGGCGCCGAGATGCCGGCCGCCAGTGCGCTCGGCTGGGTCTACACGATCTTTCCGGCCCTGCTCCGGCTCACCTGCGGGATCGCCTGCGCGGTGCCAGCGCTCGCGGTGCGCACCCCGCCGGTCTCCACCCCGCTGCTCGTCGGCGTGGTGGGTCTGCTGACCGCCTGGTCGGTGCTCTTCGCGGCAATGGTGGTCCGGTGGCGCCGGCCGGCGCCCGCGATGGCCGTCGACATCCTGCTCACCGTCGGCACCTGCCTGCTGGTCCGGGACGTGGTCGCCGCCGAGGTACTGCCCGGCGAGGTGAGCTGGGTGGCGATCCAGTCCAGCACCTCGGTGATCGTCGCCCAGTTCATCCTGCCGACCGCCCGCTCCGTCCCGGCCGGGCTGCTGGTGGCCGTCGCGTACGGGATCGGCGTGCACCTGGCCGGCAACGACACCGAGGCGGTCGGGCACGCGATCACCCTTACCGTGCAGACCGGCTGCGCGGCCGCCCTGGCCGGGGTGGCCCGGCGCAGCAGCCGGCTCGCCGACGCCGCCTTCGCCGCGTACCAGCAGACCGCCCTGGCCGCCCTGACCGCGCGGGCCGCCCGCGCCGCCGAGCGGCAGCAGAACCGCGACCTGCACGACACCGTGCTCTCCACCCTCACCGTGGTCGGCCTCGGCGCGGTTCCCGCACGGTCGCCGATGTTGCGCGAGCGGGCCGCCGCCGACCTGCGCACCCTGGCCGGCCTGGCCGGCAACCAGCCGGTGGTCGCCCCCGAGCCGGCGGCGGAAGTCCGACTGATCGCCCTCGACGAGCGGCTGCGTGCGCTGCTCGGCCGGCTGCCCGAGCTACGGGCCAGCGCTGCGCTGGAGCCGTGCGAGGTGCCGGCTCCGGTCGCCGAGGCGGTCACCCACAGCACCGGCGAAGCACTGTCCAATGTGCTCCGACACGCCCCCGGGGCCAGCGCCTCGGTGCGGCTGTGCCACAGCGGCGGCACCGTCGCGGTCGAGGTGGTCGACGACGGGCCCGGCTTCGACCCGGAGGCGGTCCCCCGACACCGGTACGGCCTGCGGGAATCCGTGCACGGCCGGATGGCGACGGTCGGCGGCCGGGCCGAGGTCTCGTCCGCGCCCGGTCGGGGCACCCGGATCCGGCTGGAGTGGTCGGATGCCCACTGACCTGGCCGGCGGCGCCGCAGGCGCGGTCACCGCCACCGTCGAACGAGGTCCCCGGATCGCGGCCGTGCTGATCGCCTTCGGCTGGCACCTCGCCATCAACCTGCCGGCGATACTCGGCGCCTGGCAGCAGCTGCGGCTGCCCTGGGTCGTCGGTGCCGGCTGGCTGGTCTTCGGGGCGGTCGGCGCGGTCGCCGCGGTCAACCTGCTGCGCGGCGCGCCCTCGCCGACCTGGCCACTGGTCGGGGTGCTGCTCCTGGTCGACGTGGTGGTCTTCGCCTGCGTACCACCCTCGCTGGTCTTCGGCGCCGTCAACTTCGGCTGGTCGACCCTCGGCTGGTTCGTCGTGCTCCTGCTCTGGGGACGTCGGATTCCGGCCCTGGTCGCGGTGCTGGCGGTCGGCGCGGCGATAGCCCTGGTCGGGGTACTCACACTGCGCGGTACCGAAGCGGCGGACCTGAGCCGGTACGCGATGGCTGTCTACGGCAACGCGACACTGCCCATCGCGATGATGATCGCGATCAACCTGCTCGGCACGCTCGCCGGGACCACCGCCCAGGCGGCGGCGGCCCGGACGGCGATCGAGACCGAGCGGGCCACCGCCGGCCGGACGCACCAGACCCGCCGGGACCGGCTCGCCGCGCTGGACCGGACCGCCGGGGCCATCCTGACCGAACTCGCGCAGGGACGGGCCGATCCGGCCGATCCGGCGGTACAGCGCCGCTGCGCCCTGGAGGCGTCCCGGCTGCGCCGGCTGATCGCCGAGTCGGACGACGTGCCGGATCCGCTGCTGCACGAACTGCGCGCCTGCGTCGACGTGGTGGAGCGCAACGGCCTGCCGGTCGACTTCGTGGCCGTCGGCGCGTTGCCACCGCTGCCGGTGGAGATCCGCCGGCGGCTCGCCGAACCGCTGACCACGACGTTGGCCGCCGCGACCCGGTGGGCCCGGCTGACCGTGGTCGGCCAGCCCGACGAGGTCGTGGTGAGCCTGACCACACCCGGCACGTCGGTGATCACGTCCGAGCCGGTCGGCGCCGGTGACACCATCGGAGGTTCCGGCGACGACCTCTCCGGCGCGGACGGCAAGGTCGAGTACATCCACGAGGAGAACGAGGAACTGGTATGGGTGCAGACCCGGTGGCGGGCGGCGTGACCCCGAAGGGATCGCGGATCCCGGTCGCGATCGTCGACGACCACCCGGTGGTCATCGAGGGGATCCGCTCGTGGCTGGCCACCGAGCCACGGCTGGTGGTGGTGGCGACCGGCGAGGACCCGGACCGGGTACTCGCCCCGGAGCAGCCGCCGGCCGACGTGATCCTGCTCGACCTGCGGCTGCGCGGCCGGATGGTGATCGACAAGGTGGCCGAGCTGAGCGGCGCCGGCCGGCGGGTGGTGGTCTACTCCGAACACAGCGACCCCGACACCATCCTGGCCGTCCTGGACGCCGGGGCCGTCGCCTTCCTGGCCAAACAGGAGGGACGCGAGCACTGCGTCGAGACCGTCCTGGCGGCGGCGAGTGACCGCCCGTACGTGCCACCGGCGCTGGCCGGTGCGATCGTCGGCGACCGGCGCACCGGGCGGCCCGTGCTGTCGGACAAGGAACGCGAGGCGGTGCTGCTCTGGTTCCAGTCGATGTCGAAGGCATCGGTGGCGCGTCGGATGAAGATCAGCGAGCACACGGTCAAGCAGTACGTGGACCGGGCCCGGATCAAGTACGCCCGGGCTGGCCGGCCCGCCGCGACCAAGGCCGCACTGCTGGCCCGGGCCATCGAGGACGGCCTCGTCCGGGCCGACGAGATCGGCAACTAGTCGACCGGGTCACCCCTCGCCGCGCGCCCGCTCCCGCACGGTCGCCCCGCCGGCCCCTGTCCCATGACTTGCCGGCGCCGCACGGCCGTAGATCCAGCGTGCGTCACCCAACGGCCGTGCCCGGGTCAGCCGAGCGTCCGACCCCCCAACAACCGTCGTGACAGCGGATCGGAAGTCCGCCAGCCTTAGAGGTACGACGTCCCGTACCCGGGAGGCCCTCCCCAATGACCGAGAACGCGTCCCCGTTCTTCATCCGGCCACATCGTTTCGACGATCCGAACCAGGACGACACCTACTTCCCCCGGCTCGACTGGCACCGTCGGCTGGTGCTGGACACCGACGAGCGGGTGTTGTGGCGTGACCGGGTCGACGTCGCCGGATACCTGCTCGCGCCCAGCGCCGGCCCGGACGAGCTGGCCTGGTCGCTGCCCCGGCCCGCCGAGGTCCTGGTCACCGACCGGCGGCTCGCGTACGTCTGCGTGGACTGCCACATCGGACCGGCGCCGGGGATTCCGGCGGATCCACGGCACCGGCGCCGGATCGGGCCGGTCGGCAGCCGGGTGGTGACCGGGCAGATCCGCTGGCAGTGGCCGGCCGGGTTGCGCATCCTCTCCCCCGGCACCGGCCCGGACATCGGTCCGGGTACGTCGGGTTCGGCCACCGCCGGATCGGCGGCCACCGAGGAGCGCCTGCTCGTGGTCTGCGACGCGGTACGCGCCACCGGGCGGCCGGCGCTCGCCCTCTCCGGCGGCCCGCTCGACTCGCCGCAGAGCGTACGCCGGCTGGCCACCGTGATCCGGCGAGCGGTGGCCGGGTTCCGGCTCGCCAATCCGGCCATGGTGGAGCTGGCCCCGCCGGAGTGGGACGCGCTGCTCACCCGCGCCGGGCTGGCACTGCACGCCGACGCCCTGGCCGATCCCCGGCGCGGCGTCGACCTGCCCGGATCGCTCCCGGTCGAGTTCGCGCACCGGGACGACTACTACCGTCGCTCGCTGCGCCGCCGCAACGCGCCGACCGCCAGTCGGAGTTCCGCCGCGCCGACCGGCAACTCGTCGACCCCGGGCGCGGGCTCGCCGACACCCGGCCGGAACCTGCCGCCGTCGGCCCGGAACCCGTCGGGCCGGATGCCGGTTGTCTCACCTGGCCGCTGGCCGGAGCGGCAGCCGGGCTCCGCCTCCTGACCGCGCCGCCTCCGACTACTCCGACCGCCGAACCGCGCCGCTTCGGCAGGCCGGGCGGCGCCGCTCACCGCCCAGGCCGCCTCGCCTCGGCACCCGAGCCGCCTCGACCCCCGGCACCCGCCGCCTCGACCCGGCCCGGCCGTCTCTCCAGGGGAGGCGAGGCGGGTGTCCAGCGCTGTCGGAACCGAACAGTTCGCCCCACAGCGGTAGGTGTCGCCCGGGCATCCGGCGGGTATCCGGGACGCCGAGGGTCGACTGGGAGGCGGACATGGGCAACGCGGCCGGTCGGTCGAACGGGTACGGTGGGCGCCCCGGCCAACTCCTGGACCGTCTCCCCTGGTTGGTGCGCTGGACGGTGCTGGCCAGCGCCTGCCTGCTCGTCATCACCGCCGGGGCGTACGTCCTGGCACGGATCGCCACCCGGCTGGCACCGCTGAGCATCGCACTCGCGGCCACCCTGTTCCTGGCCGCGCTGCTCGATCCGGTGGCCAGCCGACTGCGTCGGCACCGCTTCCCGTCCGCGCTCGCCGCGCTGACCTCGGTACTGCTGTTGTTGGGGCTGCTCGGCGGCGCCGTACTGCTGATCTGGCGGTTGACCGCCGACCAGTTCTCCGATCTGATCAAGCAGCTCGACCAGGGGCTGGAGCGGACCCGGGACTTCCTCACCGGCGCGTTGCCGATCAGCGAGCAGCAGGTCGACAAGTGGACCCAGCAGGCGGTCTCCGGGGTGCAGAGGTCGGCACCGGACCCGGTCAGCGGTGTGGCCACCGTGGCGGAGGCGATCGGCGGCCTGCTGTTGGTCCTGGTGCTGTTGTTCTTCCTGTTGAAGGACGGCCGCTCGATGTGGCGGTGGGTGCTGGACCGGGTCGCGCTGGGGTCCCGGGCCCGGACGGCGGCGGCCGGTCGGGCCGGCTGGCACACGCTGGGCGCGTACACCCGGGGCACGATGATGATCGCCGCGATCGACGCGATCGGCATCGGGATCGCGCTGGTCGTCCTCCGCGTTCCGCTGGCGCTGCCGCTGGCGGTGATCACGTTCCTCGGCGGCTTCGTGCCGATCATCGGCGCGACCGTGGCCGGCGGGGTCGCGGTACTCGTCGCGCTGGCCGCGAAGGGACCGACCACCGCGCTGCTGGTGCTGGCGGCGGTGATCGCCGTGCAGCAGACCGAGGGGAACCTGCTCGAACCGCTGATCATGAAGCGGCAGGTCCGGCTGCACCCGGTGGTGGTGCTGCTGGTGGTCGCGGCCGGTACGCTGCTCGGCGGCATCGTGGGCGCCTTCGTCGCGGTGCCGATCGCCGCGGTGCTCTACAGCGTGGTCAACTCGGTGGCGGCGGACCGGCACGCCCGGACCAACGACGACAACCGGACCGACAACGACGACCGGACCGACAACGACGACCGGACCGACAACGACGACCGGACCGACAACGACGACGGCGACCGGGCTGGCAAGGACGGCGCGGGGGCAGCCGGACCGGCGGGCGAGCCAGCGGGTGAGGCGAGCCCGGCGCCCGGCGACACCGGCCGGAGCAGCCCGGAGAGCTGAGCCGGCGGCTACGGTGCGCCGAGCCGGCTGTGCAGTTCGGCGCCGTCCAGGTCGGCGAGATAGATCGGGGTACCGGGCTGGTGCCGGCGCCCCTCGGCCAGCCGGCCGGCGTCCACCGGCTCGTACCCGATCTGCTCGATCAGGTCGGCGACCTGCCGTTTCGCGCCGACGTCGTCCCCGGAGACCGGAATGCCGTAACGGCGCTGCGCCGAGGACTGCCGGCCGTACTCGCGCAGGTGGTCCCAGCGCATCGTGTTGAACGCCTTCACCACGTGCGCCTTCGACAGGTACCGCTGGAGCAGCTCGCTGGAGGTGGTCCGGTTCTGGTCGAGCTGCGGATTGTGGCCGTCGCGCTCCGGGTAGTAGTTCCCGGTGTCGATCACCGTCTTGCCCGCCATCGGCTCGGCGGGCAGGTCGGCGTACCGGCCGACGGGTACCGAGACCACCACCAGGTCACCGAACCGGGCCGCTTCCGCCACGGTTGCCGGATGCACCCGCTCGCCCAGTTCGTCCGCGAGTTCACTGAGCGTGTCCGGGCCCCGGGAGTTGGACACCGCAAGCTCGTGGCCCGCCTTGTTGAACAATCGGGCCAGGGTCTCACCGACGTGCCCGGTGCCGACGATGCCGATCCGCACGGTCCTCCCCTTTCCACCGCCTTGGCCGGGGCTACCCGGCGGGTCGGCCGGCAAACGCCCGCCTCTACGCCCCGGGCCCCCGCCCCGTCCTGCCTCCGCATGACGTCCTCCGCCCGCCGACACCACCGCCCCGACCTGCCGCCGCACGCTGACGGGCGGGGCGGCGAAGCGCGGGCATAGGCTGGCCACGTCCCGGAAGGGAGGTGACAGGGTGCGGACCGAGCCGAGGTCGGAGTTGGTCGGGCGGCGTCCCGCGCCGGCACTGATCAGACGGCCGAGCCGGTACGTGGAAACAGGCAACGTCCCGGACTCGTATCGCCGACGCGCGGTCGCGTACGAGACGCCGGTGGCGGCTGCCCATTCCTTCAGGTTCACGATCCCGACCATAGCTTCGCTGTTGAACGCTACTGACGACCGATATGCCAACAGCTGTCACCCCTCCTGACCCGGTGGGGAGGGCCGGGAGCGGTGCAGGACCGGTGAACCGTCCCACCCCGCTCCCGGGCCGTTGCTACGCGGCGCTGTAGGTCAGGCAGCGGTCCAACCGGACGCTGTCGTCGTGGCTCCAGTACTCGACGATCCGGTCGCCGTCGACCCGCAGGATGTCGACCCCGGAGCAGGCCACGACGATCCGGTGTGGACAGAGGCTGTCCGGGTCGTCGCCGTCCCGGGTGAGCTTCCACCGACCGGCGATCAGGTCGGGTCCGATGATCGGGCCGACCTCGACGGCCAGCCGCGCGTCCGGGCAGCCGGCGTGCCGGCCGGAGACCCAGGCGACCAGCGCCTGACGGCCCTGGACCTGCTCCGGCGACCCGCCGGGCACCGGCAGGTGGGCGAGAACCGTGGGTGCGAGGATCTCCTCGACGAGCGACCGGTCGCCGTTACGCAGCGCCATCCAGTTCTGCCAGAGCATCGGTCGGGAGTCGACGGGGACCAGGACCGAGCTGTGGTTGGTGTTGATGGTCATCGCGAGAGTCCTCCCGTGGGCGGTGATCCGGCCCGGTTGCCGAGCGCGTCGGCGTGCCGGGCCGGCCTCGTCACCCACCATTCTCGACCCTGGTCAGGACAGCATCCTGTCCGCTTTTCCCACCGGATCCGCCCGCCCGGGCAGGCGCAGCGGGGTCGCCGGCACGTCGAGCCCACCCCGCCAGGCGGGCTCGATCGACCGGGGCGGCGCGGTCTCGTTGGTCGGCGCCGCCCGGCGCATCCGGTCCAGCCGGAAGCCGCGTACCTCCTGGCGGAGCCGGCACCAACCGACCAGATACCACAGCCGGCCGGCGCCGAGCAGCTCCACCGGCTCGATCAGCCGCTGTGAGGCGGCACCGTTACGGTCGACGTACTCGATCGCCAGCACGGTGCGGCTGAGCAGCGCGTCGCCGGCGGTCCGGAGCACCTGCCGGGCGGGCAGCGCCGCCGGCTCCGGTTCCAGCGCCGCCAGCCGGACCCGGCCGGCGAGCTCGGCTGCCGTCTCCACACCGGACGGTGGCATCACCGCGAGGATCTTGTGCAGCACCGACCGCGCCGCGTCGAGGAACGGGGTGTCGGCCATCGTGCCCAGCGCGACGGCGACGGCGATCGCCTCGCGCGGGGTGATGTTCACCGGCGGGAGCGTGTAGGCCCGGTCCAGGGCATAGCCGCCGCCCCGGCCCAGCTCGGGATAGATGGGCACGCCGGACTCCTGTAGGGCGCCGATGTCCCGCCTGATCGTGCGCGCGTCGACCTCGAATCGGTCGGCGAGCCAGCGTGCACTGCGCGGCCGGGGTGCGACCGCGCGCAACTCCTCCACCAGGGCATAAAGCCGATCGGTACGGTTCACCTGCCAAAACTACCGATCGGGTACGACGTTTCCAGGTGTAGGAAGGGTGCGCCCGGGGCCGGGGGGTCAGGAGCCGCTGGACACCAACCCCGGCGCGTCGGCCAGCCGCAGCACGATGCCGGCCAGCACCGGGGTCCGGGTGTCTCGGGGATCGCTGAGGATCCCGGCCCAGAACCGGGCGTCCCGGGCCGCGTCCCGGTCACCGATCTCGTCGTACGCCCGAGCCAGCATGTTCAGCGTGGCCGCCTGGGCCGACGGCATGCTCATCTCCTCGAACGTCCGTACGCAGCGACGCAGCACGCCGACCGCCGCCGCGGCCCGCCCCTCGCCGATCCAGCTCACCGCCAGATCCCGGGCCAGGCCGGTGGCCCAGGGGCGGTCCCCCAACTGCACCGCCAGGTCGTGACTCTGCTGGAGCCGGTGCACCGCCTCGGCCCGCCGGCCCAGGCAGATCGCCGCCGAGGCGAGGTGGCGCAGGGCGGCCAGCAGCACGTACCGGTCGTTGACCGTACGCAGCAGCGCCACGGCCCGCTCCGCGGCGGCGTACGCCAGCGCCGGCTCGTCGCGGAGCAGCCGGGTGACCGCGAGCGCGTTCAGGCAGCGGGCGGTGACGATCTCGGCGGCGCCCAGCTCGCCGGCCTCGTCCACCGCCGCCTCGTCCACCGCCAGCGCCTCGTCCAGCCGCCCCAGCCCTCGGTACGCGGCGGAGAGCACCGGCGCGGCGAGCAGGGCGCCCAGCGGGTCCCCCTCGGCCCGAAACAGCGCCACCGCCCGCTCGGCGGTCGACGCGGCGTCCTCGGCGCGGTTCTGGTAGTCGTAGAGCACCGCCTCGTCGCTGAGCAGGCAGGCCAGGCCGTGCCGGTCGGCGAGTCGCTCGTACCGGTCCCGGCCGTCGCGCAGCCGCTGCGCCGCGCCCGCCAGGTCGCCCCGGGCCAGTTGGAGCAGCCCGATGACGAAGTCGGCCCGGGCGATGGTCCGGTCGTCGCCGATCCGCTCGGCTGCCTCCCGGGCCAGCCGCTGCACGGCCTGGAGCTCCGTCCAGTGCCCGTGCACCCAGCAGTACGGGGCGAGCCGCTCGGCGAGGTCGATCCCGGCCCGCTCGGCACCGCACCGCACGGCGAGCCGGA
Source organism: Plantactinospora sp. B6F1 (assembly GCF_040120695.1). NCBI lineage: Bacteria > Bacillati > Actinomycetota > Actinomycetes > Micromonosporales > Micromonosporaceae > Plantactinospora > Plantactinospora sp. B6F1. The sequence continues at coordinate 121,961 of NZ_JBEEAC010000005.1, read as the reverse complement.
GCAGGCCGGTGAGGAAGTCGAGTTCGGCGGTGAACCAGCCGAGCGGGTCGGCGGCGACCCGCTCGGCGGCGCGCGGCGGGGGTACCCGCTCGGCCGGCTCTGCCAGACGGGCCCAGGTCAGGGTCCGGGGCAGCCGGCGGGCGGCGCTGCCGGCGAGCGCGGCGGCCGTGGCCACCAGCCGGCGCAGCGCCTCGGCCCGCCGCCCCGGCTGCCCGGCCGCCACGGCGACGGGACTGGCCGGGGCTTCCACCACCCCGGCGGCGCACCCCGCTGTCGCGGGTGGAGGGTCGTCGGTCACGGCGAGTTCCTCGGCGTAGACCCGAAGCAGGTCGTGCAGGCGGTAGCGGGGTTCGCCACCGCCGGCCGGCCGGGCCACCTCCAGCAGGCTCGCCTCGACCAGTTCGTCCAGCACCTGGTCGGCGTCGGCGCGCTCCAGCAGTGCGGCGACCGCCCAGACCGCGAAGCTGACCGGACCGAGCGAGCCGAGCAGGCCGAACGCCTCCCGGGTCGGCGCGGAGAGCGCCTGCACGCTCAGCGCCAGGCTGGCCCGGACCTGGAGGTCTCCGGCGGCCAGTTCGTCGAGGCGCTGCCGCTCGTCGTCGAGCCGGTCGGCGAGGATCGCCAGCGGCCACGATCGGGTGGCGAGCCGGGTACCCGCGATCCGGACCGCGAGCGGCAGGTTGCCGCAGGCGGCGGCGATCCTGGCCGCCTGGCCGGGCTCCTCCGTCACCCGTTCCGGGCCCACCACGTCGGCCAGCAGTTCCCGGGCCTCGTCGTCGCTGAGCGGGCCCACCGGCAGGTGCCGGGCGTCGATCAGACCGCTGAGCCGACGCCGGCTGGTGGTCAGCACGGCGCTGCCGGGGGTACCCGGAAGCAGTGGCCGGACCTGGGCGGCGGTGGCGGCGTCGTCGAGGACGACCAGGACCCGCCGGTCGGCGAGCCGGGCCCGGTAGGCGGCGGCCAGCGCGGAGAGGTTCTGCGGCAACGCCGAGCCGGACACACCGAGCATCCGGAGCAGGTCGGCCAGGACCGCGGCCGGGTCCCGGGGCGCGGCCGAGGCGCCGGCCAGGTGTACGAAGAGCTGCCCGTCCGGGAACCGCTCCCGGATCCGGTGCGCCACCGTCACCGCCAGCGCGCTCTTGCCCACGCCCGGCTGGCCGGAGACGGCCACCACCGGCACCCCGCCGGCCGCCGAGGTCAGCATCCGCTCGATCCGCTCGATGCTGCCGCCCCGGCCGACGAAGCCCGCCAGGGCCGGCGGCAACTGGCAGACCGGGAACGGCGACCGGGGCGCGGTCTCCGGCCGGTTGCCGGATCGGGCGATCGACGGCTCCTCGCCGCGCAGGATCGCCTGGTGCAACCGGCGCAGTTCGGGCCCCGGCTCGACACCCAGCTCGGTGACGAGGATCTCCCGGGCCCGCTGGTACGCGGCCAGCGCGTCGGCCCGGCGACCGGCGCGGTTCAGCGCCACCATCAGCTGGCCGTACGGCCGCTCCCGCATCGGGTGCTCGGTCACCAGTTGATGCAGTTCGGCGAGGACGGTGGCGAGGTCGCCGTCGGCGCTGAGGTCGGCGTCGACGCAGTCCTCCTGCGCGCCGACCCGTTCGAGTTCCCACTGCGCGAGTTCGGGCTCCAGCGTCGGCACCGTCAGGTCGGCCAGCGGGCGCCCCCGCCACTGCCGCAGCCCGCGCCGGAACCGGTCGGCGGCCAGCGCCGGGTCGCCGACCGCCAGCGCCGCCCGGCCGTCGGCGACCTCACGGCGGAAGACCAGCACGTCGACGTCGTCGGTCCGCACCCGCAGCAGGTAGCCGTCGCTGCGGTGCTCGATGCTCAGCCCGGGCAGGCGCTCGCGGAGCCGGGAGACGTAGGTCTGCAGGTTGGAGGCGTACGAGGCCGGTGGACGGTCACCCCAGAGCGTCTCCACCAGCCGGTCGACGGTGACGAGCTGGCCGGCACCGACCAGCAGCGCGCTCAGCACGGTGCGCTGGTGCCGGCTGCGCAGCACCACCTCGGTGCCGGAATCGGTGCAGACCCGCAGCGGCCCGAGCACCCCGAACTTCACGCGCCGTCTCCTGAGTACCGCCGGCAAATCACGGACATCAAACCGTACTACGGTGTCTGCCCAGGATGTGGCGGTGTACCGGCGCCGCCGTCGCATGGCGTGTGGCAATCGTGTGGCGGTTGTGTGGCGGGCATCCCCAAGCTGCTAGAGGCCCGCGGGGGGCGGGTCGGTCACGGGGGCCGGCGGTCGGGGGCTCGGGTACCGGGGGAGGTGTCCCCGACCCCTGCCCGAGCGCCGGGCACCCCTTGCATCCGGTGTGTACCGTGCCGTCCGGCCGAAATTCCGGCTGGAATTCCGGCCGGGTCGGGCAGACTGGCCAGGTCCGGCGGGCGGATCGGGCCCCTCCTGCCGTTGCGCCGACCGGTGCACCGACGACGCCCCGACCGTAGCCGACCCCGACTCACCGACCCCGGTAACCGATCCCGGCCATCCAGGTCCGGACGGCTCCCCCATGATGCAGTTCTACCGTGAAAGGCAATGATGTCCACATATCCACCACCGGGCTACGGCCCCGGTGAGCCGTCCCACGACCCTCGCCACTCCGGCCAGCCCGGCGGGTACGGCAGTCCGGCGGGCGGTGGTGCGGGCTACCCGCAGTCACCCGACTACCCGGCATCGGGCGCGTACCCGTCGGCGCCCTCGTCGCCGGCCGGACCGCAGGCACAGTTCGGCACGCCGGTTCCGCCGAAGAAGAGCAAGGCACCGCTGATCGTCGGCGTCGTCCTCGGCGTACTGCTGCTCTGCTGCGGCGGGAGCACCGCCGCGTACCTCTGGGCCGGTGACGACGATCCGTCGAACGTGGCCGCCAGCGACGAGACCCCGGGCCCGAAGACGAGCGGCAAGACGACCCCGCCGAAGGGCAAGCCCTCGCCGTCCCCGGACGAGGACTCGATCGAGGGCAACCTCGACCAGTTCAAGAAGGGCGACTGCCTCACCATCGACAAGGTGACCTCCGAGGTCGAGGAGGCGAGCTGCGGCGACAAGGGCGCGCTCAAGGTGCTGCTGCGCAAGAACGGCACCATCAAGGAGGCCGCGTGCGAGTCCACCGACTACACGCAGTACCTCTACCAGGACGGCACGATCGGCACGCTCAACGACTTCATCCTGTGCGTCGCCCCGGCGAGCTGATTCATCCTGTGCGTCGCCCCGACATCGGGGGGTGGGGGGGGGGGGGGGGGGGGGGGGGGGCGGGGGGGGGGGGGGGCCGGGCCCCCCGCACGGTCGCTTCCTTAGCCGCCAACCAAGCGATTCTTAAGACTGAACTAAGCGGGCCGCTCGGGCTTGGCTTCTGGTAGGCCGACCGGTACATATTCTTCGTGACTCGTCGTCGGGATGTCGAAACGGCCGAGCCGCTCACCGAATGGGTGACCGGCCTGCTTCCCCGGGTGCCGTCCGAGGACCCCTACGACCGGCCACCCCGGGGGCGGGAGCGCGAACCGTACGACGAGTTCGAGCGCTACGCCACGGCCGAGCCGGCACGGTCACAGGGTGGCTGGTCGACCCGGACACGTGACCGCGAGCCCTGGTCGTACGCCGAGGAGGCGCCGGCGCACCGGCCCAACCCGATCAGCGGGGCTGCGGAGGCGGCCCGGCACCGGGAGACCGCCGAGGTCGAGCCCTACGACCGCAGTGGCCGGCTCTTCTTCCACATCGTCTTCTGGTCGGCGCTGGCCACCAGCGTCGAGCTGTGGTGGCTGAACACCCCGGCCGGGTCGATCCGGACCACCGCCGACATCCTGATCGCCGCTGGTCGGCTCACCGGCATGGTCGGCGGGTTCCTGCTGCTCGCCCAGGTGCTGCTGATGAGCCGGGTGCGCTGGCTGGAGCGCTGGATCGGGGCGCGCTCACTGCTGATCTGGCACCGGGAGCTCGGCGCCTTCCTGCTGCTCGCCATCCTGGCGCACGCCGGGCTGATCGCGGTCGGCTACAGCAAGCTCACCAACACCCCGATCGTCGAGGGCACCTGGTCGCTGCTGAGCACGTACGAGGACATGATCAGCGCGACGGTCGCCACCGGCATCCTGGTCGGCATCGCGCTGCTGGCCATCCGGGCGATCCGCCGGATGATGAACTACGAACTCTGGTACTACCTGCACCTGAGCACCTACCTGGTGCTGCTGTTCAGCTACGGCCACCAGTTCGCCGCCGGGCAGGAGCTCTCCAAACCCGGCTTCGGGCAGTACTTCTGGGCCGGGCTCTACCTCTTCGTCATCGCCTGTGTCCTCTGGGGACGGATCATCTCCCCGATCGCGTTCAACCTTCGACACCGGCTGCGGGTCGAGGACGTGGTGCCGGAGGCGTTCGAGATGGTCTCGATCTACATTTCCGGCAACCGCCTCGACGAGCTGGACGCCCGGGCCGGCCAGTACTTCCGGTGGCGGTTCCTGACCAAGGGCTGCTGGTGGCAGGCACACCCGTTCTCGCTCTCGGCCGCGCCGAACGAGCAGTGGCTGCGGCTGACCGTCAAGGTGGTCGGCGACCACACCGAGTCGTTGCAGTACCTGGAGCCGGGTACCCGGATCTTCGCCGAGGGGCCGTCCGGGGTCTTCACCGCCGACCGGGCTATCCGGCCCCGCGCGCTGCTCATCGCCGGCGGCAGCGGCATCGCGCCGATCCGGGCGCTGCTGGAGGACCTGCCCGAGCAGACGGTGGTGATCTATCGCTCCCGCAGCGAGGAGGAGCTACTCTTCCGCGACGAGCTGGACTTCCTGGCCCGGTCCCGCAACGCCCAGGTCTGGTACGTCATCGGTTCGCGCGACGACCCGGCGCCCCGGCACCTCTTCACCGCCAAGGGCATGCGCGAGCTGGTGCCGGACGTACGCCGCCGGGACATCTACCTGTGCGGACCGCCCGGGCTGGTCGACGTCTCGATGCGGACGATGCGCAAGCTAAGGGTGCCGCGCCGGCAGATCCACCTCGATCCGTTCGAATTCTGATCCCCCGCACACCACCCCAACGGAGGTACATCCCGTGCGTCGCGCCGCCTTCGCCGTCCTCGGCACCGCCATCGGCGCCAGTCTGCTGATCGGAGCCAAGCTCGGCACCCCGACCGACGACCCCGGCACCCAGGTGGCGCTGGAGGAGGAGACCGGCGACGCCACCGCCAGCCCGGCGCCGAGCGGCAAGGCTCCGGCCGGGAAGAAGACCACCGCGCCGCCGGCCAAGAAGCCGGCCGCCAAGGCACCGGCGGGCGGTCTGAAGGACGGCACCTTCGTCGGGGCGGCGGCGAACTACGACTACGGCGCCGTCAAGGTGACCATCACGGTTGCCGGTGGCAAGGTCACCGCCGCCAACGCGACCTATCCCGAAGAGGACCCGACCAGCGCCACCATCAACGAGGGCGCGATCCCGAAGCTACGCAAGCAGACGCTCGCCGTCACCAGCGCCAACAAGGTGAACACGGTCTCCGGGGCGAGCCTGACCAGTGCGGCGTACAAGGCGTCGCTCCAGTCGGCGCTCGACAAGGCGAAGGCCTGAGTCCGATGGGTACCGCGGGGCTGCGCCGGGTCGAACAGATCATGGGTACGCCGATCAGCGTGCAGCTCACCGATCCGCTGCCGGCCCGGCGCCTGGAGGTGCTGGCCGAGCAGACGTTCGACTGGTTCCGCGAGGTGGATGAGCGGTTCAGCACCTACAAGGAGCACAGCGAGGTCAACCGGTTCGACCGGGGCGAGCTGTCCCTCCAGGACTGCTCCGCCGACCTGCGGCTGGTGGTGGAGGCCTGCGCCGACCTGTGGCGGGAGACCGACGGCTACTTCGACGCGTACGCGACCGGCCGGTTCGACCCGTCCGGTTACGTCAAGGGGTGGTCGGTGCAGGTGGCCTCGGATCGGCTGCTGGCCGCCGGCTGCCGCGCACACTGGATCAACGCGGGCGGAGACATCCGGGCCCGGGGCGGTCCCCGGCCCGGCGAGCCGTGGCGGATCGGCATCCGGCACCCCTGGCAGGCGGACAAGATCTGCTGGGTGCTCGGCGGCAACGACTTCGCGGTCGCCACCTCGGGGACGTACGAGCGGGGCTTCCACGTGATCGACCCGTACCGGGGCGCCCCGGCCACCGAACTGACCTCGGTCACCGTGGTCGGTACGGACCTCGGCCGCACCGACGCGTACGCGACGGCGGGGGTGGCGATGGGTCAGGCCGGGCTGCGCTGGCTGGCCGACCTGCCGGACCACGAGGTCGGCATCGTCACCTCCGACGAGCTGTGCTACCGCACGGACGGCTTTCCGGTGCTCCCCACCGAGCCGGCACGGCGGCCCAGCACCATCCGCTCCGACCTGCCCGGCCAACCGGCGCCCCGGCTGGGCTGACCGGCCGGCTCGGCTGACCGCCCACCCTCAGGCGTGCTCGGTTCCACCAGCCGCTATCGACGAGGTGTCCAGTGAACCTTTTTCAACCTCCCCTTGCGGTCCGACGGACTGCAAGGTCGGAGGCGGTGCATGAGCGCCGCGCGGTTCAGGTTGAAAAAGGTTCAGTGTGGAGTCGCCGACGAACCGGGACCACGTCCCGCCGTCGAGCAGTCCGACGTCCCGGGCGAACTGCCGCATCTCCGGCGGCAGCCCGGCGGTACCGTACAGCGCCACCGCCAGCCCGGGATCGAGTCCGCCGTGCCGTCCGGCCGCAACGCCGTCCGGGCCGACCGGCAGCGGATGCTCCCGGCGGGCGTCCCGGAGCGTACGCCCGCCGGAAAGGGTAAGGCGGGGCAGGAACCAGCCGGCCATCCCGACCAACGCCAGCACCACCAGCAGGCCGGCTCCGACGCCGAGCAGGTCGGCCGTGACCAGCCGGGCAACCACCAGCGGCAGGACGAGCACCAGCGTGGCCGGCACCAGCAGCCGACGCCAGGCCGGGCGGAGCAGCCCCAGCCCGATCAGCCCCTCCCGCTGCTCGGCCAGGGCCTGCCGGACCCGGCGCTGGCTGGCCACCTCGCACGGTGACATCGAGCCGTACAGCGCGGCGAAGAGGGCCCGTTCCAGCGGCTCCGCGTACGCCGGCATGCTGCCGGTCCGGCTGAGCGCGCCGGGCCGGGCGGCTGACACACTGCCCCGGCCGTGCAGCATCACCAGTGCGGCCCGGACGGCGCCCCAGGAACCGCCATTGAGATAGCCGAGGTCCGTCGTGCTCAGGTCGCCGGGCGCCGCCGTCATCCTTCGAGTATGGAGAACGCATGCACGTCTGTCTCGGGCCGCCCGGTCGGGGCGCGGCTGGACCGGTACTGTCCCGGCCGCCCGGTCGGGGCGCGCTAGACGGTACTGTCACGCCGGCAGGTGGCCGACGAACCACTCCGCCGCCTGCCGGGCCACCTGGTCGAGGGTGCCGGGCTCCGAGAAGAGGTGGCTGGCGCCGGGCACCACCCGCAGTTCCGCGCTGGCGTCGAGCTCGGCCAACGCCTGCTCGTTGAGCCGCAACACCTCGTCGTCGAGGCCGCCGACCAGCAGCAACGTGTCGGCACGTACCCGGGGCAGGTCGGCGCCGGCCAGGTCCGGGCGGCCGCCCCGGGAGACGACCGCGTACACCTGCTCCGGGCGTTGTGCGGCGGTGGAGAGCGCGGCCGCGGCTCCGGTACTCGCCCCGAAGAGCCCGATCGGAAGCCGCCCCGCCGGCTCGCCGGTGGACAGCCAGTCGACGATGCTGACGAGCCGGCCGGTGAGCAGGCCGATGTCGAAGCGCAGCGCCGCGGTACGGTCGTCGACCGACTCCTCGTCCCGGGTCAGCAGGTCGACCAGCACGGTCGCCAGGCCGTACCGGTTGAGCGCCTCGGCCACCATCCGGTTGCGCGGGCTGTGCCGGGAACTGCCGCTGCCGTGTGCGAACAGGATGACCCCGCGCGCCTCGGCCGGGACGACCAGATCGCCGCTGAGTCGTACGTCTCCGGCCGGAATCGTGGTATCGCTGGCCCGGAGCTCCATCCGGCTGCCTCCCATGCCTCTTCCCGGCGCGACCTTCCGGTCCGGGTCGGTCGTGCCGCCACGCCGCCCTCTCCGCCACGCCGCCCCTTGTCGCCTTACCGGGCGGCCCTTGTCGCCTTACCCGGCGGCGTCGGGCTCAACCGCGCGCCGGTAGCCGCTGCGGTGGTCGGGTTTGCCGGTACCCAGTCGGGGAAGGCCGGATCGTCCGACCAGGTACCGGAACGGCGTTCGCGCCGACCGGCAGAGGAACGTGAGGAACGTCATGGCCCGCCAGAAATCCGGCAAGGCGAAGTCCGGCTCGGCCCGCGCCGACGAGGCGGGGCAGCAGCAGAATCCCGACCGGAGCGAATGGGCGGACGAGGCGGCCAAGGCGAGGTCGCTGGACGACCCGCGCCGGACGCCGCCCCGCGACGCGGTGGGGATGCCGTCCAGCGGTGAGCGGTACTCCGAGGACCCCCGCGACCGCTGATCGCCGCCGGCCGGGGTCGACGGTTCTGCGGCGTGCCGCTCCTCAGGTCCGGAAGGTACGCCGGTAGGTGTCCGGCGGTACGCCGATGGTGCGCTGGAAGTGGCGGCGCAGGGTCGTCGCCGTGCCCATGCCCGCCGCCGAGGCGATCGTGTCGACGCTGTCGTCGGTGGTCTCCAGCAGCTCCTGCGCGCGGCGGATCCGCTGGGTCAGCAGCCATCGCAGCGGGGTGGTGCCGGTCACCGCGTGGAAGTGCCGGGCCAGGTGGCGTGAACTCATCTTCGCCTGGCGGGCCAGGTCCTCCACGGTGAGTGGCTGATCCAGCCGCCGCATCGCCCAGGGCAGCAGTTCGGCCAGCGGATGGTCGTCCTGGGCGGGCACCGGGGTGGTGACGAACTGCGCCTGGCCACCGGCCCGGTGCGGCGGCACGACCAGGCGCCGGGCGACCACGTTGGCGACCGCCGAGCCGTGGTCGCGGCGGACCAGGTGCAGGCAGAGGTCCATCGCGGCGGCCTTGCCGGCGGAGGTGAGCACGCTGCCGTTGTCGACGTAGAGCACGTCCGGGTCGACCTCGACCCGGGGGTGGCGCGCGGCCAGTTGCGCGGTGTGCGCCCAGTGCGTGGTCGCGCGCAGCCCGTCCAGCAGGCCGGCTGCGGCGAGCACGAAGGCGCCGGTGCAGAGCGAGACCACCCGGGCGCCCGACTCGTGTGCCGCCCGTACCGCCTCGACCAGGTCGGCCGGCGGCTCCTCGTCGACGTCCGCCAGGGCCGGGACGATCACGGTGTCGGCCTGCGGCATCCGGTCCAGCCCGCAGTCCGGCTCCAGCAGGAACCGGCCGACCCGGACGGCGTGCGTGCCGCATACCCGGACGTCGTACCAGGGGCCGGGCAGGGCGTCCGGGGCGGAACCGAACACCTCGTAGGCGAGGGCCAGCTCGAAGTGCAGCATCCCGTCGGTGGCGGCGATCACGACGGAGCGCGGGCGAGAACTCATGTCGGAAATTGTACGGGTCGCGTCGTTCCGGACGCTGGCACCGGTGAGCTGACGGGGACAGGATCTTCGTAGCGGATCACTACGAGCTGGTGGGAGCGGTAATGGGATCGGGTCGGCAGGTGGCGGTGTTCGGCGCGTACGGGCACACCGGGCGGTTCGTGGTCGCCGAGTTGCGCGAGCGCGGGTACGCCCCGCTGCTCCTCGGGCGCGACCGGGACCGGCTGCTGGCACTGGCGCAGACCCGACCGGGGCTGGACGGGCGGCAGGCGTCGGTCGACGATCCGATCTCGCTCGACCGCGCGCTGGACGGCGCGGCCGCCGTGATCAACTGCGCCGGACCCTTCGCCACCACCGCCGCCCCGCTGGTCGAGGCGGCGCTGCGCGCCGGCATCCCGTACGTCGACGTCGCGGCCGAGATCGAGGCGAACGTCGACACGTTCGCGCACTTCGCCGAGCGGGCCCGTGCCGCGAACATCGTGGTGGTCCCGGCGATGGCCTTCTACGGCGGCCTCGGCGACCTGCTGGTCACCACCGCGATGGGCGACTGGACGGCGGCGGACGAGGCGCACGTCGCGTACGGCCTGAGCGGTTGGCACCCCACCGCCGGAACGCTCGCCTCGGGCACGGTCTCCGGGCAGCGCCGGGGCGGCCGGCGCGTCCGCTACACCGGCGGGCGGCTGGAGTACCACGACGACGCGCTGCCGACGCTGGAGTGGCCCTTCCCGGCTCCGCTCGGTGCCCAGGAGGTCATCGGAGAGTTCTCGATGGCCGATATCGTCACCGTGCCCAGCCACCTGGCCATCCCGGAGGTGCGCAGCTACCTGACCGCCAAGGCGGCCGCCGACCTGTCCGCCCCGGACGCCCCGACACCGACCGCCGTCGACGAGCGCGGCCGCTCCGCGCAGACCTTCGTCGTCGACGTCCTCGTCCGCTCCGCCGGCACGGAACGCCGGATGGTCGCCGCCGGCCAGGACATCTACGCGATCAGCGCACCGCTCGCGGTGGAGGCCGTCGACCGCATTCTCACCGGCCGGACCAGGACCACCGGCGTCGCCTCCGCGGGCGCGGTCTTCGACGCCCCGGACTTCCTTCGCGCCCTCGCCGCGCACCTGGAGCTGCACACCGAAGCCCGGTAGCTGGAGCCGCTGCCCGCTCAGCCTCAAATGCCGAGTGATCTCCTCGCTCGGGCAGGTCAGCCCTGCCCGAGTCCCGGCGGAGTCGAGGTTGCCGTGCAGAAACGGCTTTTCGATGGTATCCGTTCGTGCTATCTGAGCCGGTAGGCGCGGATGGTGGTCTGGTCCACCGCGTTGCCGTCCGTATCGGTGGCGCTGACCCTCAGCGACACGTAGTCACCTGACCGCCCTCCCGAGGGCGGCGTGACCCGCCACCCGTCTGCGGCCTTGTAGACGGTGAGCGCTTGCCAGGTCCGGCCCTCGTCGAACGACGACCACGCGCGTACCCGGTCGATCGTGGCCGGTTTCGCCATGGGCTGGCGGGCGACCGAGATGGTGAAGGGTTCCTGGTGACCCGCCCGCGCCGTGTTCGACTCGTCGAGCGGGACCCGGCAACTCACCACCAGCAGCGGTAGGGCCCCGTCCGTGGGCGTCGACCGGAACGTCCAGGTGGCGCTGGTCCGCGTGGACAGCGGCCAGGCAGGCGAGTCGCGGACGCTGTCCAGCCGCAGTTGGTACGTCGCGGTGTCTGCGGGCACCTGCCACTCGCCGCGATCGGTCCTCCCCGGTTCGCCGATCTCCTGGCCGTTTCGACTCAGGCGGAGCGTGCCGCTGTCGTAGGCGGAGGCGATCAGCCCGTACCGGCCGGCAGTGGCGTCGGAGTATCCCCTGACCACCGTCGAGATGGTGTTTCCCGACCTGAGCGCGGCCGGCACGTCCGCGCCGGTCCCGGTCGGGACGGGCACGAGTTTGGGACCGATCACCGGGACGTTCCACTCCGAGTGATACCAGTCCCGGGGCCGGTAGGTCACCGGTTCGCTGGCCTGGATCGCGTCCGCGCCGTCCAGGTGGAAGTGCGCGAACCACTCCCCCGGGGTGTAGTAGCTCAGCCGGCGCATCGGCAGGTCGACGGTTAGCCCACTCACGAAGCCGGGAAACCCGCGCGGGAAGTCGAAGAGCCGTGCTGAGCCCTGGCTCGGTTCGCCGAGCGCACGGTACCGGGTGTCGACGGTGGCCAGTCGGGTCCGATCGAAGCGCCGGACCGCTCCGGCGGGCAGGCCGCGGTGCTCGACCGCCGCCAGGTGGTACGAGTACGGGCTGCGCTCGGCGTACCCGTGAATCTGGACGGTTGCCGGGTCGGCTGCGCTGAGTGCGGCGAGCCGGTAGAACGAGGAGGCTCTGGTGGCGAGCACCGGCACTGCGGTCGGCTCGAAGAAGGGCAGAGGGAAGATCCCCGACTGTGGATAGAGCGCCGCGGTGGCGCCCGCACGGACCACCGCGTCGAGCTGTTCGGCAGGGGCGATGCTGTCGTCGAGCCGGAGCAGGACGAGCTTTCCCCGCACGTCCACCTTGGTGAGGTCCTCTGGCCGCCCCAGAACCGCGTCCACCACCCGGTAGGTCCGGTCGCCCGTCACCCGAGGGCTGGTGTCGGCGTACCGGACGGGGAGTTCGAACTGCTCCGGTGCGGAAACCGTGAGTGTCAGGTCAGGGCGTGCCCAGGTGGCAAAGGTGTAGTAGTCCAGGCCCTCGATGTCACGGGCGCCCACCGCGTAGAACGGCAGATCCCCCCCGGTTATGGCGCCGAACTCGAAGGTGGTGGTGCCCAACCGGTAGGCGATGGCGTCGCTGCGCAGCACCTGCCGGGCGGTCGGCTCGCCGGCCACCCGCACCTCGACCGGCTGGCCGGCGCGCGCGTCCAGCGTGACGGTGGTGTCCCCACCGATGTCGAACTTCGGCTGGATCACCGCCGTTGCCGAGGCCGCCGATCCGTCGTTCGCCGGGGTGGCGATGAAACCGGCGATCGCGTACTCGCCCTTGGGCAGCCGCAACACCGCCTGTCCGTCCGCGTCGGGAAACGGATACTGGGCCGGCGACGAAGGGTCTGCCGGTAGAACACCCAGATCGACCAGGTCCGTCGGCCGGCCGTCCCGGCCCAGGGTACGCAGCGTCAGGTGGTAACTTTCGACTTCGAAGCTCGCCCCCAGCACGATTCGCACCGCCTGACCACCGGCGGAGGTAGCGGTCAGGGCCCCGCCGAACAGGCCTGGCGCGGCATCGGTCGGGTCGACCGTGACGGCCGCGGTGGCAGTGCCGCCGGCGGGCACGGTCAACGATGCGGGAGCAACCGAGAACACGCCTCCCGGGGCAGGTGCACCGCTGGAGTCACGGGTGCCGAGGCCGAGCGTCAGCGTCTCCGGCTCGGATCCGTCATTGCGAAACGTGATCTTTTTCGTTACCGAGCGCTGCGCGGAATAGGGCCAGCTGAACCGGCCAAAGCTGAGTGATCCGACGTCGGTGGAGATCGGCTGCCGGGCCGCGGCCCCGACGTCGATCCGGCCGGCGCCCTGCGCGTACACCGAGTGGCCGGTGGCGGGGCGGGCGGTCGTCATCAGCGCCGTCTTGAGCCGGTCGGCCCGCCAGTCCGGGTGTTTCGCGGCCAGCAGTGCCGCGGCTCCGGCCACATGCGGTGCCGCCATCGAGGTGCCCGACAGCCGGGCGTAGTGGTCGTTGACCGGCGCACGGTCACCGTCCGGAGTGCCGGCCGCGCGCGCAGCCACGATGTCGCTACCCGGTGCGGTGACGTCAGGCTTGACCGCGTCGTCACCGACGCGCGGCCCCTGGGAGGAGAATGCGCTGATGTCGTCGGTCTTGGTAACGCTGCCGACGGTCAACGCGGCGTCGGCGGCGCCGGGCGTGCCCACCGAACCGGCGGTGCCGTCGTTGCCGGCTGCGACGACGAAGAGCGTGCCGGATTCGCGACTGAGCTGGTTGATCGCCTCGCTGAGCGGGTCGGTGCCATCGGTCGGTGGCCCGCCGAGGCTCATGTTCACGACCCGGGCGTGCCGGTCGACTGCCCACTGCATGCCGGCGATGATCCAGTCCTCGAACCCGTGCCCGTCGTCGCCGAGCACCTTGCCCACCAGCAGTTTGGCGCCCGGCGCCGTGCCGGTGTATCGGCCGCCCGAGGCGGTGCCGCGTCCGGCGATGATGGATGCCACGTGGGTGCCGTGCCCCGTCTGATCGGTCACGTCCTGCCCGCCAGCGTCCGTGAATCCCCGCGCGTCGTCGACCGCACCGACCAGATCCGGGTGAGTCGCGTCGTAGCCGCTGTCGAGCACCGCAACGGTGACGCCGTCACCACGGAGTCCGTCCCGCCACACCTCGGGCGCGCCGATCTGCGGCACGCTCTGGTCCAGGGACGCCGCCACCCGCGCGTTGAGCCACACCTTGGCCACCCCGGGCGCGAGCGTTGGCGCGTCCGGCTGCGCCCCCCGCACCGTGCGCCAGAACTCCCCCGCCCTGCGCTTCGGCTCGGTCACCGCCGACATGCGCAGCCTGGGCAGGTCGCGACTGATCCTGGCCCCGGATGTCCGAACAGCGGCCGGCGCGGACCTGCCCGCCGTAAAGGAGACCAGCAGCTGGACGTCGCGGCTGTGAGCATCGTCGAAGCCCTGCTCGGCGAGAGCGGTGACGTCGAACAGGCGCCGGTCCAGCCGTCCGGCGGCCAGCGGCGCCCGCACGTCCTCGGGGATGACCACGACGTGCCCGGCGCCGTCTCGGTGGTGCTGGAACAGCAAGCTGTCCCGGCCCGGCCCGGGATCCACCGCCACAGCGTCCCGACCGTGCGCCGAACGGGTCAGGATGACCCGGTCCCCGGTGATGAGCGTGACGGACTGCCCGGACATGTGGGACGCCAGCACGGCGCGCTCGGGACCGGCAGCCAGGCCGGACGCAGGCGAATCGGCGACTGCCAGCGCCGTCGCCATGGCCAGCGCCACCGCGAGCACAGACTTCTTGAGTGTCATGCCCATCCAGACGCGCGTGCGCGCCCAGGTGCTGCCATCCAGATGGTGACGATCATCAAGCAGCAGCCGCGGCCCAGGCTGCGTCTATTGGGCATGACTGAACAACGCGCCCCCGCTTGCTGGCACCTGAAGCGTCTCCGGCACCTGAAGCGGTGGTCAGGTGGACGCTGAGACCGAGCGCGAATTCGTGTCGTTCGTCGAGGCCCGGTCTCACGTGCTGTTCCGTACGGCCCTGGCCCTGGCCGGGGACCGCCACCACGCGGAGGACCTTCTCCAGACAGTCCTGGCGAAAGCGCTGCGGCACTGGAAACGCATCCAGGGCTCGCCGGAGGCGTACCTGCGCCGCGCCATGTATCGCCAGCAGGTCAGCTGGTGGCGGCGGCCGGGACACAGCCGTGAACTGAGCACGGATCGTGTTCCGGACCAGCGGACGGCACCGGACGCCACCGCCCGGATCGATCTGAGCCTGGCATTGCAGGACGCGCTACGTCAGCTCGCGCCGAAGCACCGTGCGGTGCTCGTGCTGCGCTACCTCGAGGATCTTGCCGACGACGAGATCGCGCACCTGCTCGGCTGCAAACCCTCAACGGTCCGCAGCCAGACCACGCGGGCCCTCAGCCGGCTGCGCGCACTCTGCCCAGACCTTGACAGCCTTGAGTTACGGGAGACCCGACGATGAGCACCGACCTGGACCGAGCTGTGCGTGAGGCGTTCCACCGGCTCGGCGCCGTACCGCCGCCGGTTGGTATCGGACCCGCCGTCGTGCGCCGGGTCCGGCGCGAAAACCGCGTACGCATGGCCGTGACCACCGGCGCCCTCGTAGCGCTCGTCGCCGCCGCGGTCCCCCTCGGCCTGGGGGCGGCCGGCGGGAACAACTCGCAGTTCGGTGGCGCGACGAGCTGTCCGCTGGTCGTGAGTGCCTACAGCACAACCGACCCGCAGGACGCCACGACGAGATCCCTGTTGCGCAACGCTACCGGGACGTACATCGAGCTGCCGTACCAGAGCGTGGTGCCGTCTCCGGACGGGACCCGGGTGCTGGTGCAGGCAGGCCAGGACACCTCGACCAGCCCACTGCGCAGTGGCATCCTCGACCCGACCGACCCGGACGCTGTGCGCTGGATCGACCGCTACACCGGGCCGGGCAGTTGGTCGCCCGACGGCACGGAAATCCTGTTCACCGTAGCCCCGCGGCTCGGCGACCAGGGCTTCGCCATCGTCGACGCTGTGACGTTGAAGAGCGCCTTCGCCAAGGTGGACCTCTATGCGGACAACACCGGCGCCCACGGCTTCGTCTGGGCAGACGGCGGCAACCAGGTCGCACGCACCATCACCCAGGACGGCGGCGAAAGCCAGGCCGACCAGGTGACCGGCATCCGCTTCTACGACCGCTCCGGGCGGCTGGCGCGCACCCTGCCGGCGACCGCCGCACTGACCTCGGCGGACGCCTTCTCCCCCGATGGCACCCGGATCGCGCTGCACAACCCTCTCCCTGACGCCCCGATCAGGATCGTCGCGACGGACACCGGAGCCGCCCAGCGGACCATCCGGCTGAGCGGGCAGAACCAGATCATCGCCTGGATCGACGACGAGCATCTCGTTCTCCGGCACTGGACCGATGGCTTCGAGGGGTCGGAGGTGCGGGCCGTCAACCTCGCCGGCCAGGTCGTCCAGGTTGTGCCCCTGCGCCCCGATGCGGTGACTGCCAACGACATCACCGTCACCTGCTCGTAACTGGGGATCGAAGGTAGGGGTTCGACTCCCTCCGGACACTCCGGCTGGGTGCCGCCACGCCACGGCGGCACCCAGCCGATCGCGGCGCCGGGGGTCGGCCGGCGGCCGTACCGTTGGGATCGTCCGCTAGCGCAGTTCCGCGATCCTGGCCCGGGTGTTGGCCGGGGCATCGGGCTGCCCGCGCTCGACGTCGGCCCGGACGTCCGCCACGCTCTTACCGGCCAGCTCCCGTCGCCAGGCCAGCTCGGCGCCACGCATCGCCTGGGCGAACGCGCAGGACTGCCGATAGTCGACGCCGGCATGCTCCCCCGGCCCCTTGCGGAGGATCTGGTCGCACCGGAACAGCTCCTCCGGGCCCTCGATCGCGGCGACGATGTCCAGCAGGGAGACCTCCTCCGGGGCCCGGGCCAACCGGAAGCCCCCGCGAGGCCCCGAGGTCGAGGTCAGGATCCCGGCCCGGACCAGGGCCTGGAGCTGCTTGTTCAGGTATGCCGGCGGTAGCTCGTAGAACGCCGCGAGCGTGCCGGTCGGCACCGGGTCGTCCAGCCAGCTCAGGTTGAGGCACGTGTGGAGGGCCCATTCGACGCCCTGACTCATCCGCATAGTTCTGGACTCTACATGTCCAGAAACTGTGACGCCGGTCATGATCGCTAGCGCACACCAATCCTGGACTCGTAGTGTCCAGGAATCAGCGAAGCAACGAAGGAGCCGACAATGACCCTGGTACGCGCAGCCGAAGCCGAGGTTCTGGAGAGCGACCCGACCAGCGTGATCACCCTGCTACTCGACCCCGAGCACACCGGCGGCACCCTGACCAGCAACCGCACCCTGCTCAGGAGCGGCACCGACGGCGCACCACCGCACCTGCACACCCGCTCCGGCGAACTGTTCTTCGTGCTCGACGGCGCCCTCGAAATGCTCGTCGGCGACGAGCTGCACACCCTGCACAAGGGAGACACGCTCTTCGTTCCGCCAAACACCCCGCACGCCTTCGCCCCCGCCGCCGGTCAGGACGCCGACTTCCTCGTCGTGATCACCCCTGGCAAGCCCCGGTTCGACTACTACCGCCTCCTCGACCGGGTGCACCAGGGCGAAGCCACCTGGCAGGAGGTCGGCGAAACCCAGGACCGCTACGACAACCACTACGTGGAGAGCCCGGTGTGGGCGGCACGCGGCTGACCACGACCTCAGATGGCCCCGGTGGATGGGCCGGGCGGCCGCAGATGACCGCCCGGCCCGGTGTCGCGTCGCTACCGGGCCTACCGACGGTCAGCAGGTCTGGGCGCAGTTGCGCAGGCCGTACCGGATCTTCAGTTGGGTACCGCCGTTGCCGTCCCAGTCATCGGCGTAGACGACCGTGAACATCCCGGTCGGGTCCATCCCGATCGCCGGCTGGTCCTGGCGGTTCGCCGTGAAGACGCTCAGCCGGCTCTCCGGAAACGTGTTGCCGTTCGTCCCGTCCGGACCGATTCCCCGGGCCCAGACCTCGGTGCCGCTGCTGGCACTGGTCAGTCCGGTCACCTGGCCGCTCTCCTGCCAGGTGACCACGGCGTTGCCCGAGCCGTCCACCGCGATGTCCGGACGCGCCTGCCGGCCCACCCGGTCGGACTGGTACGGAGTCTGGGTGATGACCTGGTAGGCGCCGTTGGCACCGGTACTCCACCGGTGGATCGGGCCGCTGATGGTCCGGGGCGCGAAGGCGGCCGTGGAGCCGGTGAATCCGCGTACGTAGATCTGTGACTGCGGGTTGCCGTCATAGCCGGTCCGGCCGGTGTGCCCGTCGTACCAGGCGACGTACCAGGTGCCGGACTCCGCGACGGCCACCGCCGGATCGCGCTGCTGACCGTCGGAGAGCGATCCGGTGTGCACCGCCACGGTGCCGCCGAAGGCGCCCGCCAGGGTGCCGGTCTTGGCCCGGATGCTGTACCCGCCGTTGCCGTCCTCGTCGTCCTCCCAGGCGATGGCCACCGTGCCGGCCGAGGTGACGGCCACGTCCGGCTTGCGGTAGGTGCCACCGGGCACGGCCTGGACCGGGGCGTCGTAGCCGCCGGTCAGCGGGGAGAGCCGGGCGTCGGACGCCGAGAACGAGGCGTACCGGATGGAGCTTGCACCGGCCGTCGAAACGTCCTGCCAGGTCACGGCGTACCGCCCGTCCGGCAGGACCGCGATCGACGGCTCGCTCTGGTCACCGTCGGCGATCGAGTTCACGTTGACCACCGGGCCCAAGGTGCCGTCCGGGCGAACCCGGCGGGCGCGGATCTCGTACCCGCCGTTGCCGTTGCTGTCGTCGGCCCAGGTCACCACCGCGTCACCGGTGCTGGCGAGGCCCACATCCGGAGTGCGGTAGTTCCATCTGGTGCTGCCTCCGGTCCGCACGACCACCTCGGACCGGCGGACTCCGTCGACGAACCGGCCCAGCCGGATCTCGTTGTTCAGCCCGCTCGCCGTGCCGGAGGCGAACGCGGACACGGTGACGTTCCGGCCGGCGGAGTCGCGGATCGAGGCGACCGCGGGGGTGAACTGGTCACCGGTCGCCACGGCGTTCGCGGTCGCGAACCCGGCGTTCGGGTACCGGTCCGGAGAGATGGTCACCGCCGCGTTCTTGATGGCGTTGAAGTCGGCGACGAATCCGTCGTAGATTTCCGGGTTGTCCAGGCGCATGAAGGTCTCGTCGTTCTTCTTCAACGCGCCGTTGGTGAGGTTCTGGGTGCCGGTGTAGACGTACCGGTGCGGCTGGTTGTCCTTGCGGGACACACCCTGGACCAGGAGGTACTTGGAGTGGATGCTGCCGTCGGAGCATTCGCCGTTGACCCCGGCCTCGACGGTGAAGAACGACTGCCGGCATCCGCCGGGATCCATCGCGTAGACACCGATGCCGCGTGCGGTCAGGCCGGGCAACGCGTCCTGGTGCTCGCCGGTGGCCACCTCGACGGTGCATCCGGCAGCCTGCTTGTCACCCAACGCGTCGATCACCTCGGGCCGGGCGGCCCGGAAACCCCACATGGCCATCCGGATGATGTCGTCGGAGCTGCCGGTCGAGCACTGCACGTCGTCGATGGCGGCGGCAACGATGTCGGAGCGACTGCTCTGCGGGTTGAACGACTCCGCGATCGTCGCGCTCTCGCTGGCGCTCGGCAACTCGCGTGGCGAGAACCAGAGCCGTGTGCTGCCCGCGTCGACGTGCCCGCGCTCGTACGACTTCGCCGTTCCGGTGACCTGGAGCTTCCGGCCGACGTAGCTGCGGAAAGCGCTGGCCAGCGCCGGGTCGTTGTCGACCCGCACCTGGTTCTGCCACATCTGCTGCTGGGGCTTGGTCGGGTTCGCCGAACTGACCACGGTGACGTCGGTACGCCCGTCGGAGAGCTCGCTGAACACCCAGAACTTGTTGTGGTTGATGCCGGTCCCGCCGGACGAGCAGGAGATGCGGCACTGCCAGGTCCAGGATCCGCCTGCGCCGACACGGTAGCTGCCCAGCTCGGTGACGAGTCGGTTCACCTGGTTGGACAGCGCCCCGCAGGACGCGGTGGTGCCGCTGGTGCAGGCCTCGACGATGAGCCGTACGCTGACGCCGCGGGCGTGCGCCGCCAGCAGGTTGTCGGTGATTCCCTGGTCGGAAAAGGTGTAGAGCGATCCGTACACGGTGGAGCCGGGGGCGGCGAGCGCGACCAGGTCGGCGATCTGATCCCGGAGCCCGGGGGTCTGGTAGGGAAGGAAGCGCGCGCCGTTCCGGCCGGGGTCGGGGGTCGCGTAGACCGAATCGGGCACCGGGTCGAGGTTCGGCCGCAGGAAGAGCACGGTGCTGTCACCACTGGTGACGGTCGCGACGGAGGCGGCGGCGGGGGTGGCGGGCAGAATGCCCGAGCCGGCCGCGACGATGACGCCGAGCAGGAGCGATCGAAGACGCCGAGGCATGGATACTCCCCTCTGGGGTGGCGACGGAGGCCGCCGAGGGCCCGGCGGCGGATCAGGCTACCAAGATCGCCCTCGATTTCCAGCCCGTCCGTCGCACCGGCACCGCCGACGTACCTCCCGGCACGCCCCGAGGCAATTTCCACGCCGGATCACTCCGAAATCCACCTGTTCGACCCAGTTGATCAGGTACGCTGACCCCGGTCTCGCCCGGTGGCGCACCCCTCCGCGCCGGCGTGACCGCCGCCGAATCACTCTCGGGTGAGCCGGGGACCCAGGTAGGTGGGGTGAGTCCGCAACCGCGGTAGGGACTTGTTCCGTCCCGAACCCGTCAGCTAACTCGGTAGGCGGGCGACGGAGGGACATGCATGACCGGATCCACACGTCGGCGGCTACCGCTGGCCCTGGCCCTGCTCGCCACGTTCGGCGCGCTCACCGGGGCGGCGCTCCGGCCCGGCGTGGCGGAGGCGGACAGCCCCGCCATCCTCGGCGACGAGGGCGACACGCCGCTCCTGCGCGACCTGCTCGAATCGACCGGCCGAGGCTACCTACAGGCAAAGAACGCGCTGGCCAACGCCCAGGCTCGGCAGGCGAGGATCGCCGCCGAACTCCGCCGGGTGCAGGCACGCATCGCGGAGCTGCGCCCCCGGGTGGAACAGGTGGCCCGGGCGGCGTACCGGACCGGCCGGATCGGCCCGGTGATGGTACTGCTGCACAGCGGCTCGGCCGACGAACTGCTGGAGCGCGCCCGTGGCCTGGAGGCGGTGGCCCTGCGGGACAACGACGCGCTGCGCGGGCTGCACCAGGCCCGGGAGCGGGCCACCCGGGCGAAGCAGGCGCTGGACGCCGAGGTACTCGAGGAGCGCCGGCAGCTCACGATCATGCTGCGGCAGAAGCAGGCCGCCGAGCGGGCGCTGGCCCAGGTCGGTGGCGCCTCCACCGGGGGCTTCGTCAACGCCAGGTCACCGGTGGCCCGGCCGGCGCCACGCGCCGCCGACGGCTCCTGGCCACCACAGTCGTGCAGCCTGCCCGACCCGACCACCACGGGCTGCGTCACCCCGCGCACCCTGCACGCCTACACCGAGGCGCGCCGGGCCGGCTTCACCCGGTTCACCGGCTGCTACCGCTCCGGCGGCCCGTACGAGCACCCGAAGGGGCGGGCCTGCGACTTCTCCGCCGAGAAGGGCGGCTTCCGGGGTGCCGCCAAGGGTGCCGACCGGATGTACGGCAACAACCTCGCCGCGTTCTTCGTCCGCAACGCCGACCGGCTCGGTGTGCTGTACGTGATCTGGTACCGGCAGATCTGGTTGCCGACGACCGGCTGGAAGTCGTACGGCGGGGCGCACGGCGACCCGTCCAGCGACCACACCAACCACGTACACCTGTCACTGATCTAGGTCCGCCGGCCCCCCGGGGCGGGTCAGCTCGGCTCGCTCTCCGGGGTGCGGCGGGCCGGGGCGCGGCCGGCGGGCTGGGCCGGCTGCGGGCCGGTCGGGCGGGCCGGCGGGATGGGCCGGGTCGCCGACTCCTCGCAGCTGATCCGGACCTTCTCTCCGTGGTGCAGCAACTCCAGGGCGTCGTCCTGCTCGCCGTCGCGCAGCGAGTACGTCGCCTCGTCCCGCCGTACGTCGACCCGCAGGTGCACGCCCCGGTAGCGGAGCGAGAACTCCAGCCGGTCGATCCGGCTCGGCAGCCGGGGGGCGAAGGAGAGCGTCTGGGTGTGGTCGCGCATCCCGCCGAAGCCGGCCACCAGGGCGATCCAGGCCCCGCCCAGCGAGGCGACGTGCACGCCGTCCCGGGTGTTCTGGTTCAGGTCGTGCAGGTCCATCAGGGCCGCCTCGCCCAGATAGTCGTGCGCGAGTTCGAGGTGCCCGGTCTCGGCGGCCAGTACCGCCTGGGTGCACGCCGACAGCGACGAGTCGCGGACGGTACGCCGCTCGTAGTAGGTGAAGTTGGCCGCCTTCTCCTCGTCGGTGAACGCGTCGCCGCGCCAGTGCATCGCCAGCACCAGGTCGGCCTGCTTGATCACCTGTTTCCGGTAGAGGTCGAAGTAGGGGTAGTTGAGCAGCAGCGGGTACTGCTCCGGCGGCGTGCCGGCGAAGTCCCACTCCTGGAAGCGGGTGTAGCCCTCCACCTGCGGGTGCACGCCCAGGTCCCGGTCGTACGGGACGTGCATGTCGTGCGCCGCGTCCCGCCAGGCGGCCGTCTCCTCGTCGTCGACGCCGAGCTTCCACGCCTCCTCGGGATGCCGGGCGGCGGCGTCGGCGGCGGCCAGCAGATTCCGCTGGGCCATCAGGTTGGTGTAGACGTTGTCGTTCTTCACCGCCGTGTACTCGTCCGGCCCGGTCACCCCGTCGAGGTGGAACCGGCCGTGCCGGTCGTGGTGCCCCAGCGAGCGCCAGAGTCGCGCGGTCTCCACCAGCAGTTCGAGCCCGACCTCGCGTTCGAACTGCTCGTCGTCGGTCGCCTGCACGTATCGACGCACCGCGTCGGCGATGCCGGCGGCGATGTGGAATCCGGCGGTGCCGGCCGGCCAGTACGCCGAGGTCTCCTGGCCCCGGATGGTCCGCCACGGGAACGCGGCGCCGCGCAGTCCCAGCGTCCGGGCCCGCTCCTGGGCCAGGTGCAGGGTGGAGTGCCGCCAGCGCAGCGCGGAGTCGACGGCCGACGGCAGGGTGTAGGTCAGTACCGGGAGCACGAACATCTCGCTGTCCCAGAACGCGTGCCCGTCGTACCCCGGCCCGGTCAGCCCCTTCGCCGAGATCGGCCGCAGTTCGGCGCGGGCGCCGGCCTGGAGCACGTGGAAGAGTCCGAACCGGACCGCCTGCTGCACCTCCGGGTCACCCTCGAGCTGCACGTCGGAGTCGTTCCAGAAGGTGTCGAGATAGCCGCGCTGCTCGGCGCAGAGCCCGTCCCAGCCGGAGAACTTGGCGCCGGCCAGCGCCGCCGCCACCTGGTCGCGCAGCGCCGGGCGGGAGCGGCGGCTCGACCAGCCGTACGCGACGAACTTGACCAGGCGAAGCTGCTCACCCGGCTTGATCACCGAGGTGACGGTGGTCCGGGCCCAGTCCTCGTACGCCTCGGTGCCGACCAGCTTGCGTTCCGGCCCGTACACCTCGTGGCTCATCGAGACGGCCACCCGCAGTCCGCTCGCCTTGGTGCGGTGGATCATCAGCGCACCGTCGGTGTGCACCAGGTGCTCCTCGGACTGCAACGGCGACTCCAGCACCGCCGCCACCCGGGGATCCCGGCTCTGCGCCGGAAGCTGCTCGTTGGCGACCAGTTCCGACTGGATGATCAGCCGCATCGGGCCGTCCACCGGCTCCACCCGGTACTCGATCGCCGCTACCGAACGCTGGGTGAACGAGACCAGCCGGGTCGAGCAGATCCGCACGGTACGCCCGGCCGGAGAGCGCCACTCGACCGACCGTTGCAGGGTGCCGGCACGCAGGTCGAGCACCCGCTCGTGGTTGAGCAGTTCGCCGTAGCGGACGTCGAACGGCTCGTCGTCGACGAGCAGCCGGATCGGCTTGCCGTTGGTGACGTTGACGATCGTCTGGCCGGACTCGGGGAAGCCGTAGCCCGCCTCCGCGTACGGCAGCGGCCGCAGCTCGTAGAAGGAGTTCAGGTACGTCCCCGGCAGGCCGTGCGGCTCGCCCTCGTCCAGGTTGCCGCGCAGTCCGATGTGCCCGTTCGAGAGCGCGAACACCGACTCGGACTGGGCCAGTACGTCCAGGTCGAGCCGGGTCTCCCGGACCCGCCAGGGCTCGACGGGATAGGCCCGTTCCCGGATCATCGGCGCCTCCTCGCAGTCACCGGACCACCTCCGGCCCGGCCCCCGCCGTTCCGGCACCGCCCCGACCGGCTGCCGCCGGGTGGCCGCCATCCGCCTCGGGGAGTAGTTCGGACAGGTCGCGCACCACGATGTCGGCGCCGTGCTCGCGTAGCGCGTCGGCCTGGCCCACCCGGTCGACCCCGACCACGAAACCGAAGTTGCCGGCCCGGCCCGCGGCGACCCCGGCCAGCGCGTCCTCGAAGACCGCGGCCCGGTCGGGGCGGACCCCGAGCAGCGCG
This sequence comes from Plantactinospora sp. B6F1, assembly GCF_040120695.1. Taxonomy (NCBI): domain Bacteria; kingdom Bacillati; phylum Actinomycetota; class Actinomycetes; order Micromonosporales; family Micromonosporaceae; genus Plantactinospora; species Plantactinospora sp. B6F1. The sequence goes on along the minus strand of NZ_JBEEAC010000005.1, from coordinate 97,836 downwards.
GCGCCGGCCAGGAAGGTGTCCGGCCAGGGCTTGCCGCGCAGCCCTTCCCGTCGGGCGACGACGCCGTCCACCCGGGCCTCGACCAGCGGTTCGAGCCCGGCCGCCGCGACCACGTCCCGGGCGTTGGCGCTGGCCGAGACGACGGCCCGACGCAGCCCGGCGGCCCGCGCGGCATGCAGGTAGGCCACCGATCCCTGGTACGGCAGCACCCCGTCGTCGTGGATCCGCTGGAGCAGGATGACGTTCTTGCGGTTGCCCACCCCGTTGACGGTGTCGACGGTCGGCGGGTCGTCCGGCTGGCCCTCCGGCAGGGTGATCTGCCGGGAGGCGAGGAACGTCCGCACCCCGTCGGCCCGGGGGCGGCCGTCGACGTACCGGTTGTAGTCGTCGCCCGGGTCGTACGGCCGGAACGGCTCGCCGGTGGCCTCGGCCCAGCGGCGGAGGAAGTCGTCGAAGGTCTCCGCCCAGGCGGCGTTGTGCACCCGGGCGGTCTGGGTCAGTACGCCGTCGAGGTCGAAGAGGCAGGCGGTCACGTGCGCGGGTAGGCCCAACACGCCTAACAACCTAACCGGGAAGGCCTCGTGCGGCACGTTTTCGGGTTCGGCCACGCCGACGCACGCGGGGCGGGCTCCCGCCCGGCCGATGCACGCGGGGCGGGCTCCCCCGGCCGACGCACCGGGGCGGGCTCCGCCGGCCGACGCACCGGGGCGGGCTCCGCCGACGACCGTGCCGCCGGGCGGAGCCCGCTGGTTCAGCCGTGGGCGTGGCCGTGCCCACTCGGCGGTCGTCCCGGTCGCTGGCCGGGCTCGACCACCACGAACTGCCCCATCATCCCCTGGTCCTCGTGTGCCAGCAGGTGGCAGTGGTACATGTACGGCATGTTCGGGTCGGCGTGGTCGGCGAACCTGGCAATGATGCGCACCGAGTCCCCGGCGGCGAGCAGCACGGTGTCCTTCCAGCCGCGAAGCTCCGGCGGCGGCTCCCGACCGTCCACCGAGAGCACCTGGAACTGCACGTCGTGTACATGGAAGCTGTGCGGGATGCCGTCCAACTTCTTGATTTCCCAGATCTCGGTGGTGTCCCGGGTGACCGCGAAGTCGATCCGGTCCATGTCCATCGACCGACCGTTGATCTGGAAACCGGCCAACTGGAACCGGCGGGTCTCGACGGCCGACGCCGGGTCGAGCCGTTCGACCGGTACCAGCCGGTCCGGCGTCTCCGGTGCCGGCGTGAGGCTGCCGGCGGCCCGCAGTTCGAGTACGTCGAAGGTGTCGTCGCCGCCGGTGAAGCGGTCGACGGGGAAGCCGACGCCCTGGTCCGGCGGGTAGCTGCGCAGCACCAACCGCTCCGCCGGCCGCACCGACACCACGACCTCGGCCCGCTCGCCGGGGGAGAGCCGGATCCGGCCGGTCCGGTGCGGGCGTTCCAGCAGGCCGCCGTCGGTGCCGATCAGGTCGAACGCGCGGTTGTCGGCGAAGCCGAAGTCGTACGTCCGGGCGTTGGAGCCGTTGAGCAGCCGCAGCCGGACCCGTTCGGTGGTGACGTCCAGGTACGGCCCGACGGTCCCGTTGACCAGGAGTGTGTCTCCGAGGATGCCGACGCCGCCGAACGAACCGCTGTCGTCGAATCGCCCGTCGGACGTGAACTGCCGGTCCTGCACGATCACCGGGATGTCGTCGACGCCGTACCGGCGGGGCAGCGCCAGCGCGGCCGACGGCTCGTCGTCCAGGATGAACATCCCGGACAGTCCCCGGTAGACGTGCTCGGCGGTCTCGCCGTGCGGGTGCGGGTGATACCAGAGCGTGGCGGCGGGCTGGTCGACCTTCCACCGCGGCGACCAGGTGGCGCCGGGCCGGACCATCTGGTGCGGGCCGCCGTCCATCGCCGCCGGCAGGTGCATGCCGTGCCAGTGCACACTGGTCGGCCGGCCGATCCCGTTGACGACGTTGACCATCACCTGCTCGCCGCGCTTGGCCCGCAGGGTGGGGCCGAGGTAGTCGCCGTTGAAGCCCCAGGTCGGGGTCGGGCCGCCCTGGCCGAAGTCACGCTGGCCGGGCTGGGCCCGCAGGTCGAAGACCCGGCGTCCCTGGTCGTCGATCCGCGACTGCGCCAGCGGCGGTACGGCGAGCCGGTTGACGAAATCCACCTCGCCACGGGTGTCGACAGCGCTGCGGGTCCAGACCCAGGTGCCGACCGCCGTGCCGATCCCGCAGAGCAGTAGTACGACCGAGAAGACTCCGAGCAGCACCCGCAGCCACAGCCGCGATCCCCCGCCGGCCATGCCGACACCTCCCCATAACTCAGATGACTACATGTAGCCTGCCTTCATATCGGGGCGGTCGTCCATTCCGGGCGGCGGAAGTCAGGGACGGTTCAGGGAGACCCGGACAGAGCCTCGGGGAAGCACGTCCCCGGGGGCGCCGGGCGGTCAGCGCGGCTTGAGCGTCCAGTACAGGGCCATCTCGGTGGTCGGCACGCCGTCCTCGGTGCCGATCACCACCGGGATGGGAATCGCGGGGCGGGCGCCGGTCTCGAACTCGGCGCCCGCTTCCGCGGCCGGGCGGGCCCGGCCGGGCGGTCGCCCGGACCGGGCCCATCGCCACCCGCCGGTTGCGGATCTCCGCCCGGGCAAGGCCCGGGGCGGCTTCAGAAGAGGCTGCCCAGGCTACGCAGAATCTCCGCGTAGAAGTTGCCGTCGATGGTGCGGAAGAACGCGAACGGCTGTGCCGGGTCACCGAAGAACGGCCGCAGCGTCCAGGCCAACTGGGTACCGACGAACCCGAAGAGCAGGATCCAGATGTAGAGCAGGGTCATGCTGGCCGGGCGGGGACCGTCGGACGGGAACTGCGCCACTCCCGGGCGGCCGATCGGGTACGGGTCCGCCGCGCGGTGGCCGTACGGCATCACGTGGTGCGCCGGCGCCGGCTGAGCCGGGACCAGGCCGGGAGCGGGAACCGCCGCGTCGGCCGGCGCCGGTGCGGTGGCCGCAGGCGCGGCGGGGGTGGCCGGTGCGGGCTGGGCGGGGGCGGCCGGCCCGTCCCCGTTGGCGGTGGTAGCCGGCGTCTCGCCGGGCAGCGCACCGACCGCGACCGGCACCGGCTCGGCACCGGGCCGGGCACCGCCCTGGGTGGTGGCGGCCGGCTGCACCGCCGGCTGCCCGGCGCCCGCCGCGACGGTCGCGGCGCCGGCCGACCGGGCTGCGGCGGTCGCGGTGCCGGCCGACCGGGCGGCGCTGGCGGTGAGCAGGCCGTGTGCGTTGAGCACCTGCATGCCGCCGGTCAGGAAACGCAGCCCGACCAGGGCCGACAGGGTCAGGATCGCCACGTTGAGCAGCTTGAAGAAGGCGTAGTCCGGTGCGGTGATCAGGAAGAAGAGGCTGATCGGCGCGAACGCCACGGCCAGCATCGAGGTGACCGTGATCGCCACCATCACCATCGAGATGGCCTGCCGCACCGAGAGCCGGGCCCCGAAGACCAGATTGAACAGGTACAGCGTCGGCAGGCAGATGGCCAGGGTGACCAGGAACAGCAGCGGCAGCTTCACCGCCGAGGTCAGGGCCATCAACACGCTGTGGAAAGCACCGAGCACGGCGCCGTAACAGGCCAGCGCGATCGCCGAGCTGGCCAGCATCTGGCCGGTGAGCGCATTGAGGTCGCGCTCGGCGACGATCTGCTGCCAGACGCCCTGCCGGTCACGGAGGATCCGCTCGATCACGAGCAGGCCGGGTCGTTCCTGTGACACGAGCGGCTCTCCTAACGGGGACAACCATGGATGGGAAATCGACAGACATTAAGGGATGCGGGTCGGTCAGCGCCACCCCACGTCGATCCGGTCGCCGCGCTCGTCGAAGAAGTGCACCGCGTCCATCCGTACCGAGACGGCCATCGGGTGGCCCGAGGTGACCGCCGGGTACGGCGCCAGCCGTACCGCCAGCTCGGCCGGGCGGCGGTGGTGCCGGCCCGGATCGAGCACGCTGCCCCGGCCGCCGCGCTCCTCCTGGGCCGGCTGCGCGGAGCCGACGCTGCGCCCGGTCAGCCGCTGCATCACCTGGCCGAGCCGGCGCAGCCCCCGGCCCCCGCCGGCCGGGCGCTCGTCGGTCACCGGGCCGCCCAGGTCGTCGACGACGATCGCGGTCGCCCCGATGTCGAGGAACGCCAGCGACTCGTGCCCGTGGTGCTCCAGGTACCGGATGCGCCCCTGCAACACGTCGCCCGGCGTGTCCGGAGCCACCGGGGTCAGCGCCTCGGCCCGCATCCCGACCACGATCCGCTCGCCGTGGTAGTGCGCCACCGCCCGGGCCCGGATGTCGTCCCAGGGCAGGTAGAGCGCCTGCTCCCCGAGGTTGAGCGCGACGTACCGGTCGAGGTGCACGTAGACGGTCGCCTCCAGCAGGTTCATCCGGGGGCTGCCCAGGAACGCGGCGACGTAGAGGGTGGCCGGCCGGCCGTACACCTGGGTCGGGGTCCCGACGTCCTGCAGGACGCCCTTGCGCATGATCGCCACTCGGTCGGCCATGGTCAGCGCCTCGGCCTGGTCGTGGGTGACGTAGATGGTGCTCACCCCGAGTTCGCGGACCAGTCCGGAGATCTCCGCCCGCAGCTCCGCCCGCAGGCCGCTGTCGAGGTTGGAGAGCGGCTCGTCCATCAGGAACAGCCCGGGGCGGCGGACGATGGCCCGACCCATCGCCACCCGCTGCCGCTGCCCACCGGAGAGTTGACTGGGCTTGCGGCCGAGTACGTCGGCGATGCCGAGCGCACTCGCCACGTCGGCCACCCGCTCGGCACGCGGCCCTTCCTCGACACCGGAGAGCCGGAGCGGGAAGGCAATGTTGGCCCCCACCGACATGTGCGGATACAGCGCGAAATCCTGGAAGACCATGGCAATTCCGCGGTCCCGCGGCGGCAGGTCGTTCGCCAGTTCACCGTCGAGCAACACGGCGCCGGTGGTCGGGTCCTCCAAGCCGGCGACCATCCGCAGTACTGTCGATTTTCCGCAGCCCGAAGGCCCGAGCAACACCATGAACTCGCCGTCGTTGACGTCGAGACTCACGTTGTCTACCGCCACGGTCCCATCCGGGAATACCTTCGTGACGTCTTTGAGCGCGACGGTGGTCACCGTCACCTCCCCGCAGCGTTATGGCCGGCCCCGGGAATGACTGTGACGAGGATCATCACGGAAGCCCATCGGGTAAACGTGCCATGTTCACGTTGTGACATGACGGTTACCAGACTCGATTCAACCCCCGCTGATGAAACTTCCACCGGCTGGTCGACGGCGCCGGATCGGTGCCGGAGGTGCCGAATTCGGCGTGCCGGGGCAGCCCGGTCCACTGCGCGCCGCTGTCCCGGAGGAAGTACTCCAGTCCGGGATCCCAGGTGTGCCCGGCCGGCCGGCGGCGGTAGACGTAGCCGAGCGGATGTGTCCGGTAGACCAGCCCACCCGCCCGGCGGACCCGATCGAGCAGGCCCCGGTCGACCGAACTCGGCACGGGGCGCCAACCGCCGACCTCGGCCAGGTCGCCCCGGCCGATCAGGATCGTGCCGCCGGCGACGGCCGGGGCGAAGCTCTCCGCGGCCCCGGCGTCCCGCCGTACGGTGGTGTCCAGCGCGCCGATGTAGACGAACTCGGCCGCCTTGCCGACCAGCGTCGCCCCGGAGTGGTGCCGGGCGAGGACGAGGTCCCAGACGTGTTCCGGCCCGTACGTGTCGTCGTCGTCGACCTTCGTCACCAGGGTGCCCCGGGCCCGGGCGGTCGCCGCGACCATCGCCTCGCCGAAGCTCTGCCCGGCCGGCACCTCGACGACCTCGACCGGCCGCCCGCAGTCGACCAGCCGCTGGCGCAGCTCGACCGGCAGGCCGACGCCGTGCAGGCAGAGCACGATCTCCAGCTCGGGATAGCTCTGTGCCGCCACCGCCGCGACCGCGTCGAGGACGTGCTCCAACCGGCGGGTCACCAGCAGCACCGAGACCGACGGCAGCCCGCCGAGGCCGGGAAAGGTGGCCGCCGCCAGCCTGGGCAGCGCGAAGCCCCGGGCGTGCCGGCGCAGTACCGCCCGGCGCTGGCGTACCGCCCGGGCCTCCCACTCCAGCTCGCCCCGCGGGTCGGGCCGGCCGGCCGGATGGTCGGGCAGCGGGGCGCGGAGCAGTTCGACCACCTCGTCGGCGAGCTGCGCCCGACAGGACACCGGCAGGCCGGGGGCCCGCAGCAGTACGCCGGTCAGCGCGAGGTGCAGCAGCAGGGCGGCCTCGGCCCGGGGCCGCAGCCCGGGGATCGGGCCGCAGTCGAGCAGCCCGATCCCGGCCAGCGCCGACCAGTCCCGCTCGGTCAGCCACGGCCGGTCGAGTCGACCCCGACAGTCCAGCCCGGCCGGTCCCCGGATCCGCCAACTTGCGCCGTCCGGCCCGGGTGCGAAGGTGAGTTCGGCCCGGGGCGCGTCCGGCCCGAACGGCCCGTACCGGCCGACCGGGACCGCGTGTTCGGCGTCGAGCAGTACCGGCCCGGTCCGGCCACCGTTCCCGGTCGCCGGCACGCCGAGCCGGTCGCCGTCCCCGATCGCCGGCACGCCGAGCCGGTCGACGGTCAGCCGCGCCCGGTACGCCGTCCGGGCCATGTCCCCGGCCACCGCCGGCTCGCCGCCGTCCGGCCGGAGCACCAGGTCGTACGGCCGGACGGCCGGGTTGCCGGGCAGCTCCCCCGCGACGACCGCGAGCCCCGGCCCGGCGCCGAGCCAGCCGGGGAGGACGTCCTGGGCGGTCACCTCCGGGCTGCCCGGGGTCGGCAGTGGACGGATCGGGGTGAGCAGCGGTAGCACGGCCGCCAGCACCGAGCGGAGCGGTACGGACCAGCGCAGCTCGATCTCGACCGCCGCCCGGCCCCGGTCGTGCCGGGGCAGCGCGATCCGCTGGGCGAGCAGGTGCGGCACCGGGCCGAGCCGGCCGGACCAGCCGCGCTGCGGGATCTCCCAGTCCTGCACGACGACGGCGACCCGGCGTACCCGGACCAGCCCGGCCGGATGGTCGAGCAGGTGTCGCAGCCAGGTCACCGACCGGGCGGTGACGGCCATCCGGCCGACGAACATCCGCTGCCAGGCGGGTCCGGCGCGGTTCTCGGCGGACCGGTCGGCCGCCGCCCGGTCCGGCGTGGCCTGGTCGGGGAGTCGGGTCGACGCCGACGGTCCGGGTATCTCGGTGAGCCGGGAGCCGAGCGTGCCCAGCGGCCACCGCCGCCGGCCGCGGGGTTCGCCGACGGCGATCCGCCAGCGGAGGTACTTCTCCGGGTCGTCCCTGCCTGGCACGCCGATCCCTTCGTCGGCCGACACCAACACCACGCTACGTGTCGCTATCACGAAGGCACTCACGGTAGTCGGCGCGGAGCCGATTTGGACCGACCCCCGCCACGCGGCGCGCGATTGTCAGCTCTGAGCAATCATATGATTACACTGTGCCGCGTGCCCATCCGCCCCCGGGCCGCGACGGCCCATCCGCCAATCCGGTTGTTCCGGAACGACTGGAGTCGGCTCACCCCACCCGAGCTGGGCGACTGGCAGCCGACCCGGTCCGTTTCGCTGATCGTCCCGGCCCACGACTGCCAACCCGCCCTCGACCTCACCCTGGCCGCGTTGTCCGCGCAGACGTACCCGTCCGGGCTGCTGGAGGTGGTGGTGGTCGACGACGGCAGCGACCCGCCGCTGGTCCTGCCCCGGATCCGCCCCGACAACTGCCGGCTGCTCCGGGTCGCCGACCACGCGGCCGGCTGGGGCCGGTCGGCCGCGCTGCACGTCGGCGCGGAGCACAGCGAGGGCGAGATCCTGCACTGGCTCGACGCCGACATGGTGGTCTTCCCGGAGCACGTGGCGGCGCAGGCTCGCTGGCAGCACGTCAGCGACGAGGCGGTCACCCTCGGCTACAAGCGCTTCGTCGACGCCGACTGGCCCACCCCGGAACAGGTCGCCGAGAGCTGCGCGGCCGGCACCGCCGATCGGCTCTTCCGGCTCGACGACTCCGAGCCGCACGACTACGTCGAACGCCTCATCGACGACACCGACCAGCTCCGGCGCGGTGACCACCTGAACTTCCGGGCACACGTCGGCGCCACCGCCGCCCTGGCCCGCGCCCTCTACACCGAGACCGGCGGCCTCAACCCCGAGCTGCGGCTCGGCGAGGACACCGAGTTCGGTTACCGGCTGGCCCAGGCGGGCGCGGTGTTCGTCCCCGAACCCCGGGCCCGGAGCTGGCACCTCGGGCCGTCGCACATGATGACCCGTGGCGAGGCACTGCGGCGGTACAACCGGCCGTTCCTGGCCGACCTGATGCCGCAGCCCCGCTACCTGCGCCCCGCCGCACACCGGAGCTGGGCCGTACCGCTGGTGGTGGCGGTGGTCCGGGCCGACGGGCCGTACGAGATGGTCCGCACCTGCGTCGACCGGCTGCTCGCCGGAGACCAGACCGACCTGCGGGTGGTGCTGGTGGCGCAGTGGACGGAACTGACCGACGACCGCCGATCGGTACTGGTCGACCCGCTGCTGGACCTGCGGCTGCTCGCCGCGACCTACCGCTCCGAACCCCGGGTGGAGCTGGCCGGGCAGCCGCCGACGACCGCGTACCCCGCGCCGTACCTGCTGGAACTCGGACCGCACCTGGGGGTCGACGCCGACACCGTACGCCGGCTGGTGGCGGTCGCCGACCAGTGGCAGGTCGGCCTGGTCCGGCTGCTGCCGATCGGGGCGACGGCACCGGACGACGGGCTCTCGCTCTGGCGCACCTCGGCGCTCAGCCGTGCCTTCCGGGTGCGCCGACCGGACGAGGCCCTCGACGAGGTGGTCGCCGAGGTGGCCGGGCGGCGCTGGGTCAGCGGCGACGACTTCGGGGTGATCGACCTGCGGCTGCTGCCGGAGAACAAGTGGGTCTCCCCCCGGCCCCGGCTGGTGGTCCGGCCGGACAAGCGGGCCCGGCGGGCCGCCCTGGCCGGGGTGGAGACGATCCCGGTCGGCGGGATCCGCTCGCTCGCCTCGGCCACCCGATTCGTCGCCGGCCGGTACGCCGGCCTCGCCGCCGAGAGGGTCCGGCAGCGGGTACGCCGCCGGTCCGCCCCGGTCGACTGACCGGATCTCGGTCGTGCCCCGTTCGACCGACCGGATCCCGGTGGTACCCCGCTCAGTCGGGCTCGTCGAGGAAGACCCGCCGGACCACCCGCTCGGCCGCCCGGCCGTCGTCCAGGGCACAGAAGCGGTCCCGGAAGCGCTTTCGGGCGAGCGCGGCCGGCGGGGCGTCCACCGCGTCGGTCCGGAACGCCGCCAGCAGTTCGGGGAACTCCGTCACCGCCGCCCCCGGCGCCTCGGCGAGCACGTCCAGGTAGACCCCGCGCTCGCGCCGGTACTCGGCCCAGTCGGGTGCGTAGACCACGATCGGCCGGTCCAGCGTGGCGTAGTCGAACATCGCGGACGAGTAGTCGGTGACCAGCACGTCGGCGGCGAGGTAGAGATCCTCCACCGAGGGATGCTCCGTCACGTCCCGCACCCGGTCCCGACCGTCCGGCGACGCCGGGGCGGGCCGGGCGCCCGGGTCGAGATAGTGGCCCCGGACCAGCAGCCGGCCCGCCGGACCGAGCGCCTCCAGCAGCGCACCGGGATCGAACGGCGGCGAGTACCCGGGCCGGTGCTCCCGATGCGTCGGCGCGTACAGCAGCACCCGCTCGCCGGGTTCGATGCCGAGCCCACGCCGGACCGCCTCGACCTCGGCGGGCCCGGCGTTCACCAGCCGGTCGTTACGCGGATAGCCGACCTCCAGGGTCCGGTACTCCGCCGGATAGGCCCGCTCCCACATCTGCGTGGAGAAGGTGTTGGCGCTGACGCTGTAGTCCCAGCGGTCGATCCGGCGCAGCAGCCCCGGAAAGTCCAGCCCGGCCGCGCCGTACGGATAGCCCTGCTGGTCCAGCCCCATCACCTTGACCGGGGTGCCGTGGTGGGTCTGCACGTGCACCGAGCCGGGCCGCTTGACCACGTAGTCCGGGAAGTTCACGTTGTTGACCAGCCACCTCGCCCGGGCAAGCGCCCGGAAGTAGGCCCGGCTGCCGGCCACCACATACGGCACCCCGGGCGGCAGGCCGGCGACCCGGTCCCGGCGTACCACCCAGACGCCCCGGATCCACGGGGCCAGCTCGGCGGCCTTCCGGTGGATCGCCGCCGGATTGCAGGCGTAACCGCGATACCAGTACGCGGCGTAGAGCGCCAGCGCCGGATCGAGCCGCCGCCCCAACTGCGCGTGGTAGTACGCCCGGAGCAGCGCCTTGCGGGCCAGCCTGGCCGCCTCCGACAGTGCCGCCGGCAGCCGGACGGGCTCGGACGGTGCCGCCGGCAGCCGGTCCGCAGCCGCCGGCAGCCGCGCCCGGGACGCCGGGCGCCACGACGGCAGTGCCGGCAGAACCCGCCGGACGAGGCGCCCGGCCCCGCCCCGCCGCGAGTGGTGCAGCGCGCGCAGCACCGCGTATGTCCGCCAGTGTCCGCCGGCCACCAGCCGGTGCTTCAGCCCGTCGATCCCGCCCGGCATCCGGTAGCCGCCCGGCGGCAGCCAGCGCCGGTAGTCCGCCACCACCTGGTCGAAGAAGTTCCGGCGCAGCCGCGGGGAGAGCCGTCGCCCGTTGCCGAGCACGATCAGGTAGTGCCAGACCATCCGCTCGAAGATCAGCGGCCGGAGGTCGTCGTACGCCGGCCCCCAGCGCGCCATCAGCTCGAAGACCCGATGCCAGTGCGGAAAGACCTCGAAATGCCGGTCGTCCCGGGTCCGGGTGATGGCTCCGGAGCGCCGCTGGCGGTAGTTGACGCAGACCTGGTCCAGCACGCTGATCCGGTCCGCGGCGAGGAGCACCGGATAGCCGAAGGAGACGTCCTCGTACCAGCCGGGGCCGAAGCGCAGGTCGACCTCGACCAGGAAGCGGCGGCGTACCACCTTGTTCCAGGCGGTGTGCAGCACGCCGAGCACCTCCGGCCGGTCCCGCACGGCGAACACCTCGTCGCCGGAGTCCGGCACCGTCCGGTCCAGGCCGCTGCCGAGCGTCCGGTGGTCCCAGTACGCCCGCACGTGGTCGACGACCAGCACCTCGGGTTCGACCCGGCGCAGCCGTTCGGCCACCGCCGGCAGGCAGCCGTCGGCCAGCCAGTCGTCGCTGTCCAGGAACCAGACGTACTCGCCGGTGGCCCGGTCCAGGCCGATGTTGCGGGCCTCGCCCAGCCCGACGTTCCGGTCCAGGCTCACCACCCGGACCCGGTCGTCCCGGGCCGCGTACTCGGCGATGATCTCGCCGCAGCTGTCCGGCGAGCAGTCGTCGACCACCACCGCCTCGACGTCGCGCACCGGCTGGCCCAGGATCGAGTCGAGGCACTCCCGCAGATAGCCCTGCACCCGGTAGACCGGTACGACGAAACTGATCAGCGCCATCGGCGCCGTACTCCCGCTGGCAGCGTCATGCGTCCCTTCCCGCCGCGCGCCGCCCGCACAGGTGCCCGGTCACCTCGAAAGCGGCGTCATCCGTCCCACTCCCGCCGCTCCGGCGTCCCGGTCCGGTCCGGCCGTCCCGGGGCCGCGGCGTTCCCCTCCCCCGCCCCGGCGGGCGCGAACCGGTCGGGGGCGGCGGGGTGGCCACCGGACCCGACGGCGGCGTCGGCCGGCTGTCGTGGCGCGGGAATGTCCCTGGGTACCCAGCCACGGAGCGCGTTCACCAGGAAAATCACCGACAGGTAGCCGGCGAGCGACACCAGCGCCACCCGACCGACGACCGGACCGACGAGTACGGCGACGGCGAGCAGGATCAGCCGGCCGTCCCAGCCCAGCCCGAGCGCGTGCATCAGCGGTGCACGCTCCCGCTTCTCCAACCGGGCGGTGAGGTCGTAGTGCCGCAGCGCCAGGACGAAGAGCAGCGCGAAGATCACCATTCCGTCCGCGTCGACCAGCAGCCCGGCCCCGATCACCAGCAGGTACTCGGCGGCCCGCAGCGCGGCCGGCACCAGCCAGTCCAGCGCGCCGCCGTGCGGTGCCGCCGCCGGTAGCCCGGCGACCAGCCCGACCAGTACCGCGAGCGGCACCAGCCAGCGCGCCGGCCCGGTGCCGACACCGACCAGGCCGGCACCGAGCAGGGCCAGGCCGGCCGCCACCCCGACCAGGGCGAGCGGCAGTGGCCCGGGCAGCCCGGCAGCCCGGCCGAGCGCGGCAAGCCAGCGGACCGCCGGCCCGTCGTCGCGGTGCAGCGTGGTGTCGACCCCGGTCAGCACCGACACCCGCATCGACCGGGCCCGCAGGGTACGCAGCGCCAGCGTGTACGCGGCCGCCAGAGCGCCCCAGACCAGTACGGCGACCAGGCTGACCAGCGGACTGAAGATCGCCACGGTCAGCGCGATCAGTGCCCACCGCTCGCCGATCGGGAAGACCACGGTGCGCTTCGCCCAGTACGTCAACGAGCCGGTGTCGGCCTGCACCCGGTTCGACGCCTGGCTGAGCCGGTCGCCGAGCCCGCCGGAGCCGGCCGGCTGCCCGGCCGGGCGGGGGCGCCTGGCCGCCTCGTCGTGCAGCGCGCCGTACCAGGTGTCGGTCATGTGCCGGACCGTCTGCAGGGTGATCGCCGCGATCGCCAGCGCCCAGCCGGGCCCGCCGGCCCGCTCGACCCCGATGCCGAGACCGGCGTAGACCAGGTATTCCTTGGCCCGGTCGGCGATGGTGTCCAGCCAGCCGCCCCACGGGCTGAAGTGCCGGGTGTACCGGGCCAGCTGCCCGTCCACGCAGTCGAGTACGAAGCCGAGGTAGAGCAGGATCGCGCCGCCGACCAGGGCCGGCCGGCCGCCGACGGCGAAGAGCACCGCCGCCGCCAGCGCGAAGGCGACCGAGATCGCGGTGACCCCGGTCGGGGTGAGCCGGAGCCGGGCACAGAGCTTGGTCACCCACGGCGACCAGGTGCTGACGAAGTAGGTGGTGAAGAAGTCGTCCTTCTCCTTGACCGAGAGCCGCAGTTCGGCCCGGTCCGGGTCGACCGCCGCCACCGCCGCCTCGGCCTCGGCCAGCGCCGTCGGGTCGGCCACCCGGCGGGCGACGAGCAGGCGTACCCGGTGGGCGAAGATCGTGATGCCGGTACCGGCCGCCGGGTTCCCGGTGTCGGCCGGTTCGGAGCGGGCCAGCGCGGCGAGCAGCCGGTCCAGCAGCGGGACCGGGTCGACGCCGCCGGTGACGGCCGCGGCCGTGTCGGCGGGCGCCCCGGCGAGGGCCGCGGCCGTGTCGACGGGCGCCCCGGCGAGGGCAGTGGCCGGGTCGGCGGGCGCCCCGGCGACGGCCCGGGCCGCGGCGACCAGGGCGGGCAGGTCGGAGACGCCGACGCGTACCGCTCCGCCGGAGGCGCCGGTCGGGGCGGCGGTCAGCGACCCAGCGGCGCCGACCTGCCCCCGGGGCCCGGCGGCGACGACCTGGTTGCGGTCCTCGACCACGCCGACCGGGCCGGCGCCCGGCTCGGGCAGCACCAGGGCCACGGTGCCGGGCATCGGACTGGTGGCCAGGTGCCGGAGTACGGCGGTGTGCGCGACCAGGTCACCGGAGCAGAGGAGCACCGGCTCCCGGGCGGTGCCGGCCAGCACGGCGACCTCGCCCGGGTCGTCGGTGATGACGACGTCCCGGGCACCGGCCGCGCGCAACTGCTCGCGGAGTCGGGCGGCCAGCGGCATGCCGTCGGGGCGGGTCAGCGGCCCGCCCGGCCGGGTGGGGGTGAGCAGGATCGCCAGCATCAGGGCCTGACCACGTCGTGGTATGCGTCAAGAGCCTCGCCTATGGTGCCGTCCACCCGCAATCGTCCTCCGTCGAAGTAGAGTCCCCGGCTGCAGAACCGGGTGAGATCGTTCTCGTTGTGCGAGACCAGCATTACGGTACGGCCCTCGGCGATGAGCCGGTCGATGGTGTCGTAGCACTTTTTCCGGAAGTCGGCGTCGCCGACCGCCGTCACCTCGTCCATCAGCAGCACCGGGTGCTGGAGCTGGGCGATCACCGAGAAGCCGAGCCGCACCTTCATCCCGGACGAGTAGTGCCGGACCGGGGTGTCGATGGCCTTCGCGATCTGTTCCCCGGCGAACTCGATGATCTCGTCGAAGTGCCGGCGCAGGAAACTCGGGCTGAGCCCGTGCAGCGAGCCGACCAGGTGGACGTTCTCCCGCCCGGTCAGGTCGCTGGAGAAGCCGGCGGAGAGTTCCAGCAGCGGCGCCACCGCGCCGCCGACCCGGATCCGTCCCTCGTCCGGGATCAGCACCCCGGCGATCAGCCGGAGCAGGGTGCTCTTGCCGGTGCCATTGCGGCCGATGATCCCGACGGTGTCGCCGGGAGCGACCGAGAACGAGACGTTGCGCAGCGGCCAGAAGACCCCGGCGGCGGGCTGCCGGCCGCCCCGGTGGATGAAGATCTCCCGCAGCCGCAGGTTGCGCCGCCGGTTCCGGACGAACCGGATGCCCAGGTTCTCCGCCTGTACCATCGCCCCGGGCATCACAGCTCCTTCAGGACCGCGGGTTCGAGTCGGCGGAACACCCACCAGCCGGCGAGCAGCACGAGCAGGCTGCCGCCGACCGCCACCCCGAGCAGCCGGGCGTCGGGGAACTCGTCCGGGTACCAGATCGCGTGGTGGAGCTGGAAGATCCCGACCAGCGGGTTCAGCTCGTACCCGATCTTGACCCAGTCCGGCAGTGAGGAGTCCCGGACCAGGGCCAGCGGGTAGATGATCGGGCTGGCATAGAAGAGTACCCGGGTGACCAGCCGCATCAGCCGCTCGATGTCCCGCATCAGCACGTTGAGCGAGGAGAGCAGCAGCGCGACCCCGATCAGCAGGGTCGCCTGGATCAGCACCGCCAGCGGCAGCGCCAGCAGCGACACCCCGAACTCGATCCTGTCGAGCGAGGCGTAGGCGATCGCGACCGCGACCAGGATCGGCAGCCCGGCGAGGTACTCGGCGAACCGGCCGGCGACCCGGCCGATCGGGAAGACCTCGCGGGGCAGGTTCATCGTGGTGATCAACCGGGCCTGCCCGGTGAGCGCGGCGGTCGCCTCGCCGATCGCCGCGCTGGTCCACATCCAGGCGAAGATGCCGGTGATCAGGAAGAGCGGGTACGAGTCGGCGGCGTCACCGAGGTGCCGGTCGGTGGCGGACCGGTAGAGCACCCCGAAGACGAAGAAGTAGATGACGCCCATGCCGAGCGGCTCGATCAGCGACCAGAGGTAGCCCAGCACCGACTGCTGGTATTTCACGGCCAGGTCGCGGCGGACGAGCAGCCGCAGCGTGTTGCGGTGCGACCAGACCGCCACCACGCCAGACGCCACAGCCGCCTCCCGCGCTCGTCATGGTCCGACCGCTCGCGGCCGGATCCCGGCCCACGGCGGCATCCCGGACCGCGGCGGCACCGAGGCCCGAAAGCCCGACATAGGGTAGCAGTCGGAAAAATCGCCCAAATGAGGGTTGACCGGGCTGCGCCCCCCTCCCCGGTAACGTGCCAACGCTACCCGACCGGCTTCCCCGACCGGGTCAGCCAGGGCTCAGCACTCGATGACGTTGACCGCGAGGCCACCCCGGGCGGTCTCCTTGTACTTGACCTTCATGTCGGCGCCGGTCTCCCGCATCGTCTTGATCACCTTGTCCAGCGAGACCGCGTGGTCCCCGTCGCCGCGCAGCGCCAACCGGGCCGCCGTGATCGCCTTGATGCTGGCCACCGCGTTCCGCTCGATGCACGGAATCTGCACCAGACCACCGACCGGATCGCAGGTCAGCCCGAGATTGTGTTCCATGCCGATCTCGGCGGCGTTCTCGACCTGGGCCGGCGTACCGCCCAGCGCCTCGGCCAGCCCGGCGGCCGCCATCGAGCAGGCGGACCCGACCTCGCCCTGGCAGCCGACCTCGGCACCGGAGATCGAGGCGTTCTCCTTGAACAGCACCCCGATCGCGGCGGCGGCGAGCAGGAAGCGCAGTACGCCCTCGTCGGACGCCCCGGGCACGAACCGGGTGTAGTAGTGCAGAACCGCCGGGATGATCCCGGCCGCGCCGTTCGTCGGGGCGGTCACCACGCGGCCACCGGCCGCGTTCTCCTCGTTGACCGCGAGCGCGAAGAGCGTCACCCAGTCCATCACCCGCAGCGGGTCGGTCGAACCGGGGTCGGCCTCCAGGCTCCGCCGCAGCTCGGCGGCGCGGCGCCGGACCCGCAGCCCGCCCGGCAGCGTCCCGGCCCGCCGGCTGCCCCGGTCGACGCACTCCCGCATCACCCGCCAGATCTCCAGCAGGCCGGAGCGGATCTCCGACTCGCTCCGCCACGACCGCTCGTTGGCGAGCATGATCCCGCTGATCGGCAACCCGGTCTCGGCGGTCAGGGCCAGCAGGTCGACTCCGGTGCCGAAGGGATAGCGGACCCGGGTGCTGTCCGGCTTGATCCGGTCCGCGCCGCTCGCCGTCTCGTCCACCACGAACCCGCCGCCCACCGAGTAGTAGGTCCGGGCCCGCACCGGTTCACCCGCCGGGTCGTACGCGGTGAAGGTCATCCCGTTCGGATGGAACGGCAACGAACGGCGGCGATGCAGCACCAGGTCCCGGTCCGCGTCGAAGTCCACCTCGTGCGCACCGAGCACCCCCAACCGGCCACTGGCCCGGATCCCGGCCACAGTCTCGGCGACCCGGTCCGGGTCCACCGTCTCCGGCGCCTCCCCGAGCAGCCCGAGCAGGACGGCCGGCCCGCTGCCGTGCCCGTGCCCGGTGGCGCCGAGCGAGCCGAAAAGCTCGGCGCGGACCCTGGCCGTCCCGGCGAGCAGCCCGTCGGCCTTGAGACCGGTCGCGAAGGTCCTGGCGGCCCGCATCGGACCGACGGTGTGCGAACTGGACGGCCCGATCCCGACCGTGAACAGGTCGAAGGCGCTGATCATCGAAACCCCTCCCGGGTCGGCCCCGTTGCCGACCCTGGCCCCGGGCAGTCGCCGGGACTCTCCCCAGCATCGCCCCTGAGCTGCCGGTCCGCGAGCCTACCCGGCTCCGCCCCGGCCCGTCGCCGACGGCATCGGCCGGAGCCCGGCGGCCATGTGCATCGGAGTCCCACCCCCGGCCGGGACTGCCAGAATCGTGTTCACGGATCTGGTACGCGCCGGGCGAGGAGAAGGCATGAGTGACTGGAACGACAAGATCATCGCTGAGTTTCGCGCCAACGGTGGGCAGGTGGGCGGTCAGTTCGCTGGCGCGCCGCTGCTGCTGTTGCACACGGTCGGCGCCAGGAGCGGCCAGCCTCGGGTAAACCCGATGATGTACCAGAAGGTGGACGATGGCTACGCCGTGTTCGCCTCCAAGGGAGGTGCGCCCACCAATCCGGACTGGTACCACAATCTGCTCGCGCATCCGCAGGCCCAAGCGGAGATCGGTACGGAAAAGGTCGAGTTGGTCGCCAGAGTCGCCGCCGGGGACGAGCGGGAACGGATCTGGAGCGCACAGAAGGCCGCGTATCCCGGCTTTGCCGACTACGAGCGGAAGACCACCCGCCAGATCCCGGTCGTCGTACTGGAACCTGCCCCGCGAGCATGATGACCACGAGGATGTGGCCGTGCGTTCCGGCCGGCCCTCCTACGAGGAATCCGCCAAGGCCGCACAGCGCCTGCAAGAGCCAACCGACCCGAGCGGCACGGGCCTGAGACGAATGCTTAGTTGCGAGCCGAGTTCGCTGAAGCCGAGCAAGCAGGGGTTGCCGAATCGCTGCTCGGACCTGTCGCAGGTGTCCGCCGGCCCCGCCCGGGTAAGTACCTACGGGTACGCGGTGTCTGGATCCGTCTGGAGACCGAGGGCGGCGCAGCCATCCGTTCCTACCGTGGAATCAGCCGCCCGTCTGAACGAAGCAGAGGAGACGTCGATGAGCCGCAAGCTCACCCGCCCCCGGGACAACCGCATGATCGCCGGTGTCTGCGCCGGCCTGGCTCGCCGCTTCGGCATGTCCGCCGGAATGATGCGGCTGCTCTTCGTCCTCTCGCTGCTGCTTCCCGGCACGCAGGTGGTCATCTACCTGGCGCTCTGGATCATCATGCCGAACGAGGACCGTTACTACGCCGGAACGCACTGACAGTGGGACGGTCGACTTCCGAGCCGGATACCTGACGATCTCCCCGCCCTGAAGGACGGGGATTCCCTCCGTGCTGCGCGCGGAACGCGCGGCGCCCGGGTGGATTTCTACTTCGTTGCGCGGTGCCGGCACGAGTGCCGGTGTCCGCGCCGAGCCGCCTGAACAGATCCTTGAAACCGCAGGTCACAGCCGCTTTGACTGACGCAGTTTGGTCGACAACGATGTATGTACTCGCGAGTCCACCAGATGAGAGAAGGTGGTAAGACTCATGTCCAAGAACGAAGTCAAGGTGCCGGTGCGCGAGACGCGCAAGCCGCGGAAGGTAGAGATCCGGAAGCTCGACAAGATCGAGACGACCGTGCTCTGCAACGGAGCGAGCGCCTGACCGTTGCCCGGTCGAAGGCTGGGCCGGCGCCGACGTGTGCGGCGTCGGCCCGACGGTTAGGGATGCGGGTGGCGCATGCAGAAGCCGCGGGTGAAGTCTGAGCACGAGCCGTACCGACTGGCCGATGGCCGGATCCGGATCGGGGGCGGAGTATTCGGGATTGCGGCCGAGATCTCCGACGCCGACGGCGTGGCCTGGGCCACGCTGCAGGCTATGGACGGTACCCGTAGCCTGGACGAGATAGCGGCCTATGTGTGCGAGCAACACCCTTGGCTGTCTACACAGGAAGCCGTGGCGGTAACAGACCAGCTGATCGCCTCGGGGTACGTGGAGGACGCAGCTGCTGCCGTACCGGACGCGTTGAGCCCCCGTGAACGCGAGAGGTACAGCCGCAGCCAGGCATTCTTCCGCTGGGTCGATCTGCGCCAGCAGGCCCATGGCTGGCAGGCTCAACTGAGGCTGCGCGATGCCAGCGTGCTGGTACTCGGCCTGGGCGGGACCGGTGCCACCGCGGCGTGGGCGTTGGCGGCTTCCGGGGTCGGACGACTCCATTGCGTCGACGCTGACGTCGTCGAGTTGTCGAATCTCAACCGGCAGATGCTGTACACCGAGAGCGACGTCGGCCGGGCAAAGGTCGACGTCGCGGTGGAACGCCTGCGCCGGTTCAACTCGGATATCGCGGTGACCGGCGAGCGGTTGCGGGTGACAGCGCCAGAGGATCTGACAAAGCTGCTGGTCGGGTGCGATGTGCTTGCCCTGTGCGCGGATGAGCCCCGGGGCGCCGACGGGATCCGGGCGTGGACGAACCGTGCCTGCGCCGCTGCCGGCGTTCCCTGGGTCGGCGCCGGATACAACGGACCGCTGGTGACGGTCGGTACTTTCACGCCCGGCGGCGGAGCCTGTTACGAGTGCCTGGTGAACTCCGAGCGCGAACGGCAACGTGCGCAGGCCGAGCGCGACGAGGCGTCGATGGACTTCGTGCTGGGGTTGGGCGGCCCCGGCGTGATGGCCGCCTCGGCGGGAATCTCGGGCCATCTCGTCGGGCACGCGGTGATTGCGGTCCTCACCGGGGCGCCGGAGCTCCCGACCGGCTGCGTCTACGGAGTCAACCTGGTGGCGCCTGATCATCTGGTCATGACGGGGTCCCCTGGCCGGCAACCTGGCTGCCCCGTCTGCGGATGACCACGATGATCATCGAGGGATCGTCCGCGGTACGGCTCCATGAGCTGCATATCCGGCCCGATGGCGACGAGTGGGTCGTAGGTCGGATCGACATCGGGGAGTTTGTGGCCCTACCCGTCGTCGGGGTGCGCGCCATCGATCTCCTCCGCGAGGGTTGCAGCGTCGAGGTGAGTCAGGATCGCCTAGTAGCGGAAGGACTCGGCGAGATCGATGTCGCGGACTTCGTCACCGAGCTTGCCGAACTAGGGTTTGTGGCCGCGATCGATGGGCGCGAGGTGGCGTCGTTGCCGCCGATTCGGCCAACCTTCCCCTGGCTGCGGCCAGCCCACACCCGGTGGGTGCAGGGCCGCGCGATACGCGTCATCGTCGGCGTCGTGATCGCCGCAGGGCTGATCGCGGCGGTCACGCATCCTCACCTGCTCCCAACGCCCGAGGTGATGGTGTGGAGCACCAGCGGCAGCCTGGTGCTCCTCGGGCAGGCCATCCTGTTCTGGACGTTGATCTTCATTCACGAGTTGGCTCACCTGGCCGCTGCGCGAGCCGTCGGCGTTCCGGGCCGGATTCGGTTGAGTACACGCCTCCATTTCCTCGTCGCCCAGACGGATGTGACCGGAATCTGGGCCGCGAATCGAACGCAACGGATGACCGTCTACCTGGCAGGTATGGCGCTCGACGCCTCAATCGCATCGATCGCGACGCTGGTCGTAGTGGTGGCGAACCCAACCACGGCGGTGCACCGGATTTCCGCTATCGTCCTGCTGAGTGAGGTTCTCCTGCTCGCCCCGCAACTCCTGATATTCATGCGGACCGACCTCTATTTCGTACTGCAGGACCTCACTCGCTCGCGCAACCTGTACGCAGACGGTTCCGCTTTCGCGACGTACCTCGCCGGGAGGCTGTGGCGAAGGTCGGCGGCGATCGATGATCCGAGCCGGCAGCTGCCACGCGGCGAGCGTCGTGCGGTGCGCGGCTACACCGTGCTGCTCGTCGTCGGTACGGCAGCATGCCTGGGCGTCGCCGTCGGCGTGAGTCTGCCGGTTGCCCTCCATCTGATCTGGCAGGCTGTCCATGCGTTGAGCGCCGGCAGCGCCTGGCTGGAGATCGCCGATGCCCTCGCCACGATCCTCGTGGTCGTCGGTTTCCAACTCCTCTGGTGCCGGCTCTGGTGGCGTCGGCACGGGGCACGGATCCGCCGGT
The DNA here is from genome assembly GCF_040120695.1 of Plantactinospora sp. B6F1. Classification (NCBI taxonomy): domain Bacteria; kingdom Bacillati; phylum Actinomycetota; class Actinomycetes; order Micromonosporales; family Micromonosporaceae; genus Plantactinospora; species Plantactinospora sp. B6F1. The sequence goes on along the minus strand of NZ_JBEEAC010000005.1, from coordinate 76,984 downwards.
GGACCAGCGACACGGCCGCGCACCTCACCCGTCGGTCTACGGCTGGACGTAGGTGACGGTCACCTGCTCGTAGCCGAGTGACCGGAGCATCTGGTCCAGCATCTTCCGGGTGTTCTCCTGGGCGCGCTCGCCGAGCCCGCTGCTCTTGGCCGCCTCGCCGATCTTCTGCTCGGCCTTGAGATAGACCTGCCGCTGCCGGTTCGGGTCGCCGCCGAAGACCTCACCGAGATGGTTGAGTATGCCGCGATCCTCGGCGAAGATGTAGCTCCGCTCCAGGTCGAGGTTGACCTCGCCGAGCTGCGGTGCCGGCAGCTTGATCTCCACCGACTTCCGGTCCTCGGAAACCACCACCGCGTCGTCACCGAGCGCTCCGAAGTCGACGTACGCGTCGACGGTGCCGGCCCCGACGAAGAGGGTCCGCTCGCCGAGGAGGAAGTCCGGGACGTACTTCCGGTCGTTCTCCAGGTCGACGACGACCTCGAAGTTGCCCTCCGCCGCGACGAACCGGCTGAGGTCCTGGATCGACTTCAGCAGCGGCGGCTGGCTGCGGTCGGTCTGCTCCTTGGCGAACGGATTACGCCAGTCCGGCAGGATCCCGCTGACCTGCACGCCGAGCACCAGCACGGCGACCACGCCGATGATGCCGACCAGGACGAACACGCCACGGCCCCACCGGCTGCCGCCCGACGGCTCCGGGTCGGACTGCTCCGGTCGCGCCTCGTCCGCGTCGAACGGCCGGGTGTCGTCGTGCGTCGTGCCGTCGGCCCAGGGGTCGGCCGGGCCGGGCGGCGTGGCCTGCCCCTTCGCATAGCCGGGGAACTCACGCGTGGGCTGGTTGACATCGCCTTCTCGGGACATCGGCCCTCACCGTCCTTGTCCAAAGGAGCATCTGAGGAAAACGGTACGGCCCCGGTACGACACCCGCGAGTCGAGCCTTACCGACCCGGATCGGCCGGACGTTCACGCAGCTCAGGAGGCTACTGTCCGCCCCTGCGGCGCCAAGGACCGGCCCAGACCATCAAGGCTGTTGCGGAACTGTTCCGGTGGAGGCGATGAACGCGCACCACGCGGCCGAGGTGAACGTCAGCACCGGGCCGCCCTGGTCTTTGCTGTCCCGGACCATGACCACACGGGGCGCTGTGGCGACCTCGACGCAGTTGCCGCTTGAGCCGGACCTAGTGCTCTTGCGCCAAATGACGCGAGCCATGCCGTGCCCTCCTAGGTGCTCAGGTCTGCCGCAATCGCACGCAGCGTATCTCGCGTGGGCTTGGGTGCCAGCGCAAGGGCTTGCAGTTGCTCGTGTGCCGCGGCGTACGCCGTAACCTCCCCAGGCTGTTCCAGGTACAGCGCTCCGGTCAGAGTGTCGACGTACACCATCCGGTCTTCGGCCGCGTCCGGGTACGGGGCCGGCATCGGCGGGAAGTCGAGGATCACAAAGCTGCCGTCGAAGCCCACTCCGGCCGCGTAGGGAAGTAACTGAATGTGGACGTTGCTCCGGGTCGAGTCTTCGACCAGCCGGTTGAGCTGCCGTTGCAGTACCTCGGGACCGCCGACCATCCGGCGAGCCGCACCCTCGTCGATGACCACCCGCAGCATCGGTGGATCGTCGCCCGTCAGAATGGCTTGCCGCTCCATCCGTAGTGAGACTTGTCGTTCCACCTCGCCGTCTTGCATCGGGACGGGGGCGCCCTGGAATGCTGCCCGCGCATACTCCTCGGTCTGCAGCAGGCCGGGGACCATCTGGCACTCGTAGGTCCGAATGACGGATGCCTCTGACTCCATCCCGACGTATGCGGCGAACCAGTCCGGCAAGACGTCGCTGTACCGCTGCCACCATCCGCGTTGCTTCGCTTGCCGGGCCACCGTGATCACGGCTTCGGCCTGGTCACCCTCCACGCCGTACAGCGTCAGGAGCGCCCGTACGTCGTTCGGATGTGGGCGGACCTCGGCTGTCTCGATCCGGCTGAGCCAACTCGCGTCGTGATCAACGCGCCTCGCGGCTTCTGATGACGAGATCCCTGCCCGCTCGCGGAGCTGGCGCAGGGTCAGCGCCAGGCGCCGCCGCCTGACGGTAGGGCTCTGGCGTTGACGCATGCCGTCATCTTGCCATGCGGAAAACCTGAGTGCTGATCACAAAATGCGATCCGCATTTTTGTAATCCGCATATTGCGGATCGCTCTTTTGCGTGGGACGGTGATGCCGGGTGCGGTGGTCGGATGACCAACCCGAAGGCCCGGCCACCGCGCTCCCGACCGACGGGAGGTCCGGGCGTGTTCTTGATCCGCTGGTGCTTGCGGGAGTTCATGCTGTGGGCACGCAGGCGACACGGGCCGGTGTGGTCACATCTCCACGACCGAGGGTTCTGTCGGTGCGGGGACGACTGGCCGTGTCGTCAGTACGGGGAGGCGTGGTACCGGAGTGCGCGGCGCAGCCGGGTCAAGGACTACCGGTGGCATGAAGGCCGCTGGGTGCGGGTCCGATGAACCGCGCGCCCGTGCCCGGGGACGTGATCGGGGTCGGTGCAGCGGCCAGCGTTCAGTTCGGGGGAGAACGGAAGTTGAGAATGCGGGTCGTCGCGGTGGACTTCCGCGCGACCTACTACGGGTATGCCTGGATCGCCGGCTACATGCTCGACCGGGACGGCATGGCGATTGACAAGCGGGAGATCTTCGTCCAAGTCGCCGGACTGGTGCTGTTGCGACCTGCGGCAAGGCGCACCTGACCCGCGCTGCCTCCGACCCCTGATGTCGTTCGGCTGGAACGGCGGCCGCTGCCGACGAGTCGTGCGGGTCGGTCGCCGGGGCGATCACTCCCCGGGTCGGCGGGGTCGGCCCGACCACCGTGGCGATGCTGTTCCACAACGCCGTCGAACTGGCCGAGCGGCAGAGCTGTCAGTAGTCGATGTAGACGCGGACCCGCATGCCAGGCTGACACATGATCGTTGAGTACCCACGTTCTCGGAGCTCCCCGCGGGTACGCTGCCCCCGGCGGCCGTGACTGGCGTCGGGTGGAGCACCACCGGGAAGCGGACGCCGGACTCGACTCCGTCGCCGTACGCCTGGGTGTCGGGGCTTTCCCCGTCGAGAGGAAGCCCCGTGCCCATGTCCGAGACCCGCACCGAGGCCGCGACCCACACCGCCCGGCTCCTGCCCGGCGCCCCCGTCGCCGAGGCGGTCTTCGCCGACGTGACCGTCCGGGTCGCCGCACTGCGCCGCAGCGGTGTCGCGCCGAGCCTGGCGACGATCCTGGTCGGCGACGACTCCGCCAGCGCCGGCTACATCCGGATGAAGCAGCAGCGCGCCGCCGACCTCGGCTTCGCCTCACCCCACGTCCACCTGCCCGGCAGCGCGAGCCAGGCCGACCTGCTCCGGGCGATCCGCGAGTTCAACGAGGACCCGACGGTGCACGCCATCCTGGTCCAGCACCCCACCCCGGCCCACCTCGACTATCCGGCGGCGGTCCTCGCGATCACCCCGGCCAAGGATGTCGACGGGCTGCACCCCGAGAACCTGGGCCGGCTCGCCGCCGGGCTGCCCGGCCCGGTGCCGTGCACCCCGGCCGGAATCGAGGCGCTGCTCGCCTTCCACGAGATCCCGGTCGCCGGTCGCGACGTGGTGATCCTCGGTCGCGGTACGACCCTGGGCCGCCCGCTCTCCCTGCTGCTGGGTCGGAAGCGACCGACCGCCGACGCGGCGGTGACCGTCGTACACAGTGGGGTGCCCGGCTGGGAGCGGCACACCCGGCGGGCCGACATCGTGGTCGCCGCGGTGGGCGTACCCGGAATCGTGCGGCCGGAGCACCTGCGGCCCGGCGCGGTCGCGATCGGCGGCGGTGTCCGCTACCGGGGACGGCGGCTGCTGCCCGACCTCGACGAGTCGTGCGCGTCGGTCGCCGGGGCGATCACTCCCCGGGTCGGCGGGGTCGGCCCGACCACCGTGGCGATGCTGTTCCGCAACGCCGTCGAACTGGCCGAGCGGCAGACCACCGCTTCGATGGGTGATCTGAAACACCTCGACCGATAGGTTCGAGGTGCAGCGAATCGACGGCGGCCGGCGTTAGGAACGCGGAGGAGGAGCCTGATGGCCCACGGTGCGTTCAGCGACGCCGAGGAGTTCGCTCGGGCGCGGTTGGACGCTTTGCGGCGGTTCGCGTACCTGATCAGCGGCAGCGCGGCCGAGGCGGACGACCTGGCCCAGATCGCGGTGGTCGAGGTCTGGCAGCGGTGGCCGAAGGCCGGCCAGAACCCCGAGGCATACGCGAGACAGGTGATCGTGACCCGCAACGTGAGCCGGTGGCGGCGGTGGCGCCGGGAGGTGCTGACCGACGACATCGAGCACCGGCCCGACGACCCGGCCGCGACCGCGGTGGGCAACGGCGCGCTGTGGCAGGCGTTGCAGCAGCTCGGCAAGGCGGAACGGACGGTCGTGGTGCTGCACGTGCTGTACCGGTACACGTTCAGCGAGATCGCCGGCATCTGCGACGAGCCTCCGGGCACGGTTTCCAGCCGGTACGCGAGGGCCAAGCGCGTGCTGCGGGCGCACCTGGCGCCCGCACAGTCGACGATTCGGAGCGGACGTGGTTGACGAGGAAGGTCCGGTGGACCAGCGGCTGGCCGAGGAGCTGGCCGTCACCCTGACCCAGGCCCAGGATGCCCTGCCGGCGAGCGCTCCCGGTGCGCTCGCGGCGATCCGCCGGCGCTACCGGCGCAGGCGTCGGCAGCGGGCCGGGTTGGCCAGTCTGGCGGTGGCGGTGCTGGTGATGGCCGTGACCCTGACCGGCGCGCAACTGCTCCGGGCGGTGCCGTCGGTGCCGACGGCCGACGATGCGGTGCAGGGGACGATCCGGGTCTGGGCGATCACCCAGCCGGGCACCGAGCCCGCGCTGCGCAGGTTGGTGAATCGGTACAACCGCGGCGCCGAGGTCGACGTGGATCTGACCACCTTCGGCAACGAGGAGTACAAGGAGAGGCTGGCCAGCGGAATCGGCTCGCCGGACGGCCCGGACGTCTTCGCCAGTTGGGGTGGCGCGACCCTGGCCGGGCTGGCCCGGGACGGGCTGCTCGTCGACCTGACCCCGATGTGGAACGAACCCGCCGTCGCCGACCGGTTCCTGCCCAGCGCGCTGGCCGGCGGCATGGTGGACGGTCGGCAGTACGGCATCCCGATGGGCGGCACCCACCCGGTGGTGCTCTTCTACCACAAGGGCGTCTTCGAAGAGGCCGGCGTGCGGCCGCCACGCAGCTACGCCGAGTTGCTCTCCCTGGTGGAGACGTTCCAGGCCCGGAAGATCACCCCGATCGCGCTCGGCGGCGCCCAGGGCTGGACCGAGCTGATGTGGGTGATGTACCTCGCCGAGCGGCTCGGCGGCCCGGGCATCACCGCTGACATCGTCGCCGGCCGCCCCGGCGCCTGGTCGAAGCCGGCGGTGATCCAGGCGCTGCGCGAGGCGCAGGCACTCGCGCAGCGGGGCGCCTTCGGTACCGACTTCGCCACGACCGGCTACGACGACGGCGCAGCGCCCGGGCTGCTGGCCCGCGGCCGGGCCGCGATGCAGCTGATGGGGACCTGGGAGTACCCGACCCAGCTAGCCCGGAACCCGAGGTTCGTCGCCGAGGGCGAGCTGGGTTTCGTGCCGTTCCCGGCGGTCGCCGGCGGGGTCGGGAACCCCGCCGACCTGGTCGGGGTGCCGACCCACTACTTCTCGGTGGTCGCCGGCAGCCGGCAGTCGGCGGCGCTGGAGTTCGTCCGGACCGTCGCCTCGGACGACTACCTGGACGCGCTGGCCGCCGACGGCGAGGTGCCGCCGGTGACCGACGCGGCCGACCGGCTGCGGGGAACCGAGCACGCCGGGTTCGGCAGCGCGGTGCACGAACTGGTCACCGCGGCTCCGTCGTACGGGCTGGCCTGGGACCAGGCGCTGGAGCCGGCGGCCGCGACGGCGCTCCTCGACAACCTGCGCCGGCTGTTCCAGGCGGAACTCACCCCGGAGCAGTTCGTGGCGGCGATGGCGGAGGTCGACTGAGCACCACCTCCGGTCCAATTAGCATCTCTGGCCCCCTTGAGGAAGATCGAACCGCCGCTGCAAAGTGTCGGATCTCTGACAGTTGTTTCGGCAGCAAACCCGGGGCCGACCCGCGTTCCGGTAGGGATCGACGTGCATCCGTCCGCCGCGCGCCGATCCCCGCCGGTCCCGGCCGGCGGCTGACGAACCACATCCTGGAGGCCTTGTTTCGATGAGAAAACTTCGGATAGCTCTGGCCGGCGTGCTCGCGGTCGGTGTGATCTACACGGTCGGGCCGTCGACCGCCACCGCGGCCCCGGCCCAGGCGCCACTCGCCGTCGCACAGGCCAAGGGCGGCAACTCCGCCGCACACGCACACGGACCCGGCCGGACGTCCACGGACCTGCCGCTGCGGGTGCTGGCCAGGAAGCACGGCCTGGGCGTCGGTACCGCGATCGACATGGCCGCCCTGGAGTCCGATGCCGTGTACCGCGAGCGGGCAGCCCGGGAGTTCTCCGCGGTCACCGCCGAGAACGTCATGAAGTGGGCCGAGCTGGAGCCGACCCGGGGCCAGTACAACTGGGGCCCGGCCGACGAGCTGGTCGAGTTCGCCCGGCGCAACGGGCAGAAGGTGCACGGCCACACCCTGCTCTGGCACAGCCAGGCCCCCGCCTGGCTGACCGACGGCGTCGCCGACGGCTCGATCGACTCCGCCGAACTGCGCACCATCGTGCGCAACCACATCACCACCGTGGTGAAGCACTTCCGGGGCAAGGTCCGGGCCTGGGACGTGGTCAACGAGGCGTTCACCGACGGCGACGCCCCGGTGCTCCGGGACACCATCTTTCGCCAGCACCTCGGCCCCAACTACATCGCCGACGCGCTGCGCTGGGCACACGCGGCCGACCCGCGGGCCAAGCTCTACCTCAACGACTACGCCATCGACAACATCAACCCGAAGAGCACCGCCTACTACGAGCTGGCCAAGCAGCTCCGCAAGCAGCGGGTACCGCTGCACGGCATGGGCTTCCAGGGCCACCTCGACCTCCAGTACCCGCTGCCGATCGACGCCCCGCAGAACCTGGCCCGGTTCGACAAGCTCGGCCTGGAGACCGCGTTCACCGAGGTCGACGTGCGGTTCTTCCTGCCGGTCGACACCTACAAGGAGGCCGGGCAGGTCGGTAGCTTCAACACCCTGCTCCAGGCCTGCCTGCTCACCCCGCGCTGCGTGATGTTCACCGTGTGGGGCTTCACCGACAAGTACTCCTGGGTTCCCGGCTTCTTCGACGGCCAGGGCTCGGCCACCCCGTTGGACGAGAACTTCCAGCCCAAGGCCGCCTACCGGGGCCTCCAGCAGGTACTCGCCGTCGCCTCCGGCTCCAACGGCAGGCGCGGCTTCTAGGAGGTCGGTCGGGAACGGGTCCTGCCCGTGCCCGTTCCCGGCCGCCTCGCCACCAGCAGCCATCCCACCACCACCCGGTCTCCGGCCGGTCCGGTTTCCCACGGCCGGGCCGGCCGGAGCGGGCCTACTCCGCCCAGCGGGTGTTCGGCCGGGGCATCTTCTCGCCGTTGACGAAGATGTCCGTCTTCTCGTCGAAGAACGCCACCATCCCGGCGATCGGCTGGATCAGCTGGCTGGGAAAGTCGTACGCCCAGGCCACGTCCTGGTGTGTGGTGTCGCCGACCCGGACCGACCAGTAGTTGCTGGTCCGACCCTTGTACGGGCAGACGGTCGCGGTCTCGGTGGGAATCAGCCGCCCGAGGTCCACCTCGGCGCGGTTCAGGTAGTAACGGGTGGGTACGCCCGTCTCGAAGACCAGCACCGGCGACTGCGACTCGGCCAGGACCTGCCCGGCGATCTCCACCCGGACCCGCCGGGTCGACCGCAGCGCGTCGATCCGGGTGTACGGGTCGCGCGGGTGCACGTAGACCTCCTCGTCCTCCTCGAACCAGGTGTCCAGGGCGTCCCACTCGAAGCGCACCATGTTGGCCAGCCCCTCGACCGACTTCTCGGTGTGCACCCGGACGGAGCCGGGCCGGTAGCTGTCACCCACCTGGAGGCCGTACTGCCGGGCGGCACCCCCGCTGAACTGCTGGACGTCGTGCTCGTCGACCAGCAGGTCCTCGCGGACGTCGGCGAGCGGGATGTAGTAGTGCGGGTAGTGCTGCCATTCCCAGACGTACCGGGCGCTGCTCGTGTCGAGGACCCACTCGCCGTTCAGTAGGGCGCGGATGCGCCGGGGACAGGGTTCGATGTGGTCGATCGGGACGATCGCGCGTGGATAGAGGGACATCAGCTTCCTCTCTCCGCCGGTGCCGCCCCGGCCGGGACGGTGGTGAGTTCCCAGGCCGCACCGATCAGTCCGACGTGCGAGAACGCCTGCGGAAAGTTCCCGAGTTGCTCCCCGGTGTGCGGGTCGACCTGCTCGGCGAGCAGCCCGAGGTCGTTGGCGACGCCCGCCACGTTCTCGAACATCGCCGCCGCCCGGTCCCGTTCGCCGGCCAGCACCAGACACTGGACCAGCCAGAAGGAGCAGATCGTGAACGCCGCCGGATCGCCCGCCCAGCGCCGGACGAGGCCACCCCGGGAGAGTCGCTCCTCGATCAGCCGGATGGTCGCCCGCATCCGGACGTCGGTGGCGGGCAGGAAGCCGACGATGGGCATGAGCAGCGCACTGGCGTCGAGCCGGTCCGAGCCGAAGGCGCCGGTGTAAGCACCGACCTCGGCGTTCCAGCCGTCCCGGAGTACCGTCTCCCGGATCTCCTCCCGGGCCGCCGCCCAGCGGGCCAGGTCGTCCGGGGCGCCCAGCCGGTCACCGAACCGCATCGCCCGGTCCAGCGCCACCCAGCACCCCACCTTGGACGACAGGTAGTGCCGCTCGGTGTCCCGGGCCTCCCAGATCCCGGCGTCCGGCTCCCGCCACCTCGCCACCGTCTGGTCGGCGAGGTCGCGCAGCAGGTCGCGGACCTCCGCACGCATCGGGTCGAGATAGTCGCGCAACCGCCAGGCCGCGTCCAGCAGCTCACCCGGCACGTCGAGCTGGCGCTGCCGCCACGCCTCGTTGCCGACCCAGACCGGGCTGCTGTCCGCGTACCCGCGCAGCGTCTCGATCCGGCGCTCGGTCAGGTCCCGCTCCCCCTCCACGCCGAACATGATCGGCACCGGCTCGCCGTCGGTCCGGCCGACGGCCGAGGCGACCCAGCCGAAGAGCCGGTTCGCCTCGGTCGGGCAGGCCGCGACCCAGAGTGCCCGCAGGGTCAGGCTGAAGTCGCGCAGCCAGGCGTACCGGTAGTCGTAGTTGCGGTCACCGCCGAGCGCCTCCGGCAGCGAGGTGGTCGCGGCGGCCACCACCGCGCCGCTCGGCGCGTAGGTGAGCCCCTGCAACACCAGGGCGTTGCGCCGGACCAGCTCCGGATAGCGGCCCTGGTAGTCGTGGTGGGCGGCCCAGGACCGCCAGCCCGCGACCGTGTCGCCGAGCGGGTCGGCGGCGTCGACCTGGTGCGACGCCACCTCGTGGAAGGTCGGCCGGTACGCGAGGACGAAGGTGTCCCGCTGTCCGGCGCCGACGGTGAACCGGGCCGTCGCCTCGGATCCCCGCACCGCCAGCGGCATCGGGGCGGTCAGCGTCAACGTCGTCGGCCCGGAGGTCGCGACCAGCCGCCCGTCCCGCCACACCAGGTACGCGATCCGCCGGCCGTACTCGAACCGGGGCGAGTACGACAACACCATCGGAACGATCCCGGAGAGCCCCTCCACGATTCGGACGAGTACTCCGGGGGAGCGGCAGCCGATCCCGTGTCCCCGGGCGCCCGGCTCCAGCAGCAGTGCGTCGGTCAGCGACACCTCGCCCTGCTCGGTCCGGAACACCGTACGCAGCACCAGGGTGTCCGGCAGGTACTCGCGGCGCACCTCGAAGCGCCCGGTTGGCCGGATCCACCAGTGCCCACCGGCGACGTCCAGCAGCCGGCAGAATACCGAGGGCGCGTCGAACCGCTCCGGGCACCACCAGTTGACCGAGCCGGAGCGGTCGACCAACGCGGCGCTCCGGCCGTCGGCCAGCAGCCCGTGCGCGGCGATCCCTCCGGCCTCCACGCGACGGCCTACCCCCGGACCACCGGCTCTAATCCGGAAGCGCTGCGGGAGGTCACGGGCCCTTCGTGCTGCGCCGACCGTCGGATGCCCGCGACTTGACAACCACAACTTAGGTCAGGCTAACCTACCCACCGGGCGAGCGCAGGCCGCCCGGACCGACAGTTCCGCTGCGCGCAGCGCTCAGCCAAGGAGCACCACGACATGCCGCACCCTCGCCAGTTCAGCCGCCGGAACCTGCTCGGCGCGGCCGGCGCCCTCGGCCTCACCGCCCTGCTCGGAGCCTGCGGGCAGAACGACGATCCGGGCACCGACACCGGCGCCGGTGGCGCGTGGAGCTTCACCGACGACCGGGGCCAGACCGCCTCCGCCGCGAGCCGGCCCGACCGGGTCGTCGCGTTCGTCGGCACCGCCGCCGCGCTCTACGACTTCGGCGTCACCGACCAGATCGTCGGGGTCTTCGGCCCGACGAAGCGCGCCGACGGCAGCCCGGACGTACAGGCCGGCGACCTGCCGGTGGCCGAGCTGACCGTCATCGGCAACACCTGGGGCGAGTTCAACATCGAGGCGTACGCCGCGAGCAAGCCCGAACTGCTGGTCACGCACGAGTACGAGAAGAACTCGCTCTGGTACGTGCCGGACGAGAGCAAGGACCAGATCGTCCCGCTGGCGCCGACCGTGGCGCTGGTCGCCTCCCGGACCCCGCTGGACAAGGTGATCGGCCGGCACGCCGATCTCGCCGCCGCGCTCGGCGCCGACCTGAACGCGCCGAAGGTCACCGAGGCCAAGGCCCGGTTCGAGGCCGCCGCCACCAGCATCAGGGAGGCCCTCGCCGCCAACCCCGGGATCCGGGTGCTCGCCTGCTCCGCCGCCGAGGATCTGTTCTACGCCTCCAACCCGGGCGTCAACTCCGACATCAACTACTACAAGTCGCTGGGCGTGGACATCACCGTGCCGGGCAAGCTCGACGACGGCGGCTATTTCGAGAGCCTGAGCTGGGAGAACGCCGACAAGTACCCGGCCGACCTGCTGCTGCTGGACAACCGCAGCTCCACGCTGCAGCCGAAGGACCTGACCGGCAAGCCCACCTGGCAGCAGCTCCCGGCGGTCCGGGCCAACCAGGTCGTCGGCTGGAACAGCGAGCCCCGGTTCTCGTACGCCGGCAGCGCCGCCGCCCTGGAGACGCTGGCCACCGCGCTCCGCACCGCCCGCAAGGTGGCCTGACCAGGACGCCGCCACGACGACCACGGCCGGCAGTGCGCTCGCCGGGCTAGCCGCCGAACGCGGAGAGCCCGGTGAGCCGCTGCCCGATCACCAACTGGTGGATCTCGGAGGTCCCCTCGTAGGTCAGCACGCTCTCCAGGTTGTTGGCGTGCCGGAGCACCGGGTACTCCCCGCTGATGCCGTTGGCGCCGAGGATCGTCCGGCACTGCCGGGCGATCGCGATCGCCTCCCGGACGTTGTTCAGCTTGCCGACGCTGACCTGCTCCGGCCGCAACCGCCCGGCGTCGGCCAGCCGGCCGAGGTGCAGCGCCAGCAGATAGCCCTTCTGCAACTCGACCGCCATGTCGGCCAGCTTGGCCTGGGTGAGCTGGAAGCCGGCGATCGGCCGGCCGAACTGCTCCCGGCCGGTGGCGTAGTCGAGCGTGGCGTGCAGGCAGTCCCGGGCCGCGCCGAGCGAACCCCAGACGATGCCGTACCGCGCCTCGGTCAGGCAGCCCAGCGGGGCCCGCAGCCCGGCCGCCTCCGGCAGCAGGGCGTCCGCCGGCAACCGGACCTCGTCGAGCAGGATCTCCCCGGTCGAGGAGGCGCGCAGCGACATCTTGTGCCGGATCTCCCGGGCCGTCACCCCGGGCGTCGCCATGGGTACGACGAAGCCGCGCACCCCCTCGTCGGTGCGCGCCCAGACGACGGCGAGGTCGGCGACCGGCGCATTGGTGATCCACATCTTGCCGCCGGTGAGCACCCAGTCGGAGCCGTCCCGGCGGGCCCGGGTCGTCATCGATGCGGGATCGGAGCCGTGGTCCGGCTCGGTCAACCCGAAGCAGCCGATCAGCTCGCCGGTCGCCATCCGGGGCAGCCAGTGCTGCTTCTGCTCCGCTGATCCGTACCGCCAGATGGCGTACATGGCCAGCGATCCCTGCACCGAGACCAGCGACCGTACGCCGGAGTCGCCGGCCTCCAGCTCCAGGCAGGCCAGCCCGTACGCGACGGCCGAGGCGCCGGCGCAGCCGTACCCGGTCAGGTGCATGCCGAGCAGGCCGACCCGACCGAACTCGACCGCCAACTCGCGCACCGGGGCCTGGCCGGTCTCGTACCATCCGGCGACGTGCGGGCGTACCCGGCTCGCCACGAGCCGCTCCACCACGGACCGGATCTGCCGGTCCTCCTCGGTCAACGAACCGTCCAGGTCGAGCAGGTCGAGCGGGGATGTCCCGGAGGTCGCCTCGGTCATGACCGCCACCCTAGTCAGCGCGGCCCACCCGGATCAGGAGGCCGGCAGCACCAGGACCCGGGCGTGGATCTGGTTGCGCTGCTGGAGTGCGGCGCGCAGTGCCCGGTGCAGTCCGTCCTCCAGGTAGAGGCCACCGCCCCACTGCACGACGTGCGGGAAGAGGTCGCCGTAGAAGGTGGAGTCCTCGGCGAGCAGCTTGTCCAGTGCGAGTTCCCGCTTGGTCGTGATGAGTTGGTCGAGGCGCAGCGGGCGTGGCGGGATCTCTGCCCACTGCTTCAAGGTGAGCCCGTGGTCCGGGTAGGGACGCCCGTCCCGAACCGCTTTGAAGATCACGACGGCACGCTCCCCTCCCCATGGCCGTGCTGGCCCGACCCCTTGCCGCTACTCCGGCGGCCCGCCCGTTTCGCGCGCCGCACCGTACCAATGACGTCCGTCAGCCTAACGACCTCCGACTAGCCCGTGGTTTGTCCACGGATGTCAGTTTCGTTACTGCCTCCCGGTGACATCGTGGACCAGCGTGGGTAGCGGTGTCAGCCCCACCGTCCCCGGTGCACCACCTGCGCCAGCGGCCGGCGACCACGACGCAACGACGATGATCGATGATCCGGCGCCGGATAACCGATGCTGAGCGCGCCGATCGGGGTGAAGGTGTCCGGCACCCCGAACGCCTCCCGGAACGACCCGGTCCGTTCCGGCGGGATGCCGAAGAAGCACGCCCCGAGCCCGGAGTCCACCGCGGTCAACAGCATCAGCAGGGCGGCGAACCCGGTGTCGACGTACCAGTACGGCACCGGCCAGCGGGACTCGTCGCGATCCGTCCACCCCTTGTCCGGCTCGGCGTACCGGTCGAGGTAGGCGGAGCGGTTCGCCAACGGTACGACGATCAGCGGCGCCCGCCGCATCCCGGTCAGCCACCGGTTGCGGACGGGCCCCCGCTTGTCGTTCCCGGTAGCTGAAGGGCCCCCTCCGGACACCTCAGCCCGGGGCGGGGTGGTCGCCGCCCAGAACAGCTCGCGGTCCGCCGGCTCGGTCAGCACCAGGAACGCCCAGCCCTGGGCGAACCCGGCGGACGGGGCCCGGACGGCGTGCTCCAGCAGCCGATCCACCAGCTCCGGCGGTACCGGCCGGTCCGGGTCGTAGTTGCGCACCATCCGTCGCCGCCGGACCACCGTCGAAAACTCCATCGCCCGCCCCCTGTCGTGTCAGGTGCCGGGCCGGATGCCCCAGCTCCCCTGCCAGGTCTGCCCCGGTTCGAGGACGATCACGTCCCGCCCGGAGCGGAACGCGTCCGGCGGGCAGGTCATCGGCTCCACCGCGACCGACCGCCGGTAACGCTCCCCGACCAGGGTGTCCCCGGTGAAGACCTGCCACCAGCCGAACGACCGATCGGCCCAGATGCTCACCGCCGTGGAGTCCGGGCCGGAGAGGGTGACGCTGGACCCCCACTCGTGCACCAGTGCCGGGTCGAGGTCCCCGAAGGCCAGGTCGAGCACGGCCGGCCCGATCCGGCGCGGCTCGGTGAAGTCGTACTCCCCGCCGGTCACCTTCGCCGCCCCGATCGGCAGCAGCCGGCCGTCCAGCAGCAGCCGGCTGCGGCCCGGTAACCGCAGCCGCATGTCGTCGACGGCGACCCCGGGCAGCCGCAGGTAAGGGTGCACCGAGAAGCCGAACGGGCAGGGCACCGTGCCGACGTTGGTCGCCTCGTGGCGTACCCGCAGCCCGTCGGCACCGATCTGCCACTGCGCGCGCAGCGACAGCGGCCACGGATAGCCGATCTGGGCCGGCATCTCGCAGCTCACCACCACCGCCTCCGGGGACTGCTCGACCAGCCGCCACGGCAGCCAGTTGACCAGGCCGTGTATCGCGGTGTGCCGCTGCGGCTCGGTCAGCGGAAGCTGCAACTCCTGGCCGGCGAAGGTGTACCGGCCGTCGCGGATCCGGTTCGGCCACGGGGCCAGCACCTGACCGGCGCTGCCCGGCGGCAGCTCGTCCTCCGCGTACCCGTCGAGATAGTCGACGCCGTTGGCCCGGTACGCCCGCAGCCCTCCACCGACCTCGACCACCACGGCCTCCTGGCCGGCGGCAGAAATCGTCCACTGTGCACCGGAGAGCGACCGGGCCGTCGTTGTGACGTTGTCCATGCCGGGACGATAGCCGTTACCCGGCGGCGGCGCCCGGGTGGCCGGACGCCGCGCCGCTCCCCGTCCCGGAACCGGCCGCCCCGGAACCGACCGCCGCGCCGCTCCCCGCCTCGGAACCGACCACCTCGGAACCGACCACCTCGGAACCGACCGCCGCGCCGCCCGGCCCGCTACCGGTGGGCTGGCCCTGCCGCGCCTCCCGCCGCACCGGCCCGGCATCCTCGTCGTCGGGGTGCGGCGCCCGGTAGCGCACCAGCGCCGGGAAGAGGATTCCCAGCAGCAGCGCGAGTACGGCCGCGACCACCCCGCCGCCGACCCAGGCGAAGCCCACCCCGAAGGCGGCGGCGGTGGTGCCGGCGCGCAGGTCGCCCAGCCGGGGTCCACCGGCCACCACCGTGATGTTCACGCCCTGCAACCGGCCGCGCAGCCGGTCGGGGGCGTAGACCTGCAACATCGACTGCCGGAACACCGCGCTGACCAGGTCGGCAGCCCCGGCCACCGCGAGCAGCAGCACCGCCAGCCAGAGCTGCCGGGCCAGCCCGGCGACGGCGATCGCCACCCCCCAGCCGACCACGGCGCAGACCAGGGCCAGGCCCTGCCGGCGGACCCGGCTGATCCAGCCCGAGGTGAGTCCGCCGAGCACCGACCCGATCGCGATCGCGCTGAACAGCCAGCCGACCGCCGAACCACCGCCGAACCGCTCCTGTGCCACCTCGGGAAAGAGCGCCCGGGGCATCGCCAGCACCATCGCGATGATGTCGACGGCGAACGAGAGCAGCAGCACCGGAGTGGTGGCCAGGTACCGGAACCCGTCCACCACGCTGGCCAGGCCGACCCGCCGGGGCGGCCCGCCGTCGTCCAGCGGCGGCATCGGGGGCAGCCGGTAGGTGGCCCAGAGCGAGACGGTGAAGAGCAGTGCGTCCACCCCGTACGCCACCGGCAGCACCGCCTCGACCGGCCCGGCCGAGAAGACCAGGCCGGCGGCGAGCGGACCGAGTACGCCACCGGCGGTGGAGGTGGTGTAGCCGAGCGTGTTCGCGGACGGCACCAGGGCGGCGGGGACCAACCGGGCGATGATCGCCTGCCGGGCGGGTGAACTTATCGCGAACGCGGTCGTCTGCACCCCGACCAACGCCAGCAGCAGGACCGGGCTGCCGACCCGGAAGAGCGCCTGGAGCAGCAGGCCACCGGTGGAGAGCCACATCAGCACCGAGCTGGCCAGCAGCAGCTTGCGGCGGTCCACCGCGTCCGCGACCGCACCGCCCCAGAGGCCGAAGAGCAGCAGCGGGACGAACCCGGCGATGCCCAGCAGACCGACCCAGAGGGACTTCTGGGTCAGCGCGAACATCTCCACCGGTACGGCGACCGCGGTGAGCTGGAACCCGAACATCGACACGCCGTTGCCGATCCAGAGCCGCCGGTAGGCCGGCACCCGCAGCGGGCGGACGTCCATCGCCCACCGGGAGAACCGACCCGCGGTCCCGGCGGCGGTCCGGGCGGCGGTCCCGTCCGGGGGTACGGGGGAACCGGTGTTCGACGTCGGGTCACCGCCGACCCGACCGGTGCCGGGGTCAGCACCGGTCAAGGCGCCAGCCGCTCAACGATCCAGTTGTCCGCACCGGTGCGACGGTAGCGCAGCCGATCGTGCAGCCGGCTGGCCCGGCCCTGCCAGAACTCCACCGTCGTCGGCACCACCCGCAGGCCGCCCCAGTGCGGTGGCGGCGGCACCGGTACACCCTCGGGGAACCGCTCGACGGCCGCCCGGAACCGGTCGTCGAGCCCGGCCCGGTCGGGGAGCACCGCCGACTGCGGGCTCGCCCAGGCCCCGAGCTGCGACCCGCGCGGGCGGGTGTCGAAGTACGCCTCCGTCTCGGCCCGGTCCACCGGCCCGATCGTGCCGCAGATCACCACCTGGCGCTGCATCGGGAACCACGGCAGCAGCAGGCTGGCGTACGGGTTGACCCGCGCCTCGACGCCCTTGCGCGACTCGTAGTTGGTGTAGAAGACCAACCCGCGCTCGTCGTACCCCTTCAGCAGCACGGTCCGGCTGCTCGGCCGCCCCCTCGCGTCGGCGGTGGCCACCACCATCGCGTTCGGCTCGGGGAGCCCGGCCGCGACCGCGTCGAGGAACCAGCGGTGGAACTGCGTCCACCAGTCGGGTGCCAGGTCCGCCTCGGCGAGCCCGTCGGCCGACCCGTACTCCCGGCGCAGCCCGGCCGGGGGTGTGTCCCGCATCACGTCACATCCTTGTCCGTCCGTCGGTGAGCCGGGACCCGCGCCGACCCGGTCGGCCGGCGGGCGGCCCGGGGCGAGCGCGTCCGCGCCGCCCGTGTCGCGCGTAGCACAGCCGTGACCTCTCGCAAAGTTAGTTACCCAGGGGCAAGATGGCACGAATACATCGCTGAGTTCCGAAGGGATCGCCCCGGGTACCGCCGGGCGGGCCCTGAATGCACGGACGACCGATCCAGGAGCGCGCATGTCCGACTTCAAACCGGGGCTGGAAGGCGTGATCGCCTTCGAGACCGCCATCGCCGAGCCCGACAAGGAAGGGGGGTCGCTGCGCTATCGCGGAGTCGACATCGAGGACCTGATCGGCCAGGTCTCCTTCGGCAACGTCTGGGCCCTGCTCGTGGACGGCCGGTTCGGTCCCGGCCTTCCCCCGGCCGAACCGTTCCCGGTGCCGGTGCACTCCGGCGACATCCGCGTCGACGTGCAGTCCGCGGTGGCGATGCTGGCACCGTACTGGGGGCTGTCCCAGTTCCTCGACATCTCCGACGAGCAGGCCCGCGAGGACCTGGCCCGGGTCTCGGTGACCGCGCTCTCCTTCGTCGCCCAGTCGGCGCGCGGGCTCGGCCTGCCTGCGGTACCGCAGAAGGAGATCGACAAGGCGGAGACCATCGTCGAGCGGTTCATGAAACGCTGGCGCGGCGAGCCCGACCCGCGACACGTCAAGGCCGTCGACGCCTACTTCATCTCCGCCGCCGAACACGGTCTGAACGCCTCCACCTTCACCGCCCGGATCGTCGCCTCGACCGGTGCCGACGCCGCCGCCTGCATCTCGTCGGGGATCGGCGCGCTCTCCGGCCCGCTGCACGGCGGTGCACCGTCCCGGGTACTGCACATGATCGAGGCGGTGGAGCGCAGCGGCGACGCCGAGGGGTACGTCAAGGGCGTACTCGACCGGGGCGAGCGGCTGATGGGCTTCGGGCACCGGATCTACCGGGCCGAGGACCCGCGGGCGCGGGTGCTCCGGCGTACCGCCAAGGAGCTGGGCGCACCCCGCTTCGAGATCGCCGAGGCGCTGGAGAAGGCCGCACTGACGGAGCTGCACGCCCGCAAGCCGGACCGGGTACTCGCCACCAACGTCGAGTTCTGGTCGGCCGTGGTGCTCGACTTCGCCGAGGTACCGGCGCACATGTTCACCTCGATGTTCACCTGTGCCCGGATGGGCGGCTGGAGCGCGCACATCCTGGAGCAGAAGAAACTGAAGCGACTGGTCCGGCCGGCCGCCCGGTACACCGGCCCGGGGCCGCGCAAGCCCGCCGAGGTGGAGGGCTGGGAGGCCGTTCGACACAACGTCTGAGCTGCGGAAAGGGCTCCCTCCCGGCGCGTGGCGCGGCCGGGCGGGAGCCCTCGTTCGCTTCGGGGCGAACCGGCCGGTGCGGATGTGGGGCAGAACTCAGCCGCCGCCGTGGGATCGTCCCCCGGACCGCGCGGCGCAGGTGCGAGGATTGGGCAACGGCAGCGTCGCCGGACCAACCGCTCGGCTCCCGGGCCCCCAGGCCCATCGGCTCTGGGCCTCCAGGCCCATCGGCTCCCGGGCCGCCTCGGCCCATCGGAAGGATCTTCGTAACCGTGGCTGACGTATCGACCATTCGGATTCCCGACGAGATCAAACCCGCTGACGGCCGGTTCGGCTGCGGCCCGTCCAAGGTGCGTCCGGCGGCGGTCTCCGCGCTGGCCGAGGTCGCCACGACGTACCTCGGCACCTCGCACCGGCAGAAGACCGTACGCGACCAGGTCGCCCGGCTGCGTCGCGGCATGGCCGAGTTCTTCTCCCTGCCCGAGGGCTACGAGGTCGTACTCGGCAACGGCGGCACCACCGCCTTCTGGGAGGTGGCCACCTTCGGGCTGGTCCGGGACCGGGCACAGTTCGCCAGCTTCGGCGAGTTCGGCGCCAAGTTCGCCAAGTCGGTGAAGGACGCGCCGTTCCTGGGCGAGCCGACCGTGCGCAGGTCCGATCCGGGCAGCGCACCGTCGCTGGTCGCCGAGGCCGGCGTCGACGTCTACGCCACCCCGCAGAACGAGACCTCGACGGGTGTGGCGGTGCCGATCCGCCGGGTGTCCGGCGCCGACGACGACGCGCTGCTGCTGGTCGACGCGACGTCCGGCGCGGGTGGCCTGGAGGTGGACGTCCGGGAGACCGACGTCTACTACTTCGCCCCGCAGAAGTGCTTCGGCTCCGACGGCGGGATCTTCCTCGCCCTGATGTCGCCGGCCGCGCTGGCCCGGGCCACCGAGATCAGGTCCTCGGGGCGCTACATCCCGGCCTTCCTCGACCTGGTCACCGCGATCGACAACTCGCGGCTGGAGCAGACGTACAACACTCCGGCACTGGCGACGATCTTCATGGCCGCCGAGCAGACCGACTGGATGAACGCGCAGGGCGGACTCGCCTGGGCGACCAAGCGCACCGCCGAGAGCGCCGCCATCCTGTACGGCTGGGCCGAGCGCTCCACCGTGGCGACACCCTTCGTGACCGATCCGGCACTGCGCTCCAACGTGGTGGCCACGGTCGACTTCGCCGACGGTGTCGACGCGACCGCGATCACCAAGGCGCTGCGGGCGAACGGGATCGTCGACACCGAGCCGTACCGCAAGCTCGGCCGCAACCAGCTCCGGATCGCGCTCTTCCCGGCCGTCGAGCCCAGCGACGTGGAGGCCCTGACCACCTGCGTCGACTACGTGGTCGATCGGCTCTGAGCCGTACCGTCCCTCGGGCCGGGCTGGTCGACCGGGCCGCCCGACCCGAGTGATCAATTCGTGCAGCTCACCCGCGACATGCGGGCGCGCCTCTCCCCAACGGGTGACGGAGCAGCGTACCGTGTGACGAGGACGCCCGGGTGTCTGACCTGTGGCGTGGGGCCAGCGAGGCGGGACGGAGGCAACGCGATGCGGCCAGTACGCTTCGTCGCCCTCTCCGAGGACGGCCAAGCTATGGTGCTCACCGACGAGGTGGGCCGTCTTCTCGCGCTGCCGATCGACGAGCGGGTCGCGACCGTCCTGCACAGCGAGCCCGGCAGCGCACCACTGGTCGCGGCCGGTTCCGGCACCGAGCCGGCACCCTCGCTGTCGCCACGGGACATCCAGGCCCGGATCCGCTCCGGCGAGTCCGCCGAGGACGTGGCCCGGATCGCCGGGGTTCCGGTCGACCGGGTGCTGCGCTACGCCGGGCCGGTGCTCCAGGAGCGGGCGATGCTCGCCCAGCACGCCCGGCGGACCCGGCTGAAGAACGCGGAGAACCAGGCGCCGCTCGCCGAGATCGTCGACGGCCGGCTCTCCCAGCACGGGATCGACACCGAGAAGATCTCCTGGGACGCCTACCGGCGCGACGACGGCACCTGGCGGATCATCGCGACCTGGCCCTCGGGCAAGGCGACCGCCCAGGCGATCTGGGATCTCGACAAGGCCCGCCAGGCGGTGACCCCGCACGACGACATGGCGCAGTACCTCTGCGCCGAGCGCCCCGCACCGCTGCTCGGCCAGGAGCCCGCGCCGGAACGCGGCGGCCACGCCCTGCCCGGTCCGTCCCGGGTGGAGCCGAGTCGTGGCGGGCACGGCCTGCCGGCGGCAGCCAGCGACCACGCCCGGCCCGGCCGCGATCCGATCCGGGCCGGCCGGGACGCGTTGCTCGCCGGGCTCGACCGGCCACTCGGCTCGACCGCCGGTCGCGGCCTCGACCCGGCCGCGTCGATGGCGTCGCCGGACGCGCCCCGACAGCGTCCGGTCTCCGGCGGTGCCGCCGCGCTGCTCGGCGGCGGCTCCGGTTCCGCGTTCGACGACGACGCCGACGCCCCGAAGGAGGTCCCGGCGGTGCCGTCGCTGGCGGTGCTCCGGCCGCGCCGCGCCGCCGCGGCCGGCTCCGGCGAGTCCGGTGACGCCTCCGGCAAGCCGCGCAAGCGCCTGCCGAGCTGGGACGACGTCCTTTTCGGCAGCGGCCCCGCCGCCCGCGAAACGTCCTGACCGCCCGCCGGGCCTGCCTGTCGATCCACTCGCTCCCGGGGCTGGCCCGGCTCGGCCTCCTCCGGACAGGGTCGCTACAACGGCCAGGTCGCGAGCCGGTCGTACGTCGGCCGGGGGCCGAGGTGGCTGCGTACCAGCACCAACTCGGTCGCCGGCCAGGACGGTCCGAGGTACCCGTCGAGGGTGCGCAGGTCCTCGTCGAGACTGTCCCGGTCCAGCCGGTCGCCGGGGCGGGCCAGGGTCAGGTGCGGTCGCAGCGGTCGGACGTCGAACGGGACCTTGGACCGGCGCAGCTCCCGGCGGACCGTCGCGGCCAGCCGGCGCAGGGCGTCGACCTCGCCGAGCAGCCCCACCCAGAGCACGGTGAACCGTCCCCGCCCGAACCGCCCACCACCGCCGAACTGAAGCCGAGGCGCCCGCTGCCGCGCGCACTGCGGCTCCCCGACCCGCTCGACCGGAGCAGGCCGGCGTTCGGCCGAGCGGCGGCGCCGGACCGGTGGGTGGTGCCACAGCGCGACGGCCCGGGAAAGCGCCTCCGCCACGGCCGGGAGCCGGTCGTCCGGCACCTCACCGAGAAACGCGACCGTCACGTGCAGGTTCGACCGGGCGGCCAGCCGTACGTTGATCCCGGCGTCGGCCGCCGCCCCGATCCGGAGCCGGCGGGTCTGCGCGACGATGTCGTCCAGTGCCTCGGGCGGCGGGTAGACGGCCACGAAGAGCCGCATCTCAACCCCGCTCCGGGCATCGGGACGCCGGTCGGCGGCTCAACCGCTGCTCTGGCGCGGCCCGGCGTGCGGGGACGGCAGGACCAGACCGGCGGCCTGCAACTCGCCCTCGACGCGTACCCGCTCGATCTCCAGGTCCATCCCGTCGAGATCGGCGAGGTGTTCCGGCACACCCAGGCATCGGCTGGCCAGGCGCAGCCGGTCGTCGTACGCCTCCAGCACCGCGTCCTGCCAGAGCCGGGACCGCCCGGCGAGGCCGAGCCGCTGGTCGCCCAGCCGGCGCAGGTCGGCGGCGATCCGCTCGATCGCCGGATGGCCCGGCTGGTCGAACTCGGTGATCTCGACCTCCCGGGCGGGCACGTCCACTTCGAACGCCCGGTCTAGGCGGCTCAGCGTCTGGCGTGACCGGCGGCTGTCCCGGCGGTCGACGGACCAGCGGACGAAGTTGCCGATCAGCTCGTCGGCGCAGATCAGGGCGGCCACGGCGACCGGCAGGCAGGCTACGGCAAGAAGGGCCAGCGGCAGCGCGAAAGCATGCACGATGGCCATGTCCTCCGACGCTAACCGGCGTCAACCGGGCCCGCCACCGGTTTTGCAATCAGGAGCATTCATCGGGTAGCCGGGGCAAGGGCCAGGCGCAGCCGGTCGACCGCCGCCCGGTCGCCAGCCCAGCTGACGGCGTCGGCGGCGGAGCGCCGCCAGAGCCAGAGCAGCAGCCGGTCCGCACTCGCGCTGACCGTCGCCGCCGGCTCGACCTCGGTCGGCGGCTCGTCCCCCGTCCCGGACGCCTCGTCGGCGGTCGCCGCCGAGCGGTCGCCGCCGACACCTGTCGACCGCATGACCGGTGCCTGGTCCGGGGCGGCGTACCGCGGCGTCGGGAGCCGGCCGGACGCCGCTCGGCCGGACGCGACCGTCGCACCCTCCGGACCGAGTCGGACCAGCCAGCTCGCCGGGCCGGCGGTGGCCCGGACCTGGACGGCGGGATCGGGGAGAACGTCGGTGAACTCCTCGGGCCACCGCCGGGTGCCGTATCCCAGGAAGAGCCGCAGCACCTCGTCGATGCCGTCGGCGGCGAGATCACCGGGGATCTCCGTCACGGGCTGGGCGGTCGCCAGCTCCGCGTCCACCCGGTGGATGACCGTCTCCTGCGCCATCCGCCGAAGCCAGAAGCCGACGGTCTGGTCCGGGTCGTACCAGGTGGGGGCGAGCGCGGCCGGGTCCCGGCTGTCGAACTCGGCGCGCAGCGCGAGACAGGCCCGGTCGAGCAGCGCCAGCGGCTCCTCGCCGGACAGGTCCGGCGGCCACGACGACGGAATCCGGCCGGTCCGCATGCACTCCACCTTGTGCAGGTAGACCAGGGCGACGTGCCGGACCAGGTCGGCGACGGTCCAGTCCGGACAGCTCGGCACCGTGGCGGCCAGATCGGCGGACGCCACCTGTCGCAGCCGGGCCTGGTCGGCGGCCAGGCACTCCAGAAGTCGCACGCGCAGCATGAGGCCAGCTAACCAGAGGGGCCCGATGCCCGCAGGGCGCCGCGCGCATCGACGTCACCCGCCGCGGCGCCCGGCAGACCTCCGCGGCGTGCCTCAGGTGTCGACGGGGTGCACCACGTAGAAGCGCGGCAGCGGCAGGATGCGCAGCCGGAGCCGGGTATTGGTGCGGTGCAACTGCCAGATCAGCGCCGCACCGGCGGTGGCCAGCGAGATCAGGCCGCCGATCCAGATGCTCGCGCCGGCACCGTAGCGCTCGGCGATCCAGCCGACGATCGGGGCGCCGACCGGGTTGGTGCCGAGGAACACCAGTACCCAGAGCGCCATCACCCGGCCCCGGAACGCCGCGTCGACCCCGAGCTGCACCCGCTGGTTGGACGCCTGGGCGAAGAAGACCGTGAAGAACCCGGTCAGCGGCAGCAACGCCACCACCAGCCAGTACGCCGGAGCCAGCCCGACCAGCGTGCCGCAGACGCCGGTCGCCACGGCCGAACCCAGCACCACCCACACCGACGGCCGGCTGCGCCGCCCGCTGCCGGCCAGCGCCCCGACCAGGGAACCCACCGCGAGCGCGGTGGTGAACAGGCCGAACGAGGCGGCCCCGGTGTGGAAGGTGGTCTTGGCCAGCGCCGAGAGGGTGAGCTGGAAGTTGAACAGCGCCAGCCCCATCACCGACATCAGCACCATCGGCAGCACCAGGTCGGACCGGCGGGCGACGTACCGGAGGCCGTCGATCACCCGGGCGGAGGCCCGCTCGGCGAGCGGCGGCAACTCCTCGCGGTGCAGCTCGGCGACGCGCATCATCACCACGCAGATCACCGGGGCGATCGAGCTGACCGCACTGACCAGGAAGACCGGGCCGACGTCGAAGAGGGCGATCGCCACCCCGGCCACCGCCGGGCCGACGATCCGGGCGGAGTTGAACGTGGCGGAGGAGAGCGCCAGCGCGTTGGGCAGCAGCGAGGTGCCGACGAGCTCGGAGACGAAGGACTGGCGTACCGGGGTCTCGACCGCGTTCGCCACCCCGAGCAGGGCGGCGAAGACGAAGACGTGCCAGAGCTGCACGACGCCGGTGAGCACCAGCGCGCTCATGCCGAGCGCCAGCACGCTCCAGGTGGCGTTGGCGATGACCAGCAGCAGGCGCTTGTCGTACCGGTCGGCGAGGCGGCCGGAGAGCAGGGTGAGCAGCAGCACCGGGGTGAACTGCAGCGCGACCACCACGCCGAGCGCGGAGGCCGAGTTGTTCGAGAGATCCAGGACGAGCCAGTCCTGCGTGGTGAACATCATCCACACGCCGATCAGCTTGATCAACTGACCGGTGACGAAGAGCCGGTAGTTGCGGATCGTCAGGGACTGGAACGTGGTGCTCAGCTTTGCCCGCACTCGGGGTGCGCCTCCTCGGGTCGTACGCGTGATCCCGACCTCCGGTTGGCGACCTTGCGCCGGAAGTCCTAGCGGACGAAGCGGACCCGTTGGTTTGCGGCGGTCAGTCGCGCGCCACCTTCTGCAGGATCTCCGCGGCACGCTGGAGCGCGTCGCGTTCCTCCGGGGTCAGCTCGGCGAGCCGGACGGCCAGCCACCGGCTGCGGGCCCGGTCGAACTGGGCGAGCATCTCGCGGCCGGTGTCGGTGGTCGAGAGGATGACCTGTCGACCGTCGGTCGGATGGGGGGTGCGCTGCACGAGGCCGCGCTCCTCCAGCTTTGCGACGATCTTGGTCATCGTCGGCGGCTGCACCCGTTCGGTGTCGGCCAGCTCGCGGGGGGTCAGCGCGCCGCCCAGCTCCAGGCTGGTCAGTGCGGAGAGCTGGGTCCCCGTGAGGTCGCCGACCGGCCGGGTCTGCCGCACCCGTCGGTTGAGTCTGGTGATCGCGTCGCGCAGTAACGTCGCGAGCTGCGCCGGTGGCATCTGCTTCGCCATCACCGTCCACTCCGTCACGATCGTTAGCATAACTAATGAGCTTGGCTAACGACCACCGATTATGACCACTGTCACCGGCGCCCCCGCCCGACCCGCTGCCGCGACCCCCGGTAGCCGTTGGGCACAGGTTAGAACAGCAGGGTCTCGATCGGACCACGCAGGAAGTAGACCACGAAGAGCCCGGCCACCCCGTAGAGCAGGGGGTGCACCTCCCGGGCCCTGCCCCGGGCAACCTTCACCAGCACGAAGCTGATCACCCCGGCCCCGATGCCGTTCGAGATCGAGTAGGTGAACGGCATCAGCACGATGGTCAGGAACGCCGGGATGGCGATCTCGTAGTCGTTCCAGTCGATGGTCTTCACCGCGGTCATCATCAGGAACCCGACGATCACCAGCGCCACGGAGGCCGCCTCGAAGGGCACCACCACGACCAGCGGGGCGAGGAACATCGCCAGCAGGAACAACCCGCCGGTGACCAGGTTGGCCGCACCGGTCCGGGCACCCTCCGCGACCCCGGCGGCACTCTCGATGTACGCCGTGTTGCTCGACGTACTCGCCGCACCGCCGGCCGCCGCGGCGATCGAGTCCACCAGCAGGATCTCCCGGGTACGCGGCGGCATCTTCCGCTCGTCCAGCAGCCCGCCCTCCTGGCCGACCGCCACCATCGTGCCCATGGTGTCGAAGAAGACAAGTCGACATGCGCCTAGTAGCTCCGAGTAGCTAGGAGGTGCGCCCCGGGGTCCGGAGCAGGCACTCCTTCCCCCGGCACGACTTGACCCGCACCACTCGTCAGCACACGAGAGGAACGAACCCGGTGTCATCTTCCACGAAGCCCACCACGGGCAACAACACCGCACCGCCGACCGGACAGAACTCCCCCGAGCGCGCCCACCTGTACGGGCTGCTCCTCGCCGGCACCATGACCGGCCTGCCGATCCCCGCCTCCGTCAGCTTCGACAACGGCGGGATCTCGGTCACCCTCGACAAGGACGACCGGGCCGGCGTCGACCGGTGGGCCGCATTCTTCGGCGTACCCGCCGCCAGCATCCGTAACTACTCCGGCGACTTCTCCTACACCGCCTTCGGCAACGTCGGGGACGGCCCGACGCAGTGGCGGGCGGCCCGCTGCTACATCAACCAGACCGATGCCGAGCAGGCGGAGGTGACCCGCTGATGGCCGCCACCGTGCAGACTGCCGCCACACCCGACGAGCCCCGGGCCGGCCAGTTCCCCACCGTCAACCCGTCGACCATGCGCGTGGACCAGATCGACGACCGGGGCGACGGCCGCCACCTGGTGGCGGTGCCGCAGCAGGACGTGAGCGCAGCCGTCGTCGACTTCCTCCGCTACCTGTCGAACCGGATCGGCCACGCGAGCATCGAGGTGCAGCGCGCCTACTGGATCGGCTACGGCGACGGTGTCCACGACGCGAACGCGGTCGACGACGCGGACCGGCTGGCCGACGACGTGGCGTTGTGCGCCCGGGTCGACGCGATCGTGCGGAAGTACGACCGGCAGCGGCCGGGACCGGAGCGGTCGCGGGAGTTGCGGGCCGAGTTGGATGCCGCCGCCGTTGACTTCGGTCGTGTGGTTGCGGCCAGCGAGGCCGGTGTGTGATGACGATCGCCCCTGTGCGGGGTCGGGTGGCTGTCGGGGCTTCGGCCCCGGCGGCGGCCCGCCGCCCCAAGATGCCGACCCAGCGGAGCCGTGCCGGCAAGCCGGCCGCGCCCCGCGTCGACTTCGACGCCCTCGTCCGTGAGCAGCGGATCGAAATGTTGGTCCGCGACCACCGACGGCACGCCGTCTACACCCTCGTGCGTCTGTGCGGCAGTTGGGCCGATGCCGAAGATGCCGTGCAGGACGCGATCCTGCACCTCCTCTCGGACCCGACGATGTTGGACGGCCACGGCAGCCCGGTCGGTTGGCTGGTCGCCACCGCGAAGTGGAAGCTGGTCGCGGCGCGGGCGGCCCGTGCCCGCCAGTGCCCGGCCCTGCTCGGTGAGCACATCGAGCGGGTTGAGGACCGGCAGACGGAGCCGACCGGCGGCCCGTGCATGGCGGACCCGGAGGTTGCGGATCGGGTCCGCCGGGCGCTGTCCACCCTGTCCCCGGAGGTCCGCCGCGCGGTCGAGTTGCACTGCGTTCAGGGTCTCTCGATTGAGCAGGTGATGGAGGCGACCGGCAAGAGTCGGCACGCGGTCCACCAGCTGCTCTACACGGCGATGAAGGTGCACAAGAACTGGAACGGCCCGGAGTGGCGGGAGAAGTACGTCAGCGACCCGGAGGCGGAGGCGCTGCGCACGCAGGTGCGTCTGCTGGCGAAGCTGCCGCCCCGGACTCGTGAGGTGGTGTGGCTGCGGTACGTGGACGAGTTGCCGCTTGCGACGGTTGCCGCCCGGACCGGTCTGACTCAGAAGATGGTGTCGCAGCATCTCAACCGCGCCCGGGTGGTTGCGCGTGTCGAGCTGGCGGAGCGGACGGCATGAGCCGCCTGTTCCGCCGGCCGGGCCGGTACGTCGGCCAGCACCGGCCCGGCGTCGTCCGCCCTCCCCTGCCTGTCGACCCGTGGCAGGCCGGGGAGGCGTACGACCCGCTCACCGACACGCTCCTACTCGCCTTCGGGGGTGCGCTGTGAAGCTGCGCCTGTACGGGACCCCGGCCGAGGTGAACGCGGCCGTCGACCTGGTGAAGCGGCTGTTCGTCGTCTGGTCGGTGTCCCGCCACTACCAGAACACGAGCGTGGCCGATCCCGGAACGGTCCGGGTGTACGTCCACGCCGAACTTCCCGCCGGAACTGGAGACAAGTCGTGACCGAGGAGGAACCGAACTTCATCGCCCGGCACCTGCGCTGGCCGGCACTGGTCGCCGCCGTGGCGCTCACCGCAAAGGGTGAGTACGACCTGGCGCGGATGGCGCACTACGGCGAATGGATGGCAGTTCTGTTCCCGATCTCGATTGATGTGTATTCGGCGGCGGCATTCCTACGCCACCGCACGTTGGACGTCCTCGCCGGGTTGGCGTTGATGATCGGCTGTCAGGTTGCCGTTCACTTGCTCCCGCTCTACATCACCGGCGAAGAACAGGTGCCGTGGGGATTGGTGATTGCAATCTCATGTGTTCCGCCGATCGTGGCGTGGCGGGCGCATGCTCTCGGCACCAAATCTCGGGCGAAGAAGACGAAAACGCTGACCGCCGAGCCCGTGTCTGGAATGCCAGACACCGACGCGACGGACGTTGACGTACGTGACGCGTCGTTCGATCCGTGGTCGCTCGCCGAGCCGGCTCGTGACGCATCCCTGCCGGTGCACGCCGATGCGTCACTCGGCGACCCGTTCGACGCACCGGCCATGCGTCACCCGATGCCGGAGGTGACGCGTCACGACGTGCCCGCCCTGCCGGCCAGTGACGCACGCCTGACGTACCCGGCGTTGACGCACCCCGCCAGGCGGACGGTGACGCATCGGATCAGCGACACCGACGTATCGCCCGATGACCGGTCGGACGGTGCGGAGGTGACGCGTCAGCCGGAGCCGGTGAAGACGCGCCGGGGTCCGAAGCCGGGCAAGAACGAACGGCTCGACCAGGCGCTGCGGATGGTCGTGGTCGAGGGCATGTCGGCCCGTGCCGCCGCCCACAAGGTCGGCCTCAACGAGCAGCAGGTACAGCGGGCCGTGCGGCGCCACCGGGCCGACGACAGCCAGGTGGAGGCGTGATGGTCGTCTACCACTGGGTTGACTCGCGAACCTACTGCGATGCCTCCGAGCACGGTGACCAGGACATCTGCGGGTCGTGTGAGGACGAGACGGTGTGCGCCGACTGCGGCGACGTCATCGCCGCTGGTGTGTCGTACCTGTTCTGTGTCGAGAACGGGGAGGGCGTCCACGCCGACTGCTCACCGGACGCCGCGTCCGCCGACTGGGTCGACTACTACTGAGGGCGGTCACGATGAGTAACCTCAACCCCTTGACGGTTCAACCCCGTCAACCCCTTGAGAACAGCCCGCAGGGGTCCCCCAGGGGGCGGGAAGCGGCATCTTCCCCCGGCATCAACCCCTTGACTTCTCAACCCCTTGAGAGTCGACAGAGCGTGACCGGGAAGGGTGCCGGGACCCGGCGGGGGAAGAAGCCGAACCCGCTCCTCGACCCGCCCGTCCTCGCGACCGCCGTCATGCTCCTGCTCGTCCTGGAGCTGGTGCTGTGGGCGGCCGTCGGCTGGCTGTGGTGGGCGGTCATCAACGCCGTGGCGGCCGTGATCGTGTTCGCGGCGCTGCTGGCGTGGCGCCGTCGGGGGAAGGGCGGCCTTCTCGACCGGCTGCTGGGTGCGTCACGTCGGCCGGGTGCGTCATCCCGGTCCGGTGGATCGCCCGGGGGTGCGTCACAGAGGCGGCCGGCCGGTGCGTCACGAAACCCGCTGAGTCGTCTCCTCAACCCCGGGGGTGCGTCACGTACGCGTGGTGACGGATCGCGGAAGAAGCCGGGCCTGTTTGACGCACTGCGGGGCAAGCGGCCGGGTGCGTCACGGAAGCCGGCCGGGTCCGGTGATGCGTCACGGCGGAAGCCCGGCGGCCCGGGTGACGCATCACGGTCGCGTCCGGCGAAGCGGTGGCCGTTCGGCGGCAAGGGCCGACCCGGCAAGAAGCCGTCCGGTGACGCGTCACGGTCGGGCGGTTCCCCGTCCGGCGGACAGAAGCCGGGTCGGAAGAAGCGCGGCATGTGGGACGACTTCCGCGACGGATTCAACGAGAAGCGGCACGAGGAAAAGAAGCGCGACGACAGCAGAAAAGCGAAGCCGGAGAAGGCCACCAACCCAACCCCGGCCGATCCGGAACAGGTGCCGGAAAAGCCCGCACCGAAGCAGCAGCAAGGAAAGGAGACAACGGTGGGAATTCGACACGAGGACGACGCCAGCCTTCAGCGGTGGGGTCGGAACCTGAAGACGGTCGCCCCGTCGATCGACGAGTTGGCGACGGCCGCCCGGCAGCAGGGCGACATTGTGGAGGCAATCGCGACGGGGATGAAGAGGCTCGCCGACCAGGGCGAGAACGACCTTCCGGCGAGCAAGGCGTTGACGTCGGAGGCCGAGGTGATCGCGGCCGAGCTGCGGAAGATCCGCGAGGAGGACGAGGAGCGGGCGAACCGGCTGCGGTCGCTGGCGGACCGGTCGTCGGCGCTGGCGGACCGGTACGGCCGGGATCACGAGGTGGATGAGGCGCGGCTGGCTGGTGAGCGTGGCGGCCGGGCGCGGGAGAAGCGGGCCGACGTCACGTCGGCTGAGCAGGACACCTGACCCGCTGGGGTGTCCCGTGGTGTACACGCTGCGGGACACCCCCTGCCGGGTTCGTTGC
The DNA here is from genome assembly GCF_040120695.1 of Plantactinospora sp. B6F1. Lineage (NCBI taxonomy): Bacteria > Bacillati > Actinomycetota > Actinomycetes > Micromonosporales > Micromonosporaceae > Plantactinospora > Plantactinospora sp. B6F1. Next base: position 46,578 of record NZ_JBEEAC010000005.1, on the reverse strand, counting down.
CAGGAATGAAGGGGGTTGGGTGATGCGGAGTCGAAGCGGCGCGGTGTGGGTGCCGATGTGGATGCTGCTGGCCGTGCTGCTGGTGGTGGTCGTCCGGGTTGTGCCGTTGGAGTGGTGGATCTCGCTGGTTGCCGGGCCGGTGATCGGTGTGCCGGCGGCGGTGGTCGCGTCGTTTGCCATGGACAAGCCGTGGGCGTCCGTTCACCGGTCCGCCGTGGTGCTGGCCGGGTCCGTGTGGGTGGCGTACGCGTCCAAGAGCGGCGCGTATCAGTGGGCGGCTGTCGCCCTCGGTGCTGTCGGGGCGTTGTTCGCGGCGTTGGAGTTCGCGGTCGCCCGGAACCGGGTGATTGTCGACCCGATCCCGAATCTGCCGGACGTCGACCGGCGTCCGTCGGCGGTCCGGGAGTGGGAGGCGATGCTTCAGCGTCTCACCAAGACGAAGAAGAAGAGGGGTGAGGCTGAGGACGACTGGGAGTGGTCCCAGCTCCGGGTTGCCGCCGTGACGCCGTGGCCGGACCGGACCGCCGGCCAGCAGGTCCACGTCGACCTGCCGGAGGGGATGACGGTCAAGGATCTGGCAGCCCAGACAGACAAGATCGCGGGTGCTCGTCGGCTTCCCGCCGGCTGTGTCGTCCGTGTTCTGGACGGGCCGCACCAGGGCGCGGCGATCCTCGACGTCATGCTCCGGGACTGCCTGGCCGGTGACGGCCGCCGGATCTCGGAACCAACCGACGGGGTGTCGATCTATGACGAGTTCGACATCGCGACGACCGCCCGGGGTGAGAAGTTGAACGTGTCGCTGCGGGAAGACTCGATGGTGGTCGGCGGGACCACCGGGTCGGGCAAGACGACGTTTCTGCACCGGGTCATCATGCGGATGGCCCGCTGTGTGGATGCCCTGATCTGGATTGTGGACCCGAACGGCGGCGGTGTCGCCGGCCCGTGGATAGGTCCGTGGGCACGCGGCGAGGCGTCGAAGCCAACGGTTGACTGGGTGGCCGAGGACGAGTACGAGGGTGCCGCCCTGGTCGCCGTCGCGACTGCGGTCGTGAAGGACCGGAAGACCAGCAACGAGGCCATGTCCCGGATGCGGGCGGCGAACACGACGGTGCTGCCGGTCGACGCGAAGCTTCCTCTGATTCTGGTCATCACCGACGAGGGCGGCGAGCTGCGGCAAATGGCGGGCCTCATCGCCACCATCGTGGACGAGGGCATCGCCCGGCTGGCGCAGATCGGCCGAGCCCAGGGCGGCCGGGTCATCATGTCGGTGCTGCGCGGAACTGGTGACCTGCTCGGGAAGGGGCTGCGTAGCGTGGCCTCGCTCCGGCTGTGTCTCCGTATGGACGAGGAAGGCGAATACGATCACGTCCTCGGGGTGAACCCGGGCCGTGCCCGGCTGCTGCACAAGGGGTCGGCGTACGTGTACCGGACGAAGGTCGACTACCGGCCGGTTCTGGCCCGGACGGTGGATGTCGATATCGCCAGCATCGAGCGGCACGCCATCGCTACCGCGCACCTGCGCCCGGATCTCGACGACCGGGGCAAGCGGGTGGCGGCCGGGATCCGGCCTCAGGATGTGCTCGGCGGCCGGGACCCGTCGGACTTCCCGGAGTTTCGGCGGCATCCGGTGTTCGCGGATCTTCGGGCCGGGCTGGTGTACGACAACCGGTGGAAGCGGAAGGCGGCGATGCTGGCCGAGTTGCGCGGCGAGGAGCCGCCGGAGAATGACCGGCCGGCCGTGCCGCCCGCGTTGGAGCGGCCGACTGTGGCGCCGATCGGGAGTGCGACGGAGAGGTTCCTGCTCGGTACCGGGGTGACGTTGGAGCGGCAGCGTGCGCGGGCCGAGGTGACCTCGGTCGGAACGCTCGCTCCGCCCGCCCCCCAGATGAACGCCGAGCAGGACGGCGGGGACCAGCAGCCGGAGAGCGCCCGCGAATGGATCAAGCTGGTGCTGCGCGACGGGTACCCGGACATGATGACCGCATCGCAGGTCCATGCGCAGATCGGCGGGCGGGGTGTTGAGGTGTCGTACCAGCGGGTTCACGATCTGCTGAAGTCGATGGCGAAGCCGGGCGGCGAGGTGCGGCAGGAAGGCAACAGGTACGAGCTGGACAGGGAGTAGCCGGAACGTGAAGAACCCCCCGTGCCCACACCGGGCCGGGGGGTTCTTCCGTGTCTCGGGTCAGCCGACGGCGTTGAGGAACCTTTCGATGGCGCTGCCCGGCTTCGGTACGAACTTCGGCCGGGGCAGTTCGGCGGCCGGCTGCTCGGCGGCGGCTATCCGGGCTTGGGCGCGTACCGCGTCGGCGATGCCCTCCTCAATGGCGTCGCGTACCGCGTCCGGGTCGGCGCCGAGCCGGATGGCAAAGTTGGCGGCGTCGCGTGCACGCCGGGTGTACCGGGCTGCGATGACGTCGTCGCTGTCCATGTCTCCACCATCGCATACGGGTGCGACCTCGATCCAGCACCTACTTGACGTAGACGCCGTCGCCGGGCCGGCCTTCGATCAGCCCTTCGGCTTTCAGGACGAGCATGGCGCCACGGATCGAGCCGTACGAAACGCCGTGCAGTTTCTCCAGCTCGGTGAGGGATGGCAGCTTGTCTCCGGGCTTCAGGTCACCGGAGCGGATCTGTTCGCGGATGGCTTCGGCCACCCGCTCGTACTTGGGTGCGGGCATGGTGAACTCCTCGGGTCGCACTGCGAGTAGATCACCCATGGCTTGCTCCCATCAACTACGTCGACCAAGTTGATCAGCGTCGTTACATAGACCCAGTCTACTTAGTAGATGTAGTGTGAGGCTGTTCTCGGGTCGCACTGAGGACAGTGCCAGCGGGACGGTCGTCCCTGATGGCCACCCCGCTGGCACCCACCAGGCCGGGCCGATGCGCTTCGTCCCCCCGACGCATCGACCCGGCCAAGCCATCGGGAGGACGGTTTGAACATCTGGCAACGGCTGCTGGCCTGGCGACGTGTCCGCCGGGCCGCACGCGAACTCATCAACCGTCGAGACGACGACCGGTACACCCTGCCCGGCTACCGGGCCGCGATGCGGTTCCTCCAGTCCGGCGACGTGAAGGACTTCGTCCAGGAGAAGCCGCACGAGCGTTGGCGGCGGATCGGCGGATGGTGGTGACAGCCTCGGAGAGCACCCAACTGCGGCAGGTCCGGCCCGGTTTGACCGTCGACCTGTATCCGGCGGACTGGTTGATGAAAACCGCCGTCGGCTTCGACCGGTGCGTGCACCTGGTGGTGTCGACGGTCCATGAACCGGTCGAGTACCGGGATGGTGTCGGCTGGGTGCGGGTGTGGGGTCACACCACCCGCTGCGCCAGCCGGCCCGACCACGGCCCGTGTGTGGACGTGGTGGCCCGGGTCGGTGCCCTACTCGACGCGCTGGAGGGACAGTGACGTCGATGTTCGATGGCTGGTCGGCGACGTTGGAGGATCTGACGGCCCGCCGGTTCCTGCACATGCACCGGGATGGGCGCCGCTGCTGGCAGTGCGACCCGGACGGCCGGTGCCGGATGCTGACGTGGGCTGTCGACTACTTCGCCCAGGCGGGTGACCCGGTGCCGGGGCAGGCGACGGAGATCCTGGCCCGCGCCGCTCACCCGGACAAGGTGACTGCCGAGGAGCTGCGTGAGGTGGCGCAGACGCTACGGGGACGGATGGCTGATGGCTGAGACGACGATCTGCATGCCGTGCCGGCTCGGCACCCGGCCGGCGTTGTCGTCGGGCACGCCGCACGACTGCCCTGGGTCGGTGATCGTCGGCGACGGCGCGGAGACGGTGGCGAAGCTGTGCGCGTGCCCCACCTGCTGGCCGAATGGCCTGCCGCCGTTGCCGCCGCCGCTCCGACTCGGCCCCGGTGACGGGTCGCCGCTCGGCTGATCGTGTGACGTCGGGAACACAGAAGAGCGGCCAGCCCGGGGGTCCGGGGCTGGCCGCTCTCGCATCTGCTGGGGAACAGACTGGCACCACCGCTACAACGACGCACCGTTGAAAGTGTCTCACGGGCGAACATCCGCCGTCCCGCGTGCGACAGCCGGTGGTCTCTTGCATGCCGTCGGTACGGTGTCCGGCTGTGAGCAAAGTTCGGTGGAACTTCCGCCTCGGCCCCCTCCAGTTCACATCGCCGGTCACCCTGAGCGCCGTTCTGATCTTCTTCGCCGTGGTCGGCATCTTCTGCTGCTGCGGCGTCCTGAACCCGCCGGAGTGACGTCAGGCGTCGGTGTCCCGGGCGTTCGGAACTGCGTACACGCCGAAGGCGCCGAGGAGCGCGAGCGCCACGGTGATGCCCTCGGTGGTGGTGAGCGTGTCGTCGCCCATCGCCACGGTCAGCGCGGTTCCGCCGGCCACGATCGCGGCAACGATCGTCTTCGCGTACTTCGATACCTTCATCGGGCTTCCTTCTCTCACGACAGAGCCGCACGCAGCGACGCAGGGATATCGGGCAAGGCCGAGACTGGGACCGAAGCGAACTGAGCGTCGTAGGCGTTGCCGCCGCCCCTACCGGAGAGCAGGCCCCGGAGGATGCTGTCCGCCCGGTAGCCGAAGTCAGCCAGCGCCCGGTTGATACAGAGGACCAGGGAGACGTGATCACCGTTGTGGCTGGTGATCACGACTGCGGTCGGCTTGTCGGCCATGTCCCGCAAGCTCCGGGCCCATGCCCGGTTGGTCGGGCCGTTCGATCCCTGTGGCGCTTCCTCAACCAGGAAGTCGATCCCCGTTCCGGTCGTCTGTAGGTTCATGGTGACCTCCTCAGGTCATGGGGAGTCGAACTGATTGCAGCCGAGCGTCTGCCGGCGCCGCTCCAACGCCTCGGCAACCTCCTGCCCCCGCTCCGTTGTCGGCGGAGCGTCCGGGGTCAAGATGGCGAACAGCTCGCACCACTGCCGGTCCGACTCGCGTTGGACGTGCGCGGTGTAGGCGATCCCCGCCCCCGTTGTGGCGAGCATCGACACCATGACGGCGAGGAGCGCATACCAAAGCGGTACCGGTCGGCGGTGCGGGCTCACGGCTCAGCCGCCGACGGCGCGGACGACGGCGACGGCGACGGCAGCGACGGCTCCGGCAGCGCCGGCACCGACGACAGCCCACCGCCCGGGGTACGCCCCGCCAGCCACAACTGCACCACGCCCGGACCGGCCAGCAGCGCGGCCGACACGAGCAGCGGCGGCCAGTCCGCCCCGGTCCACACGCTGTACGCGAACCCCACCGCGCCGAGCGCCAGGGAGGTGAGGTCCCGCAGTAGCGGTACCCGCGCTTCGAGGGTCACCCACGGGCCTGGCTTTCCGGAGCGTCAGCCCGAACCTGCGCGGCGCCACCCTCACCCAGGTCCGCGACCGCGTCCCGGGTTTCGGCGGCCAGCCGCTCCAGCCGCTCGTCGACCCCGGCGAGGATCGCCACCGTGTCGACACTGCCGCCGCCGTCCCGGATCGTCTCGGCCAGGGTCTCCACCACCCCGCGCAGCGCCGTCACCTCGGCCCGCGCCAGGACGGACTGCTCCCAGCCCATCTCGATCAGAACCCGCGTCGACTTCGGCCCCATGCCCATGTCGGTGGCGAGTTGCCCGACCCCGGCGGACTGCCATCCGGTCGGGGTGGTGTTCAACGCGTTGGTTACGTCCTGCTCGCTCATGTCGTCTTCTCTCCCTTGGATCCGGGCTACCGGGTCGTAGCCGTCGCCGATGCTGCTGGTCTCGTATCCGGTCACCCCGGACATGTGAATGTGCCCCCGGTCGCCGCTGGCCCGACGCCGGTAGTTCGGCTTCCATGAGTCCTGGTAGCAGGGCCCGCCGTTGTTCCGCTCCGGCTCCCAGTTCTGGTACTTCAGCCAGCGGATCCCGGGCAGGTTCGCCTTCCGGTCGGCAACCATCCGGGCGCCGAGCTGCTGCAATGACGGCAGCGGGCGGCCGGTCAGCTTCGACCTGGCGCCGGCCTTGGGCGGCATGATGTCGATCGCGTACCCGACCCCGTACCGCGCCTTGCCGGGCCAGCCGGTTTCGGAGTACGGGGTGTGATCCTCCGGCGGTTCGTGTTCCAGATGCTGCCGGTTGCCGATGTCGTAGACGGTGTACCCGTGCGCCCGAAGCTTGTCCCGCAGCGCCTTCGCCGGCCGCATCAGGGTGAACGGCGAGCCCCGGCTGATCCAGGTGAGACGGTCCTGTCTGCCCATCGGGGCCTCCTCACGCGGCCTCGTAGACGGCGGTCCAGTTGACGGTGTCGGTGTTCTGCCAGGCGAACGGCACCGCCGCCGACGCCGGACCGGTCGCGGTGAAGAAGCGGATTTGGGTGGCCGAGTACAGGTTGATTCCGACGGCCCTGTCGTTGGTCGAGTTCGACGCGTCGACGATTCCGCCGCCGCCGCCGTACGCCAGGGACGCGGCGGCAACCGGCAGGGTCAGCCGCCATTCGCCGGAGCCGTAGGTGGTGCTGCTGCCCATGCTGATCAGCCCGGACGCGAACACGAGATCACCCCACTGGAGGTACCGGCCGGTGATCGACCCGTTGCCGATGGCCGGGTTCGACGACGCGGCGGTCCATACCGGGGTGTACGACGTCCAGGTCCGGCTGGCGAGGAGCAGCGCGTCGACCTGGTCGGCGAGGGTCTGGAAGTGCTCCCAGATCCGGGCGTGGCCACTGCTGGCCGGGTACGTGATGCCGAGACTGGTGTCGGGCATTGGTCAGCCTCTTCTCCATGAGACGGTGAGGGTCCAGGCCGGGGACCAGGAGCCCCGGCCGGCGAGGCGGACGTACGGGCTGCCGTCGCCGTCGTAGATCGCGAGCCCGCCCGCGTCGCCGTCGACCATCGCCTGTGCCCACGAGTCGGGGACGGTGAAAGTGCCGGTGGCGCCGACGGCCAGGGACGGGCCGCTGGTGCTGGCGCCGAGGGTTGGGGAGCCGGACGGGCGGGTCGCCTCCTCCATCAGCCGCAACGTCGTCGTCTGCGCCGCGTAGGTGCCGGCGGTGAGCCGGCGCACCTGCACCCGGGCGTCGGTCACCGTCGCGCCGGTCAGGGTGCGCAGCTTCGAGCCGTAGAAGACGGCACCGATGTGGTTGCCCCAGCCGCCGTACTGGCCCTGGTAGACGTCGGTGTTGTCGGTCCGCCACCCGTACGTGGCCCGGTAGGAGCGGGTCTCGACCGGGGAAACAACCAGCTTGCCGGTGGTGATCGACGGCTTGGGGTCGGGTGGTGCGGTCGGGTTCGTCGCGGCCGGCGCCGCACTGTACGCCCGGCCGAGCGCGAACCACTGGCCCCGAATCTTCTGCACGATGATGACGTCGTCGGAAGCGACGGTGAGGTCCCGGGCGACCCGGACCACGGTGGGTGTGCCGTTGACGAGGGCGGCGACGGTCGCGCCGGAGGCGGCGGCGGTCGCGGTGGCGAGGAGGCCGGTCACGGCAGGCTCCTGACGGTCAGCGTCTGCTCGCCGTCGGCGGTGTACGGCAGCGACAGGGCCTCGACGGTGCATGCCAGGTCGGTGTATCCGGCGGCGGTCAGCGCCACCACGTCACCGACCTGCAACGCCGGATGCGGCACCATCGTGACGGTGAACTCCAACGCGGTCTCCCTGGCCCGGCGGGCGAGGATCGTCTCTGCCGCCGCCACACACTGATCGACGTTCGTAAGCAACGGCGACTCGTAGTAGAACGGGACCGGCAGCGGGTTGAACGCGCCGGTGATCCGGTGCGCGCTGGTGTAGTCGTAGGCGAGGCCCTGCACCTGCCCCCCGTCGGCGGCGGTACCCCGGGCCACCACCACCGACGCGGCGCCTTCCCGGGTACTGGACCCGGACGCCTCGATCACCGTCCCGCCCGCCCCGTCGGTCAGCTCCAGAACCGGGCTGGTGGACGGGGTGGCGGGGCCGATGGCGTAGTAGCCGTCCGGGTGGACGTACCCGTCGGCTGGCCAGGCGTCCAGCAATTCGAGGACGGCGCCGAGCCGGTCATCGTCCCAGTTGATGTTCGACGGCACCGACCGGTCGGTCAGGTCGTCGTCGATCTCGACGGTCAGGGCCGGCTCGACCAGGGCCCGCAGCGTTTCCGCCAGCGTGCCGCTGGGCTGGAAAGGGCTGACGAGTCGCGCTTCTTCGATGAGGGCCAGGAGGCCGACTGCCTCCACGGTCACGCTGTCGCCGTCGGTGGTGGTCTCCTGGACCAGGAACCAGCCGCGTTGGAACCACTCCACGCTGCCGCCGGCCAACTCGATCCCGAGCTGCACACGTAGCCGCTGGCCCTGCGCGGCGAGCGGGTGGGTGATGCTGGTCGGTGACCACGACTCGCCCCGATACAACCGGGGCACGGTCAGGCTGAGCCGCTCCGGCACACTCAGGCTCCGGTCGGTCTCCTCGCCGGCGGTGTCGACCGGCACCGCGTCGGCGAGCAGGTCGTCGCCAAGCCACGACTCGACCGCGAGGTGGATCCGGTACGACCGGGTCAGCACCGACACGGCGGCATCGGACAGCGGAATCATGAGAAGTCCCCCTGCGCGATGTCGAGCAGGGTCGCGTAGTCGTCGGCCAGGTCGTTGAGGGTGAGCCCGTCGTAGTGATCGGCGATGTCCTGAAGGGTGTATCCCTGCGCTTCCAGCAGCGGCGCCCACGGCTCGACCTCAACGACGTCGAGGGTCCAACCCCGGCGGGGCGACTGGCTGACGCTGGGACGCAGCCACCGCATCGCGTAGCCGGTCACGTTCACGTAGGCGTCGATCTGCTCGTACCCGCCCGGCTGCCGGATCTGGATCGTGCCCTCGGTCGCCGCCTGGAGCAGTGCGGTCAAGGCGTCACGCTGCTCCGGCGACTCGGTGACGAGATCCAGCGTGGTTGAGAAGCCGGCGAAGCCGAGAGAGACGACGACGTTGCGGCCGCCGACCCGGAAGACGCTCGCCCCCGCGTCGCGGGCCGGATCACCGTAGGCGAGGATCAGCACCTCGGCGGCCAGGCCGGTGACCGCGTCGGAGACGACGACCTTCCCGCCGGGCAGGGCGTACGTGGTTGCGGTGGTGGCGTACTCGTCGGTGCCGTTGACGACCGCCAGGTAGGTGACCGCCGTGCCGAACGGCAGCTCGGCATCCACCCTCAGGAACGAGCTGTCGGTGACGGCCAGGGCGTGCCCGGCCCGGATCTCGGTCCGATCCCCGTCGATGGACCGGTACAGGGTGATCTGGTCGCCAAGAGTGAGGCCGGTGACGGAGACGAGGACGCGGGGTGGCCAGGATGCCTGTTCGGTGGCGGTGATCGCGACGGCCATCAGCGTCGCCCCACCTTCGCGCGCCACGCCTGACGCCTGACGACACCGTTCGCGACCCGGCCGGCCCGGGTGTCGAGTTCCTCCGAGCCGATGTAGACCCGGACCTCCTGCGCACCCATCATGTTCTGCGTCTGCCGTGCGGAGTAGACCCGGTCAGGTCTGTTGCCGCCGCTGCCGGCCGCGATCAGCTCAGGGCCGTTCTCGCCGGCGAGGTAGATGCCGCGCGCCCATCCGCCGGTGGCGTAACCCTGCTTCCGCAGCGCGGCGGCGACGGCCGAGGTACTGCCCTTGTGGCCGGTGACGCGGACGGCGATGTCGACGCCGACGGTCTTGTCCTTGATGCCGTCCAACGCCGTGTTGACCTTGTGCTTGAACACCTCGAACTCGGCGGCGGCCTTCTTCAACTTCGGCCCGAGTCCGGGCATCCAGCCGAACGCCTTTGCCGCGCCGGTGATCAGCATGTCGAGGGCGTCGAGGATGACGCGGATGGCCTGCTTGACCAGGTTGCCGAACCCGATCCACACGGTGCGGGCCCAGCCGTAGAACTTGGTGAGCCAGCCGATCCACATGCCGATGGTGGCTAGGCCGACACCAAGAATGTTGATCATGTCGCCGAGGAACTGCGCCGACTGTGGGGCGTTCGCGGAGATGTTCTCGAAGAACTGGGAGATGTACACCCCGAGCTGCGGCAACACCTCGGCCAGCTTGTCGAACAGCGGACCGGACCGCTCGACAGCCGCCGCGATTCCCGGCAGCGCCTTCTCCGCCATGCTGGCCAGCGCCGGAGCAAGCTTGTCGATGTGCGGCGCCATCTTCTCGAACATGCCGGCGAAGACCGGCATCACCCGCTCAGCCGACTTCTGGAACGTCTCCAACGCCCTGGTCACCGGTTCGATGAACGGCTTCGCCGCATCCCGCAGACTGAAGTTCTTCTTGTTGTAGGCCCCAGCCTCGTCGAGTGCCTTCTTCGCCTCCCGCAGCTCGGCCGCCGCCCGCTTCTTCGCCTCCTTCCCGGTGGCGCTGGACATCCGCTCCTGAGCAGTCTTGTACTGCTCCTCCAGGTCGGTCGTGTCGATGTCGAGGAAGCGGTTCTTCAACGACTCGGCGGCCGTCTTCACCTTCGGCGATCCGGCGACCAGGGCGATACCACCCGCGATGACACCGCCACCGAGGCCGAGCAGAACACCGGAGGTGATGGCGGCGGCGATGACCGGTGCCGCCGCCGCCGCTGCGACGGCCAGCACAGCGACCAGCGCGCCCTTGACAACCGGGCCAGCCGCCGACACCGCACTACCAACCGCGCCCATGATCCCGCCGCCGACCTTGCGGGCCACCCCGACGACGGAGCCGAGCGCCAACGCGACCTTCCCGGCCCACTTCTTCGCCGAACTGTCGGAGTCGGCCCACGACTCGGCCTTACGCCGCACCTTGTCGACCTGCCGGCCCCACGCCTGAAGCGTCCGACGCGCCACCCTGGAGGCGGCGGACAGCCCCTTGCTGTCCCCGACGAACCGGACCTTGACCGTCTTCTGCCCGGCGGCCATCAGTCAGCCCACTTCCGGACGATCCGGTCGGCGGCCTTGTTCCACTCGTCGGAAATGAGCTGCTGATTGTTGTCGACCGTGCGGAAGATCCAGTAACTCCCGCTGCCGAGGTGTGGCCGGAACTGGCGGTAAAAGTTGGAGCCGAACTCGCTGCCGAACAGCAGCTTGAACGCGGGCTTGCGGTTGCTGCCCAGCCGGCGGGTACCACCGGCGACGATGACCGGCACCCGGTCCCGCTGCGCCCGGACCGTCTTCGCCAGCAACGCGGCCTGCCGGCCCTCGGCCCGGCCGGCGGCGGCGACCTTCGGCGCCAGGGTCTCGGCCAGGGCGAGCGAGGCGGCCCGCAGTTCGTCGTTCGCGTCCTTCGGCAGATCCCGGAACGACCGCAGGACGGCCTGGGCTCCGTCGAGCCGGAGGGTCACCACCAGCGACGACTTGGCCACGATCCCCTCCTATCCGCTCATCTGCCGGCCCTGCGGGTCCTCCCGGGTCCGGGTCCGTCGGTCTGCCTGGTCGAGCAGCAGGAACGCGGTGTCGATCGCCTGCTGCCCCTCGTCGGCCCACACGGACGGCGGGATGCCGGTCCGGATGGCCAACGCGATCAGGTCGTAGTGGAGGCTGCCGGCGGGGTAGGGTCCAGGCCCTCTTCCTCCTCGTCATCGACCAGGTCGACTTCGTGGGCGGCCTCGAACTCCTTCAGATCCCCGGCGAACAGGGACAGCCGCCGGGACGCGATCCACGCCAGCTTGAACATGTCGGCCATGTGAAAGTTCTCGGCCTCGGACAGGGCGCCAACCGACTTGCCCTTGGTCGTCCGCTCCCAGTGCAGAACGTCCCGGGAACCGGCGGTGACCTGGTACGGGTCGCCGTTGTCGGGAGTGACCTCGAACGTGAACATCATGGCCTCCTAGAAGCTGATGACGGCGCGGTCGACGTCGGTCTGCGCGGAGTAGTCGACGTACGCCCGGCCGGCGTCCGCCGAGTCGCTGGCCTGGCCAAACGTCCGCTTCGGCAGTGGGCCGATCAGCATCGTGTCGCCGGCCGGCACGGCGACGACCAGGTCTTCCAGGTCGAGGCCGTCCTGTGAGGCGGTCGCCGTCACCGTCACGTTGATGCTGCCGGCGGAGCCGTTGACAACCATCAGCGCCACGTTGCCGCAGTCAACGATGTCCCCGTCAACGGTCGGCTCCGTCAGCACCGGCTCCAGACCGGTCCGGGTGATCTGCTGGGTGGTCTGCGACGCGCGCGCCATCACGCACCAACCCGGGTGTAGGTGGGCTTGCCGACGACCTGAAGGGTGACCTCAGTCTGCTCCGTGGCCCGAGCCTCCCCGCCGACCGACGGCGCCTTCACGTACAGCTCGCCGGTCCACTGGACGTGCTCGGCCGCGATGTCCGGGTGGTGGTCGAGAGTGAACGCGACCAGCTCCCCATCATTCTGGGTGAGCCAGTCGGAGATCCCGTTCTCCCGCCAGTCGGAGAAGAACGTCAGCTCCAGCGCGTAGTCCGGGTCCGTCTCCTCCCGAAACTCCCCATCCGGGCACTGGGTGAACTGCTTCTCCCCGTCCTCGGTGTTGTTCTGCATCGTCCAGTTCTGTACCTGGCACTCGAAGCTGACCGAGTCCATGGCGAACTCGATCTGCTTGAGCCTCCGGTTGTGCGGTGGCATCGCTGTCTCCTACAGGCCGACGTCGACTTGGATCTCGTAGCAGGGCAGTTCGGAAGGCGACGCCTGGTAGGCGCCCGGGTCGGCACGTTGCACGGCGGCGGACGGCACCCTGTCGAGCGCCTCGGCGACCGCCGGCAGGTGCTCCCACAACCACTCGACGGCCTTCTCGTCGGCGGCGGCAACCAGGTACACCAGCCACCGGGCATCGGTCGGCGGACCGACACACCCGGTCTCCCATGTGAAAGACGGGGCGGAAAGCACCGCCGCCGGTGGCTGGACGGCCGCCCCCGGGCCGGCAATGTTCCGGTACACCCGCAACCCGTCGACCGTCTTCAGGGCGTCGTACAGCTCGGCCGCCGCGTCGCTGATGGCGCTCATCCGCACACCCACTTCTGATGCCGGCCGATCTGCAACAACCGCTCGATGTCCGGGTCGAAAGCCGGGACCCGCGAGGCGCCCAACTCGGCCATCTGGATCAGCGCGTCCGGGGACCGGCGGCGGGTGTGCCACCGGCCAGCCAGCCGCAACGTGCCGAGGACCAGGTCCGGGCTCGGGTCTTCCAGGTCCGAACCGAGGTCGCCGGTGAAGTTGACGTCGGGCCGGACCCGCTCGACGAAGGCCACCGACGCGTCGAGAACCTGCGTCAGACGCGCATCGTCCTGCCCGCCGTCGTCCTCGAACGCCGACCCCATGTCCCGCTTGAGGTCGGTCAACGTCGGTGGCCACTCCGCCATGTCAGGACTTCCGTCCCCGACCGGCCGGACGCGACTTGGCCTTCTGCCGCTCCGGCGGCTTCGCCTCGTTGAACTCCTTCGCGGTCGCCTCCCGGGCGTCGTCGACACCGGTGCCGACGTACCGCTTGCCGGTGAACGGGCTGACGGTGCGACCGGTCTGCTCCAGCTCGGCACGCTGGCCCTCGCTGAACTGGAACTTCGGTTCGTTCGGGACGGCCGGCGTGACTGCCTGGCCGGCGGCGGCGAGCTGCTCCCGCAGCCGCGCGTTCTCCTCCCGCAGCCGCTCCAGTTCGGTGGTCTCCGCCTCGACGGCCGGCGGCTGCTCGGGCGGGTTCTGGCCGGCGGTGGGCTGGTTGGTCGTGGGTGGCATGTCGCCGCTCCTGTTCTGGTAGCTCAGGCCACCGGGTCGTAAGTGATCTCGCGGACACCGTTGACGTCCGTGATCGCGGTCGCCTTGTAGCCCCACAGCGCCACGTCGACGTAGGCGACGCGGTACTCGAACTGGAGCTGCTCCGGCGCGGACGCCCAGCCGTGCACCGACTCCCGGTCGAGCAGGTAGCTCGACGCGACCACCGAGCCGGTCGCGGCCAGCGCCCACGACGGCAGCGCGGCCACCCCGGCGACGTCGATCGCCGAATACCGGCCCCGCGACTGGCCGCTGGTGTTCGACGGGCCCAGCACCGGGAACAGCGGCCGGCCGTCGTTGTCCTTCGCCCCGACCAGCGCCAGGTACAGGTCGACCTGCGTGAACAGGTCCGTCATCGAGAAGCCGCCCCGGACGAACTGGAGCCGGGCGAACGCGGCGGTCAGCTCGGATGCGAGGGTCTGCCCGGTCGTACCACCACCGGCAGTCAGGGCGATGGCGGTCGGGGTCGCGGCGTCGAGCACCGCCACGGCGGCGGCCTCCAGCGACTCGAACCACGCCTTGAGCATCTGCCGCCAGATGATCCCGGACAGTTGCGGGTTGCCGCCCTGGTTCCACGCCTCCCGGGTCACCTCCACCTTGCCGGACACGGCGGTCGGGGTGATGGTCTGCGAGGTGGCGGTGTACGTGCCGGCGGTCGGCTCGGTGCCCTCGGTGTGGTTCGACACCAGGCCGCTGGCGCTGTTGAACTTCGGCAGCACGAACGGGGTGCTGTCGGCGATGGTGCCCTTGTTGATCGCCTCCCAGACCGGGTACCGGTAGCTGAGCTGGTCGACGTACATGTCCGGACGGTTCCGGTTCGGGTTCAGCGCGGCGACGTCCGCCTTGTCGGTGTCGAACTGGCCCATGATCTGCTCGAACTGCTTCCGTACGAACACCTGCGCCCGCTCCAGGGCCGTGCGGTCACCCTTCGAGCCGGCGACCAGGTCGGTGGAGAAGTCGAACGCGCCCCGGGTCAGGTTCCCCTCCCGGTCGAACCGGTACGGCGCCGGCTCGGACACGGACAGGGTTGCCGTCCGGCGGGTCGGGTCAACGGTCGCCCGCCGCTCCTGGTCCTGCTCGGGGCGGGATGCCGGGGTCAGCTGCGGCACGCCGAGCAGGGTGCCGAGCTGGCCGGCCTTGATCAGCCCGTCGACCTGCTCGGCGGACAGGGTCAGCGCCCCGGCCGGCTTCTCCGCCTGCTCGGGCCGCTGCGGCTGCTGCGCGGCCACCAGCGCCTGAATCGCGCCCGGCCGGGACAGCAGCGCGGTGATCTGGTCCTGGTTGAGGTTGAGGTTGCCACCGGCGTCCGGCGGCGTGGTCTGAGGCTGCGCCTCGGTCTCCTCCGGCATGCCGGACTCCTTCATGGTTCGGCTCGCGGCCACTTTGGTCACGCGAGCGTCGTCGAACGCGGGCATCGGCGTAGACGACGTCTCACGCCAACTCGCCCGCTTCACGTCGTAGACCTTGTCCTTCTCGTGCCACTCGACGTCCCCGACCTCGGGGTCGACGCTGAAGTCGACGCCGATGGACAGGCCGTCGTACAGGCCGTGAGCCGCGTCGTAGAGCAGCTGGTCCCGCTCCAACTTGGCCGGGCTGCCCTCCGGGCCGTCGAGCACTCGCAGCTTGACGACGGGACCCTTCCGCGTCTCTTCCACCGACTGCGTAATACCGACCGGCAGGTGGTGGTCCCGCAGATGCTTGATCCGGGACACGTCGGAGTACTGGAGGGATCCGGGCAGAAACCGGAACGCCATCCCGTACTTCCGGGCGATCTTGTTGTACGGCACGGCGAGGCCGGTGATCGTGCGCCGCTCGACGTCGACCCGGGCCGGCTCGGTCCCGCCGGCGAAGTCCCCGCCCGCGAACGTCATCGCCGGCCCCTGGTCGTCAGCGAACACCACGGCCGCGTCTGCGGCTGACTGCCGGGCGCCAGCGGGGGGCGTCGGCTTCACCGGGGCGGCCGGCCGGCGAGAGGCGGGACGGTCCGGCAGGTTCTCCTTCACGCGGATCTCCTCCGAGTCCATCGCATCCAACTCGTGCAGCCCCTTGTAGTAGGCGACGCGGGTAGCCGGGTCGGCACGCATGTAGTCGTCGAGGTCGAACGCCACCCGGTAGCCGGGCCTCGTCACGTCCCCCATCGACAACCGGTCGGTGATCGCCCGCATGAACGGGCTGTAGACCTCGTTGACCCGGTCCCGCCGCCTGTCCACCGCGTTCGCGTACGTCCGCGTGGTGGTCGAGATCCCCAACTCCTCCGGGTCGACACCGAGCGCGTTCGCGATCTCCAACGCGGCCTGCTTCTGCAACTCGACAAGCTGCAACTCGGCCGGCGACGGGGTGTCAACCGTGTTGTACTTCAGCGCCCACGGCACGTACGCGGTGCTGCGCTTCTTCCGCGCCGCCTTCCACGCCGACAGGAACCCCTCAACCTTGATGTCGTCGGCCGGGTCGGCACCGTCGGTCGGGGTGAAAAAGTCCAACGGGCGCGGGTCGTCGGCATACATCGCGGCGGCCTGGTCGAGCAGGATTGCCTTACGGATCGCCCGGCCGCCGACCTTCAGCACCGGCGGGTTCGGCGAGTCGAACCGGATGATCTCCGACCCGGGGACCGGCTTCCCGTCGACCCACACCACCCCGCCGCGCGGGTCGTAGCCGGACGGCAGCGGCGCCGGAGACCGGTCCTTCGGCGGGTCGACGGAGACGCTGCCGACGTCGAGGTGCCGGATCTTCGTCGGGAAGTCGTTCCACCCGGTTTCCAGGATCCGCCACCACGCGATCCCGTCGAAGAGCAGGTCTTCGATGGTCTGCGTCAGGGTGACGACGTTCGGCACGTCCGGGTCGAGCTGGTCCAGCA
This sequence comes from Plantactinospora sp. B6F1, assembly GCF_040120695.1. Lineage (NCBI taxonomy): Bacteria > Bacillati > Actinomycetota > Actinomycetes > Micromonosporales > Micromonosporaceae > Plantactinospora > Plantactinospora sp. B6F1. The sequence continues at coordinate 30,120 of NZ_JBEEAC010000005.1, read as the reverse complement.
GCGGGGAGCGGGCCACCTTCCGGTCGGGTCCGTACTGGAGCAGCGGCAGCGTCGCCACCGAGCAGATCAGGTTCCGGCCCTTCTGCACCGCAGGCACCGACAGCGCCTCAGCGCGGCCCACCGTGGGGGCGAGCCCCTTGCCGGCCATTTCCAGGATCAGCCGGTCAATCGGGCGCGGCTCCGACTCGTCGGCGGCGAACGCGGCGAGGCCGAAGAACTGCCCAACCGCACGCCAGAAGCCCATGCCTTAGATCATTGCAGTACAGCAACCTTCCGCCAAACAGATGGTCCGTCCAGACGAACTTTTCTCACCGAGACTTTCGGTCAGTCTTCGTCGTCAGGGGCGACCACAATCCGCAAGCCACCAACCGGCGGCGGCAACGTCCGCGCCAGATGGACGGCGCCAGCCGACGCGTACAAGGCGTCAACATGCGACTCACCAGACCGGGAGAACACCCACACCCCGCCCCGCTTCAACAGCTCCGCACCCGCAACCTGAGCGTTGAGCAGCGGATCGTCACTCTGCGCGATCTTCGCAGACCGGACCTGCTCCTCGAAGCCCATACACACCGCCGGCACCTCGGCCTTGATCGCCTCCACCTTCACGCCCGGCGGCGGCCAGCGCCGGCCGCCCTCGTTCCGCTCCGCCATGTCCGCCGCCAACGCCGCAGACGGCCCGTTCGGCAGCCAGCCGAGAACCTGCGGCCGAACCCGGGCGATGACGTGCGGCAACTCCCGGCGCAGATCGTCGACACACGTCGGCCCGGACCACGCCTCCACAACCTCAATCCGCACCCGATCGTCCGGCAGCATCGCGGCGGCGGCCAGCGTCGCATGCAACCCGTCCGGGGCCAGGTCGAAACACAGCGCGATACGGGACCGGGCGTCATCGAGAGTGCCAGGGTCGAGACACCTGATCCACTGGCCGGGGTCGATCGCCGGGTTCAGCACCTTCACCCGGATACACATCACCTCGGTCTTGAACTCGGTCAACGCCTCCCCGCCCGTCTTCACCGCACGACGGGCATCGGCGAGCAGATCCTTGGCCTTCTGGCCGCGCCGGTTCATGTTCGGGTTCGCCTGCCCCAACGCGTGCACGTCGAGTGGGTCGGCGTCGCGTGGTGTCGACCATTCGGCCAGGAAGATGTCCGTGTCCGGGTCATGGGGCACCACCTCGGTGCCGTCGGGCATCTCCTCCACGATCGCGTCACGCAAGTCGTTGAGCACCACACTGCGGTCAGACCCGGCGTTCGACAGCAACCACGCCTGCGCGTCCTCGATCGAACCCATCGTCCGCACCGACGCGCCCCACGCCGAATAGTCGTAGTGGTGGCGCAGCTCGTCGAGAGCGAGCCGGTTCACCGACAGCGAACGGCCGCCCTCCTCGTTGCTGGCGTCGATCGCGTAGCTCGACCCCCACGGCTCGCCGGCCGCCGTCCGGGCCGGCGCGAAGATCTCAATCTCGCCGTTCGCCTCCCGATACCAGCGCCGACCCAGCAGCTCGTCGAGCCCGGCCGCCTCTATCAGCTTCCGCGACTTCAACCACAGCTTCTTCGCCATCGGCAGCTTCGTCGACGTAGCGAGGATCTGCGCCACCCGCTCGACGAACATCCAATACGGGACCAGCACCACCACGATCTCAGACTTGCCGTTCTGCCTGGCCACGAGTACCAGCCGGTACTTGAACCGCTCACGACCATCGGGCAGCAACTCGCCAGCGTGGATCACCGTCCACCGCTGCCACGGGTCGTACGGGTGCGCCAGCACATCCCGCGCGAAATCCACCTGATCGAACCCGATCGACGTGTCCGGCGTCAGGGCACACCCACACCCGCACGGGCCAGGCGAACCCGTCACCAGCGGCGGCGTCCACAGTCGCGGCGTGGTGCTACCCAGCACCTTCTCGACGTCGATTGCGTCGCCGGGTGAACTCGTCGAGTTGGGCAGCGACAGGGTTCCCATTCGGGGCACCTCCCTTCACCGTCCGGCCAGCAGCGGTCATCCCCAGCGCCGTCAGCGCGGCGAGCAGCTTCGGACCAAGGTCGCTCGCTACCGAGTGCGCCGCCAACGCCTGCTCGATCTTCGCCAGGTGATCCGGCGCCTTCGGATCACTCGACTCGGTAACCGCCAGCCGCAACGCCTTCAACGGCGCCTCGTACTTCGCCAACGGCACCGCATCGTCAATCAGGGCGGCGTACCGCTTCGCCAACGCCACCGCCCCGCCGTCCTGCTCCTCCGGCTTCGCCTTCCGCAGCGCGGCGGCAAGCGCCCGTGCCATCGGCCCCTGAGTCGTCACGGCGAGTCTCCTATCCGCTCACTACATCACTGAGTGTGGCCGGGCGCTGCCGGGGAGAGAGAGGACAGAAGGGCGTGGATGTCCTTACCCCCTCTGACCAGGGAAAACGCGCCCGCGCCTGCAAGTCTCTGACCTGCGGATATGTAGGGTGTCTTCATGTAGGGCGTCTGCTGGTTCATGGTCACCATTGTGTCCTTGGGTGTGGTGGTGGGTCGGGCTGGTTCAGCGGTGAGCCGATCTTGAGGTTGCATGGTGTGCAGGCGGCCATGAGTCGTGTGGGGTCGTCGCCTCGGGCTTTGCCGTGGGGGTGGTGGACGCAGTCGGCTTGTCCGAGGCAGTGGCGTTGCTGTCCGTCGCGGGTGGTCCAGGTTCCGGGTAGGGCGAGTTGGCAGCGTCCGCCGTTGTCTTGCTGGTTGCGGATGAGTACGGCGGCACGGATGCGTCGCCATCGTCGGGTGCTGCCGCGTTTCCATGCTGTGCTCACGGCTGGTCTTCGGTGTGTTGGCGGTGGGCGTCTGCGAGTACGTCGTCGGCTTGGGTGGCGGGGGTCATCCGGTCGACTGTGGTGTCGCGGCGGATGTGGTACCCGGGGGTGTTGGTGGTGGCGAGTTCGGGGCCGTGTTCGGCGCGGGTGGTGGTGGTCATTGGTTCTCCTCGGTGTGGGTGGGTCGCCATCCGTGTTGTCCGGCTCGGCGTAGGCGTGTGAGTGCGGCGGCCTGGTGGTCGTCGACCGTTGGTGTGTCGGGTGAGACAGTCTCGACCTGAGTCTCTGTAGTGAGTCCCTGGGCGCGGGCGAGGCGTTGTGCGTGCCGTGCCCGGAGGCCGTGGTCGCGGCGCTGGTCGAGTTGGGCGCGTTGGTCGCGTCGGGCTTGCCGGGCGGCGATGGTGTCGCCGACGGCGCGGCGGAGCCGGTCGGGCCAGTCGTCGGAGATGTGGGGGTCCACTTCTGGGGGCGTCATGACACCGTCCGGGGATAGGCGGGGGTAGGCCGAGTCCATCCCCGGCGAAGATCGATACGCGTTGTCGCAGGTAGCGGGGGCTGATTCATCGAAGCTCCGGGGGATACGGGTGATAGAACGCCGGATCCGACTCCTGCTGGCATCGTGGCGCCGAAAACCCCCTCCCCAAACCGGACGGAACCGGGTCGGAGTGGACACAGGAGAGGGGGTGTTTTTTCTTGCGCGCGTCTCGCGTGGTTGAAATCGCGGTTCTATCCCCCGGATCACCCGTAACGTCTATGTCTTGTGGGTGTTGACCTGCGAGTTTGCGAGTTGATCTGTTCCGGGGATAGAAGGCAAGATCAAACCTATCCCCCGTAGAGGTACCGGGGATGCAGGTCAGTGCACGGGGGATGGGATTTTCTATCCCCCGTAACCGGGTCACTGGGCGCCGTCCGGGATGGGGGTGTCCTTCGGGGTCACCGAGTACGACCACAGCTTGGTGTCGGAGTCGTAGTGTCCGTTGAGCCTGTAACCACCCCGGTACCGTCCCCGCTCGGCGGCGAGCATCTTCCCGAGGCCGACCGCCGACGGGATCGCACCGTCCTTCTTCCGCACCAGGAAGGTGCCCTTCCAATCCTGGTAGTCCGGATTCGAGCCGTACTCGCCACCGGTTACGGTCGTCTCCCGCAACTCCAGCGCCGTCATCTTCCGGTCCTGGAGCAGGGCGTACCAGCATGCGTAGAAGGCTCCGTACTGGGCTTCCTCCTCGTCGACCTCGTGAAGGCTGTCCCGGTTGGTCATGAACCCGGTCTCGCCGAGCCAGTCGAGGAACCCGGCGGTAGCCGACGCCCATGGGGTGAAGGTCCGCATCGGGGTCTCGATCCGCTTCGCTCCGGCGAGGATCCAGCCCCGGACCAGGATCAGCAGGTGCCGAAGGACGGTGGCCCGGTTCGTCGGGTCGGTCAGCCACTCCTCCAGGTCGCCGAGGGCGAACTTCGACGAGGGACGCATCTCCGGGTTCGGCATCTGCGCGTCCAGGCGGATCAGCACCGCCCGGGAGGCGTTGTCGCCGCCGATGGTCAGCGAGTTGCCGGTGATCATCCATACCCGGTCGTTGGGTACGCGGACGCTGGTGGAGAAGTTGAGGATCCGGTCTGACCAGACGGCCATTGTCAGCATCGCGGCCAACGTCGGCTGATCGACCGTCTCACCCTTGCCGACGTTGTCGAGCACCACGACGGCGCCGCCCTTGTCGACGAGGATCGACGTGATCGCCTTCCGGATTTCGCCATCGTCGCCGACCCACGGGCGCATGTGACCTGAGTAAATCTTGGTCATGATCAGGGTGAGCAGCGACTTGCCGGTGCCGGGCGAGGTCGCGTCGACTGCCCCGGCCGGTACCAGCACCCCGCCGAGGTAGTGCCGCATCAGCGGGGCCACCAACATGCCGATGTAGTTGGCGCGGCTCGGCCCGACCCACGGGAAGTCGGCGAGCAGTTTGCCGAGCAGGAACGTCTTCGCGGCCTCGATGTCTTCGGCGGTCGGCATCTCGGGGATGTCTTCGATCGGCAGGATCGGCGCGTAGATGACCCTGGTCGCCTTGTCGTAGCCGGGCGTCTGTACGAGGGTGCCGTCGGGTCGGAACAGGGGCGCGGTGACGATGCCGTCGAGCACGGGCAGGTTGTCCCACCGGGTAGAGGACAGGGCTGACGCAGCGACGAACTGCTTCGGCGTCGCCTCCACCTCGATCGGCTCGGTCGACCCGTCGGGCAGCTTCTCGTTGACCAGCTCGTACGTGTACGTGTGGTCGGCGAGCAGACGGGCGAGCTTGACCGGTTCGACGATGGTGATGATCTGGGCCGGTTCGTCGTCGGTGGTCATGGCACCAGTCGGGGTCTCCACCACGACAACTCCGCCGGCCCGGACGTAGGTGTCGGGCAGAGCGCCGGTGTCAATGGCCTTGGCGAGGTTACGGATCGACTCCGGGTCGGTGTCGAGTTCGATCCGTGGCTTGTTCGTCTCGGCGAGCCGTTCCCGACGGGCCACGATCTCGGCTCGCCGCGCCTCGGCCTGACGTGCCTTCTCCTCCTTCTCCGCCTGCTTGGCGAGGAACCGTTCGTGAACCTCGCGTGCCTGCCGCGCCTTGGCGCTCTCTCGCTGCCCTTCTCCCTGAATCAGGGCGAGTGGAGGCCGTTCACCGGCCGGCTCGGTGGTCATGTCGTCGGGCTCCTGCTCCGCCGGGATGCGCCGGTTGTCGGCTCGGTCGTCGACCTGGTGGCGCCGGGTGGGAGGTTCGCGGGTGTAGTTGTCCGGCCAGTCCGGACCGTCGCCGGTTTCGGCGTGGTGGTCGGTGATCGGCTTCTGCGTCACGCCGCACCGCGTTCCGCCTGGCCGACCAGGGCAAGATGCCGGCGACGGTTGACAACGGTCACCTTCGGCATCACCGACCAGTGGTCCGGGTTCTTCGGCGTGATGTGACCACCGTGCCGGTTACGCGGGCATGGGCACGACCACACCGACTGGAGCGCGGTCACGTCGACCTCACCGGGCACGGCCACGTCGGGCCACTCCATCACTTCGTAGATCGCGGCGTGCGTCCGGTCGCGCGGCCGGCGGGCTTCCCGTTCGACTCCGGCGGCCATCTCGGCGAGCCGGGCCGTGACCCGCTGCTCACGGCTCAACCGGGGCTCGGCGAACTCGGCCCAGCAGGCGGCGACTTCGGCCATGTCCTCGGTGACGGCGTGCGCCCGGCCGGACTCGTACGCGAGGGCGACGAGGTAGGCGACCTGCTCGCGGGTGTATGTGGTCTGACCGTCTCGGATGGAGGCGGTCGCGTTCAGCGTCACGCCGGCTGTCAGGGTGGTCACCGGGCGCCACTCCGGTGAGGGGTGTTGCGGGTCATGGTGACCCCCGTTCTGTTCGTAGGGACTTGAAGTGCTCCCCAGCGCGCCCCGGTCGCCACTTGACGGCGACGTGTCCCGGCCGGTCCCGGTCTCGGGGCTGGTGTTCAGGTCGACCGCTTGGCTTCTTTGCGGCGCTCGACGGGCCGGAGCTGGTACTGCTTGCCGCTGGTCGGGCATTTCCGGATCGCCCGTCCGGACAGCAATCGATCTGTGTCAACGGCCCGATGGTTGTGCATGCCCCCGCAAATCGGGCACGTGAGGACGGCGACGGTCCACATGGTTCGGCCGGTGGTCGGCGGTCCGGCGTAGGCCCGTCCGGCGGGCAGGGTGGGAGTGGCGGTCACTGGGCACCCCCGGTGATCCGGTCGTGCTCGTCGGCGGCGTCGTTGAGAAGGCGGGCAAGGTGCCGGGCGCGGGCCGGGGTTAGGAACTGTCCGCCGAGCAGGTCACTGATGGCCCGGTGGGCGTACCAGCCGTGCGTGTCACGGACGAAGACGCGTTGCCGGAGGACGATGGCGGCGTTCCGGTCGCCGGTCCGCTCGACGCCGACAGTGTGGGTGACGTCTATCTGATTGCGGCTGGTCTTGTCGCGCATCGGGCCGCCCTCTGTGGCGATGAGCGGCGCGGAGATGTGCAGTCCCTCGTCGGGGTTGCACTCGATGCGGTCGCACCAGTCGGTGCAGTCGTCGGGTTGGATCCCGTGGCTGGGACTGTCGGACCTGTGTGCTTTACTGGTCTCGGACATAGATGGACCTCTTTCGGGGTTCGGGCCGGCCGGTGGTGCAACACCGAGCCGGCCAGCGTCGTTTACGACCGTGTTGTCAGGCGGCCTCGGGGCGGTGGCGGGGTTGGCGGACGTTCACCGGGTGGAGTTCGTGGACGTGGCCGGCGTTGAACGCGGCCCTGAGTTCGTCGATCTGCTCGGGCACGAGGCGGGGTGCGGCGGCCACGGTTGCGCGCATCCATGCTGGCGGGTTGGCGATCAGGTCAGCCAGATCATGTCGATCCACTAGACACCAACCAGGTCAGCGGCCAGCAGGTCCACCACCTTGCACCCGAGCGCGTCAGCGAGCGCCTTGGTGATGCGGGGGTCGGGGTACGGGCGGGCGCCCAACTCGATGCGGGAGATGTGGGACTGTCCGACGCCGGAACGCCGAGCAAGCTCCGTCTGTGTGTATCCGCGTTCGACGCGGATGCCCCGGATGGCGCGTGCGTTGACGCGCGGTCCCCGGGCGCCTCGGGGGTGCTTATCCATGAGATCGAGTATGCCACGTCATGCTGAGTAGTCAACTTGATCTAGCATCGTTCAGCATCCGACACTCAGCACCGCTGGACACCGAGCGATGTCGACAACCATGATTGAGTTGCGCATCGCGTGTCATCAGAGTGCGCATAATGACGGCTGGACAACCGCCAACCAGGGCGGGCCGGCTATGCCATGACTGCTGGGGGTCAACGAATGTCGATCGATCCGGAGATCTGGGAACCGGAGTGGTACGGGCAGCAACTCAAGGAGCGCCGCGAGCTAGTCGGTCTCACTCAAGCCGAGGTCGGCAAGCTCGCCGCCGTACATCGGGGAACCATCCGAAACGTGGAACTAGGCCGCCCGTTGGAGCTGCGTACCCACACCAACGTTCGTCGCATCCTCGGCCTGACACCGCACCCATCCGGACGGCCACCACGTCCATCAGACCCGATGACCGAGGTTCTGACGCCAGCAACCGCTAGCGCGGTCGCACGGACCTTGCTCAGCATCGTTGACGGCCGAGTGGGTCAGGGCACCGTCAACAACTACCTGGGGATCATCGCCGACGTTGCCCACGGACGCCTTCACGAGACCCAATGGGATCTCCTCAAGGTGAGCGTGGCTGACCTGATGCCACGTGAGCAGGGTGAGGCTCTGCTTGCCGAGGTGCGTGCCCAAACTGAGGTGATCGCCTCATCCGAGCCGATGCCCAGCCGCTACGAAACGTCCTGGGCCGAGCGCGCCGAGGAGGTTCGGCAACTCCAGTTAGGCGCGCTACTAGGCGACGATGCCGGCAACACCGTGGCGGTAACCGGGCTGGACGCGGGCGTACCACGACCCGTCATGTCGTTGATCCTGCGCGCCGACGTACCCGACGAGGCGAAGATGCGCCTGATGCAACACGCCGCGCAGCGGGCCAGGCAGATGGAAGAATCACTGATCAGTGAGGTTCGGCTACTGGTCGAGCAGATGCAGCGTTAACCCTGGTTGACGTCGGCGCCGGCCTCGCGCCACAAGTCGCCCCACGACCGGTCGTCGCCGCGCCACCGCGAACCGGCGAGGCGCCACCGGTCGAACTTCGGGCCGCCGCCCCGGGCGCCGGGGACCAGGACGACATGGGCCAAGGCACGCACCACGTCCCGACGCTTCCGGGCCGGCAGGCCAGACCACTTGTCGGCAATGTCCTTGGCGCTGGTGAACTCGGCCAGTTCGGAGGGCATCGACAGCCGGTCCACCTTGGCGGCGGCGGCCTCGATCTGCGGCAGCAACCTGGCCTCGACGGCGGCCAACCCGGCGGCGGATAGTCCGGCGGCCGGGTCGGCGGCCCGGCTGTAGAAGCTGTCCAGGTGGTCGCGTAGCCGCTTCTCTTCCGCGCGGGCGGCCTCTACCGCCGAGTCGTCGGAGTCGGGGTTGAAGATGGTGTCGGCGTCCGGGCCGGTGAGCCGTAGCAGGATCAGAGGTTCGATGGTGCCCTCAAGTCCGCGTGCCGAGCCGGACACCTTGTAACACTCCGGGTTGCGGCACTGGTAGGCGTAGGCGCCGCCCTGGGATCGACTGACTGACCGGAGGGTGCTGCCGCACACGCTGCACTCAACCGCGCCGGTCAGCCAGTGTGAAACCCTCGGATCGTTGTGGAGGCTGCGCGACTTGGTGAGCCGGTCGTAGGCGCGTTGCCATACCTTCGGGTCGACCAGCGGTTGCCACTTGCCGGGGCCGATCGCCTTCTCCTGGTGTACCCGGATGCCCGCGTACGCGGGTCGGATGGCGAGTTGCCGGACCTGTCGGTCGGTCCACGGTCCCGCCTTCATGTGCTGGTGGTCGCGGTTGCAGTCGTTCGGGCATGGCTGTTGCGGGGTGGGGATGCCCCGCTCGTTGAGCTTGGCTGCGATCTTCCCCGCCTGCTCCCCGTCGGCCAGGGCGGTGATGATCTCGCGGACGACTGGCGCCTGTTCGGGGTGCGGTATCTGTTCGACGAACTTGCCCCGGTCGTCGTAGACCCGCTTGAAGCCGAACCCTAGGCGGCCGACCGGGCGGCCTTCCCGGGCTGCGATGCGCTTACCCCGGCGGGTCCGTTCGCTGATCTTCGCCGATTCGTCGGCGGCGTCGACACCTTCGTCTGCGAGGGTGCGCCAGTCGCGGCGGACGCTCAGGTTGTAGGTGCGGCCGTGGGACAGGATCCGGATCCGGGTTCCTTGGGTGCGGCACAGCTTGAGGAAGGTGAACCACTCGACCTCTTCGCGGCTGCCTCGGCTGGACTCCCACATGGAGAGGATCTGGCACCGGCCGGAGCGGATGTGGGCGAGGAGTTCACCGAAGTCGGGCCGGGGTCGCCGCGCGTACTGGGATGCGGACCGGTCCGGGTCGGCGAAGATCCGCCCGACCTCGAACCCTTGGTCTTCGCAGTCGTCGCGGAACTCGGCTTCCTGGCCGGCGACTGACTGTCCGTCGTCCCGGTTGGACTTTCTCCCGTAAAAGTCTGCCGCTGTCACCCTTGCAGACTAGGCGCAAGACGGTTTATCTTCAAGAAGTCGGTGATCAGCAGGGTGAAGACGAACATCAACGCCACCAGCACACCGGCCCGCTGCCAGGAGCCGAGCAGGTCGAAGTGCCCCAGCAGGGAGAGGTCCGGGGTGTCCACCACCCGCTCCGGCAGCGCCGGCACGTTCAGTGACCAGCCCGACGGGTTGGGCCGGCCGTCGACCAGCGACGGGCCGACCTTGGCGACCGCCTCCACCACGATCGCCAGCACGGTCGAGGAGAGGATGCCGATCAGGATCGCGCCCCTGACCCGGCGCACCACCAGCACCAGCGTGACCAGCAGGCCGAGTACGAAGACCAGCGCCGGCCAGGTGACCAGCTTGCCGCCGATGCCCAGCCCGACCGGCACGGTGGTGCCGGCGGCGTCCGGGATCCGCCGGACGAACCCGGCGTCGACCAGTCCGATGATCGTCAGGAACAGCCCGATGCCCACCCCGATCGCCGTCTTGAGCTGGGTCGGCACCGCCCGGAACACGGCGGTACGCAGCCCGGTCAGCACCAGGATGCCGATGACCACACCCTCGATCACCACCAGGCCCATCGCGTCGGCCCAGGTCATCTGCGGTGCGATCTCGAGCGCCACCAGGGCGTTGACACCCAGCCCGGCGGCCAGCGCCAGCGGGAACCGGCCGACCACACCCATCAGGATCGTCATCACCCCGGCAACCAGGGCGGTTCCGGCGGCCAGCGCCGGGATGGCCAGCCGGGCGCCGTCGCCGTCGACCGCGTTGCCCAGGATGAGCGGGTTGAGCACCACGATGTAGGCCATGGTGAAGAACGTGGCGAGACCGCCGCGCACCTCCCGGTTCACCGTCGAGCCACGTGCCGTGATCTCGAAGTACCGGTCGAAGGCGTTACCGGCGGCCGGCCGGCCGGGCGGCGGCGTCGGGACTTTGTGCATCGGGTCCTCGCGAAGGGTGTACGAGTGCGCTCGGGGCGTCGTTGACCCGATCCTCGTTGATCGGGTCGTCGTTGATCGGGGCATCGTCCCAGATCACCGGTGACCGGCAAAGAGCTTCCCGGTTGCCGACGCCCAGCAGTACGGCCGTACGCTGGAGCGATGCCCGAGGAGCCGCAGATCGAGCCGCTCGACCCGCCGATGGTCCCGTTCGCCGTGGCCGGGCTGGTGATCTGGGCGGCCGTCGGGCTGGTGCTGCTGCTCTTCGGCGGCGACTGGCTCGCCGACACCGGCCGCGAGCACTGGCTCTGGACCTGCCTGGCCGGTTTCCTGCTGGGCTTCCCCGGGCTGGCCGTGATGCTCCGGCACGACGCCAACCGCCGCCGCCGTCGCGCCGACGGTTGACCGTTCCCCGGTCAGCCGTGCCCGTACGGCTCCGGGGGTTCGGCGGCCTCGACCGAGCCGGGCGCCCGGCTGACCGCGATCGCCTCGACCTCGCTGTCGTCGTAGATGGTCGGCAGCTCGTCGACCGGTGTCTCGGCCGACTCGACCAGCGTCTCGGAGTGCGCCCCGCAGCCATGGTCGGCGCTGACCGCCCGGCCGTCGTCGGGGGCGAAGAAGTTTCCGCAGACCCCGAAGGACTGGCGCAGCGCGCCGGCCAGCGGGAGATAGAAGCCACAGGTGCCGCAGCGGGCGGCGCGCGGCGCGGCGATCGCGATCGGCGCGCTCGGCCCGTGGTCGCCGTCGTACCACCGCTGGGCGGTCTCGATCCGGCCCTCCCGGGACATCACCCGGGGCCGCCCGAGACCCAGCTCCCAGGCCGTCTCCTCCACCGCCGGATCGTCCGAGAGCAGGTAGCCGGGAACGAGTCGCTCGTCGTCGGACGGGGTGGGGAGCAGGTCACCGACCCCGAGGTCGCCCGGCTGGAGCCGCTCCTGCCACGGCAACCAGCTCGGCGCGAGCAGCGCGTCCGGGCCGGGCAGCAGGAGCGTCTCGCAGATCGTGACGTGCCGGCTGCGCGGCACCCGGGTCACCGTCACCGCCCACTGCCAGCCCTGGTAGCCGGCCATCCGACACTCGAAGAGATGCGTCACGAGCCGGTCGCCCTCGGCGATCGCCCCCTGGTGGTCGCCGACGTCGGCGGGGTCGACCTCGGTGATGCCCTCCCGCGCCACGTCGACGGCGCTGGCACAGACCTGGTCGAGGCGGGCGGCTCTGGCCGTGGTGCTCCTGGTCACCCACCCATTCTTGCCTATCCTTGACGACGGGTCGGCGGCACTCCCCCGGCACTTCGCACCGCAGAGATATCTCGGCACAGATCCGACGGTCGTCGACCGGATGGGCGAGGATGATGCTCATGCCGCTGTTCACCCGCTCCGGGCGATCGGTACCCGGGCGTGTCGTCGGTACGGCGATCCGGGGCGTCCGGCTGCTCTTCCGGGGTTCGCTCGGCAGTGCCCGCTGGACGACCCGCCGGGTCGCCCAGGTACGCGCGAAGGGTGCCGGCGGCGAGACAGGGATGGTCCGGCTCTTCGACCTGCACGCCGCCTCGTGTGCCGGCGACACGTTGATCACGATCGGACTGGCCGGGACGATCTTCTTCAACGCCCCGCTCGGTGAGGCACGGAGCAGGGTCGCGCTCTATCTGTTGGTCACCATGGTGCCGTTCGCGCTGCTCGCCCCGGTGGTGGGACCGCTACTCGACCACTTCCGGCACGGACGCCGCTACGCCCTGGCCGCCACAATGCTGGGGCGGGCCTTCCTGGCCTGGCTGATCTCGGACTACATCCACGGTTTCGGCCTCTATCCGGCCGCCTTCGGCGTACTGGCGCTGTCCCGGGCGTACGGGGTGGCCCGGTCGGCGGCGGTGCCCCGGCTGCTGCCGGAGGGGATCGGACTCTCCCAGGCCGGCGCCCGGGCCAGCGTGTACGGCTCGATCGCCGGCGGCGTGGTCCTGCCGATCGGACTGGCCGCGTTCTGGTTCGGTCCACAGTGGCCGCTCCGGGTCGCCTCGGTGATCTTCCTGGTCGGGATGGTGATCGCGTTGCGCCTGCCACCCCGGGCCGACTCCGACCCGCCGGAGACGGTGCCCAGGGCCTTCCAGGCGCTCCGACCGGGCCGGAACGGGCGGGAACGGGCACTCAGCCGCAGCGGCCCGGGTGGCCGGCTGGTGATCAGCGCCCTGGTCGGCAGCGCCCTCCTGCGCGGCGTCTACGGCTTCCTGCTGCTCTTCCTCGCCTTCGCGATCAAGGCGGGTGACCTGGACACCGAACTCCTCGGCCGCCAGCGCGGCGCGGAGGTCGCGCTCGGGCTGGTCGGCGCGGGTCTCGGCATCGGCACGTTCCTGGCCACCGCGCTCGGCACCCGGCTACGCATCCACCGTCCGGTCGCGCTCCAGGCCGCCGGCCTGGTGCTGGTGGCCGGGGTCGGGGTGCTGGCCGCCCTCCGGTTCTCCCTGCTGCTGGTCGCCCTGCTCTGCCTGGTCACCGCCGTGGTCAGCGGCATCGCGAAACTGGCCGTCGACGCCTCCATCCAGGAACGGGTCCCGGAGCGGCTCCGGGCGACCGGATTCGCGCACTCCGAGACTGTGCTCATGCTGGCCTTCGTCGCCGGCGGCGGACTCGGTCTGGTACCGCTGGACGGTCGGCTCGGGGTCGGGCTGCTCGCCGGCCTCGCCGCCGTCGGTACGGTCTGGGCCTTCGTCGTCGCCACCCGGCTGCGCGGCCATCGACTCTCCGGGCGGGCGATGGCCGACGCCGAACCACCGGAGACCGGCCGTCCGGACGGTGGCCGGCGGCCGGGGGACGACCCGGCGCCCACCTCCCCGGCGCCGGTCGCCAACCGTCGGGAAGTCGACGAGGCTGCCACCGGGGCAGCCGCGGAGCGCGGTGAGGACCCGCACTTCGCGCCCCCCGGCTACCACATCTACCGGCCGTCGTCCGCGGTACCCGGCTCCGGGCCGGGCGAGGAGGGCTCGCGCCGAGAGACCCGGGGGACGTAGTGGCCGAGGGGATACTCGTGGTCACGGCCGTGCCGGCCGAGGCCGAGGCGGTGCGGGCCGGTCTGGTCGCCGACGCGGTCACCGTCGAGCCGGTCGGGGTCGGCCCGGCCGCGGCCGCCGCCGGGACCGCCCGGCTGCTCGCGCTGGCCGAGGCGGCCGGGAGGCCGTACCGGGGAGTGCTCAGCGCCGGCATCGGCGGCGGCTTTCCCGGCCGGGCCCCGGTCGGCGGGATCGTGGTCGCGACCCGCAGCGTCGCGGCCGACCTGGGCGCCGAATCGCCGGACGGGTTCCTCACCCTCGACGAACTGGGCTTCGGCAGCACTGTCGTGCCCGCCGACCCGGCCCTGCTGGACGTGCTCCGCGCCGGCCTGCCGCAGGCGGTCACGGGCGCGGTTCTCACCCTCGGCACGGTGACCGGCACCGCCGCGAGCACCGCCGCCCTGCTGGCCCGACACCCGGACGCGGTGGCCGAGGCGATGGAGGGGTACGGGGTGGCGACCGCCGCCGTCGCCGTCGGACTCCCCTTCGCCGAGCTGCGTACGATCTCCAACCCGGTCGGGCCCCGGGACCGCGCCGCGTGGCGGATCGGCGACGCCTTCGCGGCCCTGACCGCCGCCTTCGCCACGGTCGGCCAGAAGCTCTGAGTTGATCCGGGACCGGGCCCCGACCGCGGGTGCGGTGCGGTTCGTCAGTCGGGGCGATGCAGGGTCAGCCGCATCGGTCGGCTCGCCTCGGGCCGGAACCCACAGCGGACCAGGAACTCCACGCCGTCGAGCTCGGTGACGGCCTGGGCGACCCGGATCCCATTTCGGTCCATCTCGGCGAGAAGTCCGGCGAGGAGTAGCCGCCCGATGCCCAGCCCCCGGCATTCCGCGGCGACCACTATCCCAATAACAGCGGACCGGGGCTGACGCCGGCGCAGGGCCCGACCAGTGAACCTTTTTCAACCTGAACCGCGGCGCTCACACACGGCGTCCGACCTTGCGCTCCGACGGACCGCAAGGGGAGGTGGGAAAAGGCTCACTGACATGTCGGGTCGCAGACTGTCGAGCTGCCCCACGTGTGCGTCCGCAGCCTGCCGCCGCACCCCGCCACCAGCAACGGGATACGCGGCGGACCGCTGCGCGACGCGCTGATCCGGCGGTGTGGCCCGCACCCCGCCGCCCGGTCCGGTCCGGCACCGGATGAAGCACCCCGCCCCACCCACGCACCCAGCTCGACAGCCTCCGCACCGCACCCACTCACCGCCAGACCCGCCGCCCCACCCACGCACCCAGCTCGACAGCCTCACGGCCAGAAGTGTTCCGGGCCGGCGACGGAGGTGACCTGGCCAACCGGTCCCGGGTGGGCCGGGGTGGCGACCGGAGCGGTCGGGGTTAGCGTGGACCCGTGGCGCTCTCCCTGGCGATCTCCCCCTGCCCCAACGACACCTTCGTGTTCCACGCCCTGGTGCACGGGCTGGTTCCCGGTGCCCCGCCGGTCGACGTGACCTACGCCGACGTCGACGTCACCAACACCGCCGCCGAACGCGGGGCGTACGACCTGGTCAAGGTGAGTTACGCGGCGCTGCCGTGGCTGCTCGACGACTACCATCTGCTGCCCTGCGGCGGGGCGTTGGGCCGGGGCTGCGGACCGCTGGTGCTGACCCGGGAGGATCGGGCCGGAAACGCCGACCTGACCGGCGCGACCGTGGCGGTACCCGGCGACCGGACGACGGCGTACCTGCTGTTCCGGCTCTGGGCGGCGCGGCGACCCCCGGCGCGGATCGAGGTGGTCCCGTTCCACGAGATCATGCCGGGGGTGGCCGCCGGTCGGTACGACGCCGGGCTGGTCATCCACGAGGCCCGGTTCACGTACCCGCGCTACGGGCTGACCGCCCTGGTCGACCTCGGGCAGTGGTGGGAGGCGGACACCGGCCTGCCGATCCCGCTCGGCGCGATCCTGGCCCGCAGGGGTGCCGTCGACCCGGCCGAGGCGACCGGCTGGATCCGCGACTCGGTACGCCGGGCCTGGGCCGACCCGGCCGGTACCGAGAAGTACGTTCTCGCGCACGCCCAGGAGATGGAGCGTGACGTGGTCGACCGGCACATCGCGCTCTACGTCAACGAGTTCACCGCCGAGCTGGGCGTCGACGGCCAGGCGGCGGTCGACGCCCTGCTCGGCCGGGCCGCGGCCGCCGGGCTGACCCCTCAGATCTCCAGTTCGCGGGCGACCGCGTGGACGAGCTGAGCCACCGTCTGCGCGGTCTTCCGGTCGGGGAAGCGGCCCCGGCGCAGGTCCGGCTGGACCTTCGCCTCCAGCACCTTGATCATGTCTTCGACCAGGCCGTGCAGCTCCTCCGCTGGCCGGCGGCGAAGCTCCGCCATGGACGGTGGCGCGTCCAGCAGCTTCACCCCGAGCGCCTGCGCGCCCCGGCGGCTGTCCACGACGCCGAACTCGACCCGCTGGCCGCCCTTCAGGTCGGTGACACCAGCCGGCAGCGCGCCCTTCGGCAGGAACACGTCGCCACCCTCGTCACTGGTGACGAACCCGTAGCCCTTGGCCGCGTCGTACCACTTCACTCGACCCGTCGGCACCTGAGAAACCTCGACTCCCTGATGAGATTGCTGTCCTTCACAAGGCTAGCCGCATCAGCCGCCGGAGCGCCTGCGGGAATCCGGTAAGGTCCTCGACCACCAGATCGGCGCCGGCCGCCCGCAGCTCGTCACCGTCGTGCGAACCGGTGGTCACCCCGAGTCCCGGGATGCCGGCCGTCTGCGCCGCCACCATGTCGGCGATGTGGTCACCGACGTAGAGTTCCGCGCCGTGCGTGGTCAGCGCGGTCGCCTTGTCGGCGGCGAAGAGCTCGCCGACCAGCTCGTCGACCTCCATGCCGAGGTGTTCCAGGTGCAGCCGGGCCAGCGGGCCGTACTTGCCGGTGACCACCACCACCCGCAGACCCGCCGCCCGGACCTCGGCCAGCGCCTCGACCGCGCCGGGCAGTGGCGGCGACATCGTGATCGCGTACTCCGAATAGAGCGACCGGTAGATCTCGACGGCCTCGTCCAGTCGCTCCGCCGGAAACCAGTTCCGCAGTTCGGTCCGGAGCAGCGGGCCGAGTCGGGAGACCACCGCGTCGGCGTCGACGTACACCCCGGTGCTGGCGGTCAGCGCCCGGTAGGCGGCGGCTATCCCGGGCCGGGTGTCGATCAGGGTCAGGTCGAGGTCGAACCCGACGGCTGGGGCAGTCACATCGTCATGATCGCACAACCGTCGGAAACCACCCCTGGTGCCGCTCGCCGACCGACGCACACGAGCGACGCCCGGCCGGGATAGCGTGAAAGGACGATGACCACACTCGCCGACCACCTGCGGGCGTTGCCCGACGAGGCGCTGGCCGCCCTGTTCCGGCTGCGTCCGGACCTCGTCGTGCCGGTACCGACCGATCTGTCCGCCCTGGCGGTCCGCGCCCAGTCCCGGGTCTCGGTCGCCCGGGCCCTGGACGGGCTCGACGAGTTCACCCTGCGGATCCTGGACGCGGCCCGGCTCAGCCGTGACGCGGATCATGGCGAGACCTCCACGGAGGCCGTCCTCACCCTGGCCGCCGGGACCGACCGCCGGGCGGACCGGACCGCCGCCAGGTCGGCCGTCGACCGGCTCCGGGCGCTCTTCCTGCTCTACGGGCCGGAGGAGTCCCTGCGAATCGTGCCCGGCGTGGACGAGGTCTGCTCGCCGTACCCGGCCGGGCTGGGCCGGCCGGCAGCGGAGCTGGACCCGGAGGCGGCCGCGCTGGTCGCGGACCCGGCCCGGCTGCGCCGGACCCTGTTGGCCGCGCCGCCGCCGGCCCGGGCGATCCTGGACCGGCTCGCCACCGGGCCCCCGGTGGGCACGTTGCCGGCCGCCGCCGCGCCCGGCGCGGGTGCGGCCGCCCCGGTTTCCTGGCTGGTCGACAACCGGCTGCTGGTGCCGGTGACCGAGCCCAGCGCCCTGGCCGGCAAGCCGACCGCCGTCGAACTGCCCCGGGAGATCGGCCTGCTGCTGCGCCGCGACTCCGGTCCGCTCGGTCCGCTCCGCCCGACCCCGCCGGCGGTGGCCGGCGCGGCCAGGGAGCCGAAGGCCGCCGACTCCGCCGGCGCCGGCCAGGCGATGGAGGCGGTACGGCACACCGAGGCGCTACTCGAACAGCTCGCCACCGAACCCGCCCCGGTACTCCGCTCGGGCGGACTCGGCGTACGCGACCTGCGCCGGCTGGCCCGGGCCACCGGGCTGGACGAGCCGACCGCCGCGCTGCTGCTGGAGGTGGCGTACGCGGCGGGACTGCTCGGCGAGTTGGACCTGCCCGGTACGGCCACCGCCCGGAACGGAGCGGACCAGCAGCTGCTGCCGGCCGCCGGCTACGAGGGCTGGCGGGAGGGCTCGCTGGCCCACCGCTGGGAGCACCTGGCCCGGGCCTGGCTCAGCATGACCCGGCAGGTGGGGCTGGTCGGCCAGCGCGACGAGCGGGACCGGCCGGTCGCCGTACTCTCCGCCGAGGTGGAGCGGGCCGGGGTGCCGGCGGTACGCCGTGCCGTGCTCGACGTGCTGGCCGATCTCGAACCGGGCGCCGCACCCAGCGTCGACGAGGTCGTCGACCTGCTCGCCTGGCGCTCGCCCCGGCGCAGCCTCGGCCGGGAGGCCGGGCAGCGGGAGGTGATCGCCGAGGCGGCCCTGCTCGGTGTCACCGGGCTCGGCGCGCTCACCACGTACGGCCGGCTGCTGTTGGCGCAGTGGGCGGCCGGGGACACCCGGCTCGGCGAGCCCGGCGACGATCCGCTCGGCGTACGCCCGGACGCGGACGGCGCGGCCGGGGGCGGTTCCGCCGCGGTCCGGGCCCTGGACGCGCTGCTGCCGGCGCCGGTCGACCATTTCCTCGTGCAGGCCGACCTGACCGTGGTGGTGCCGGGGCCGCCGGAGCCGAGCGTCGCCGCCGAACTCGCGACGGTGGCCGAGCCCGAGTCGGCCGGCGGGGCCAGTGTGCACCGGGTCACCGGGGCGAGTGTGCGCCGGGCACTGGACGCCGGGTACGCGGCCGAGGACCTGCACCAACTCTTCAAGCGCCGGTCCCGCACACCGGTACCGCAGGGTCTGACCTACCTGATCGACGACGTGGCCCGCAAGCACGGCGGGTTGCGGGTCGGCTCGGCCGGGGCGTACCTGCGCAGCGACGACGAGGCGCTGCTGACCGAGGTACTCGCCGACCGCCGGCTCGGCCCGATGTCGCTGCGCCGGCTGGCCCCGACCGTGCTCACCACCCCGCACCTGGTGGGGCGGCTGCTCGCCGCGCTGCGGGAGGCCGGGTACGCGCCGGTCTCCGAGGACGCCACCGGGGCGACGGTGCTGACCCGGCCGAAGATTCGCCGGGCGCCGGCCCGGGGCTCGGTCGCCAACCGGGTCACCGATCCGCTGGCCACGCCGAGGCTGAGCACGCCGAGGCTGCTCGGAGTCGTGCAGCAGGTCCGTCGAGGTGACGCCGCGACCCGGGCGGCCCGCCGGGCGCCGAGTACGGTCCGGGGGGCCGGCCGGGCGGGTGGAGCCGGGCCGGGGATGCCGACCGCGCACGCGCACACCCAGGCGCTGGCCGTACTCCAGCAGGCGGTCCGGGACAAGGCGCTGGTCTGGGTCGGGTACGTCGACGCGCACGGCGCCACCGCGTCCCGGCTGGTCCGTCCGGTGTCGATCGGCGGCGGATACCTGCGGGCCGAGGACGAGCGCACCGAGATGCTGCACACCTTCGCCCTGCACCGGATCACGGCGGCGGTGCTGGAGGAGTGAACGCAAGGAGGGGCCCTTCTACAACAGAAAGCGATAAGAGGAGGCCCTTCCTCACACCTCAGTCGCGGGGGTGCTGCCGGACCGAGCCGACCACGGAGACGATGAGCAGCAGGGTGAAGGCGGCGCCGAGCCCTTCGCCGAGCGAGTCGACCAAGCCCTGCTGCTGCACCAGCCAGCCGAAGAGCACCCAGCAGGCCAGCAGCACCGCCACGGTGGCGTACGCCAGCACGGTGGCCCGGGAGACGGGCGCCGGAAGGGGTCCAGGGGCGGTCGGGGGATCTGCCTCGGACCTGACCTCACCGTCGACCGTCATCTGTGACCTCCCACCACGCGGCCTGCCCGAACCTCCAGACTCGCACCTGGCGGGCCGATATGACAGGTCCACCGACCGGAGTCGCGTCAGGTGCCCGGCCGGCGACCCGTCACGTGCACCCTGGTGCCCACCTTGCCGAGCTGCCACAACCGGCGGGCGTCGACGGGCAGCAGGTTGACGCAGCCGTGCGAGCCGATCGGCTTGTTGTGCAGGTAGGTGGTGGTTTCGTGGAAGCCGATCCCGCCGACGAAGCGCTGCCAGTACGGCAGCCACACCTCGTACGGGTCGGACCACTCCTTCGTGTTGCGGAAGTTGATTTTGTAGGTGCCGGCCGGCGTGGCGTACCCCGACATGCCGGTGCGGGTGACGGTGGGCGGCATCACCACCTTGCCGTCGCGCATCGCCCAGACGGTCTGCAGGGTCAGGTCGACGCAGAAGGTCGTACCGCTGCCGGTCCTGCACTTGCCGGTGTCGGTGCGGGCCAGCCGGCGGGCCACGTCGGCGGTGGTCGGTCCGGCCCGCCCCTCGGGCGGCCGGATGTCGTAGCGGCGCTGGAACCTCTTGATGGCGGCGCAGTCGGCGGCCGACTGCCGACCGTCGACGGTGACCGTGCCGAACCCGCCCAGCCGGGCCAGGTAGCCCTCGACCTCGCGCTGCCGCTCCCCCTGCGGGCAGCCGCCCGGCGGCTTCGGGGAGGCGGTACGGGTCGGCTTCCTGGTCGGCTTCCGCGTCGGTTTCTTCGTCGGCTTGCTCGTCGTCGGCGCCGGCTCGCGCGGGCTGGTACGCGGACTCGGCGTGACCTTTCCCTGATCCGGCCCGGGCGGCGCGCTCGCCCCCGTTGCGTCCTCCGCCGCCCCGACCGGCGCGAGCCCCCCGGCGGCTCCCGACTGGTCCGACTGCGGATCAAACGCGCACGCACCGGCGCCGAACAGAGTGACCGCGACCAGAGTGACCAGACCGGTGCCGAGACGTGTCAGAACCATCTGCCCTCCCCAGAGCCGTCGACAGCTAGACGCACGGGAGTACCACTTCGGTTGCGCCCGGTGAAGAATTTTTCCGGTTCGTTATCCATCGTGCAAGACTGGAGGGTCGGTGCGTAGGACGCCCGACCGGAACGGAAGGGCGTGAGCGTGAGCGGCGGACCACTGATCGTGCAGTCGGACAAGACCCTGCTGCTGGAGGTCGACCACCCGGACGCGCTGGCCTGCCGGATGGCGATCGCACCCTTCGCCGAGCTGGAACGCTCGCCGGAGCACGTGCACACCTACCGGCTGACCCCGCTGGGCCTGTGGAACGCTCGGGCGGCCGGGCACGACGCCGAGGGCGTGGTCGACGCGCTGCTGCGGTTCTCCCGCTACCCGGTGCCGCACGCGCTGCTGGTCGACGTCGCCGAGACGATGGACCGGTACGGCCGGTTGCAGCTCGTCGCGCATCCCAGCCACGGCCTGGTGCTCCGGGCGGTGGACCGGCTGGTGCTGATCGAGGTCGCCAAGAGCAAAAAGCTCGCCGGCATGCTCGGCGCGAAGGTCGACGACGACACCGTGGTCGTGCACCCGTCCGAGCGGGGCCGGCTCAAGCAGGCGCTGCTCAAGCTCGGCTGGCCGGCCGAGGACCTGGCCGGCTACGTGGACGGCGAGGCGCACCCGATCGAGCTGGCCACCGAGGGGACCGACGGGCGCCCCGGCTGGGAGCTGCGGTCATACCAGCGGGAGGCGGTGCAGCAGTTCTGGGCCGGCGGGTCGGGCGTGGTGGTGCTGCCCTGCGGGGCCGGCAAGACCCTGGTCGGGGCCGCCGCGATGGCCGAGGCGAAGGCGACCACCCTGATCCTGGTCACCAACACCGTCGCCGGCCGGCAGTGGAAGCGGGAGCTGATCGCCCGCACCTCGCTGACCGAGGAGGAGATCGGCGAATACTCGGGGGAGCGCAAGGAGATCCGTCCGGTCACCATCGCGACGTACCAGGTGCTGACCGCGCGGCGCGGCGGCGCCTTCACCCACCTGGACCTGTTCGGTGCCCGGGACTGGGGGCTGGTGATCTACGACGAGGTGCACCTGCTGCCGGCGCCGATCTTCCGGTTCACCGCCGATCTCCAGGCCCGCCGCCGGCTCGGCCTGACCGCCACCCTGGTCCGGGAGGACGGCCGGGAGGGCGACGTCTTCTCGCTGATCGGCCCGAAGCGGTACGACGCGCCGTGGAAGGACATCGAGGCGCAGGGCTGGATCGCCCCGGCGGACTGCACCGAGGTACGCGTCACGCTGACCGACGCCGAACGGATGGCGTACGCGGTCGCCGAGCCGGAGGAGCGCTACCGGGTGGCGGCGACCGCCCGGACCAAGCTGCCGGTGGTGAAGGCCCTGGTCGAGCGGCACGCGAACGACCAGGTGCTGGTGATCGGCGGCTACATCGACCAGCTACACGAGCTGGGTGAGACGCTGGACGCGCCGATCGTGCAGGGCTCGACCACGAACAGGGAACGGGAACGGCTCTTCGACGCGTTCCGGGCCGGCGAGATCTCCACCCTGGTCATCTCCAAGGTCGGCAACTTCTCCATCGACCTGCCGGAGGCGGCGGTGGCGATCCAGGTCTCCGGCACCTTCGGGTCGCGGCAGGAGGAGGCGCAGCGCCTCGGCCGGGTGCTCCGGCCGAAGGCGGACCGCCGGCAGGCACACTTCTACACGGTGGTCTCCCGGGACACCATCGACACGGAGTACGCCGCACACCGGCAGCGCTTCCTCGCCGAGCAGGGATACGCGTACACGATCGTCGACGCCGACGACGTGCTCGGCCCGCCGCTGCCCAGCGTGGACTGAGCTGCCTCCCGACTCAGCAGGCATCCGGACGCCGCCACTGGGGCGACTGTTTGCGCCCTTTCCACCAAGTCGGGCGGTAGCGACTGGTGGGCGCGCGGTCGGCGGCAGACGCCGTACGCTCAGGCATTGATCGTTATGGCAGGATGCGGCGATGAAGAGGCTGGTTCACCCACTCGACGACATGAACGTGCTGGTGCTCGGAGGCGGAGGCGAAGGGATCGGACGGGCGATTTCGCGTGCATTCGCTTCGGCTGGCGCCGCTGTCGCAGTCGCTGACATCGATCCCGATCGGGCCATTGATGCCGCCGAGGAGTTGGCCGGGTCAGGGGCCCGCGCTGTGCCACTCACCGGTGATGTACGGTCCCGATCAGTCCCGGACGCCTTGGTTGCCGCCACCGTCGCCGAGTTCGGCCGGCTCGACACGCTCGTGACCGTAGTGGGCGGGCAGGTCGCCTTCGTGCCGGCGGTACGACTGCACGAGATGAGCGACGCCGACTGGGATCTCGTGTACGAAATGAACCTCGGCTATGTAGCCCGCGCGGCACGCGCAGCGATCCGTGCCTTCCTGACCCAGGGACAAGGCGGCTCGATCGTGAGTGTCGGTTCGGTCACCGGGATCATGGCCGCGCCCATGCAGGCCGGCTACGGGGCGGCCAAGGCCGGCCTCGCCAGTCTCGCCAGGACCGTCGCTGCCGAATACGCCGGCGACGGGATCCGCATGAACGTCGTGGCCTGCGGCGCCATCGCAACGGCGGTAGCGAACTCCGCGCAGCCCGCCGACGACGTGCCTGAGATTCCGATGCGCCGGCTCGGCGTTCCCGACGATGCCGCTGCGGCCGTCGTCTACCTGGCTTCACCGCTCTCGTCCTACGTGACCGGGCAAAGCCTCGTCGTCGACGGGGGTGTCACGGTGCGGGGCCCATTCGCCACCTGACTTGATCTCTGGCGCAACGCGGCTGTAATCCCAGCGCTGGAACTGGCAACGGGATAGCCGCACATCGGTAGTTCGGGGTGCGGGCACGACGGGATGCCGAGCACCGAACGTGACGACTCGTCGTCGGCCCGCGCGCCCGGTTGGAACCAGAAGCGGAGGCCGGATCTTGACCGAGTGCTCGGGCGTCTGGCGATCGTGATCGGCGACTACGGCCGGTACTCGGCGGTCCGCGACACGACTCTGGCGGACGGTCTCACGTACCTGTTCGGCCGGGCCACCTGCGGCATGTGTGGCAGCGGGTTCGATCTCAGCGACTGGAGCGAGGCCGAGAAGCGCGACCGATGCCTGATGCTGAGGCAGCGAGGAATCCGCTGCGGTCAGGTCCAGTTCACCGGGTTTCCGGTCGTCAGGGACGCGGTACACAACCGCCGCAGCACGCCGAGCAGGTAGGCGAAATCTGCCGCCGAGCCTGGTCTGACCTCTACCGCCAGCCGCTGCGGCGACACCGGCAGATAGTCGGCGATCGGCGCCATCTCCAGCCGCACTGTTTTCCCGCTGCCTGTGAACTCCAGTTCACCGCCCGGCAGCACCCGCTGTTCGAACCGGACCGTCCGGAACAGCGTGACCGGCGGATCCACTCGCTTGTCGACGACGAAGAAGCCGTCAAGGTCGAGACCGAGGTCGTAATCGCGGCCCCAGACGAACACACCCCGACAACTTTCGATGTAGCTGTACAGAGCGTCTCCGGTCGCCTCGTCGACCAGGACGATTTTGTCTGGCAGTTGTGCCCGGCTTTCGAAGTAGTCCAGCTCGGCCAGAACCGCTGGCACCTCCGTGGCAGGAATCGAGCCGTCGTTGGTCTGCGGCAGATAGCTGAGCAGCCTGGGGAAGTTCGACGCGCCCGCCTCCCGCAAGGTCTGCTGGAAGATCCGCACGCCAGCCCAGGCGCCCACTTCCTCGTGGGCGAGCAGCATGTCCTCGTGCGGGCATCCGTGCCTGAGCCAATCCTCGACCGCGCGGTGCTCGTCTGTGTTACTGGGATCCCAAACCTTCAGCAGGCCCAGTCGGCCGTCCTGATCGAACCCAGTCGGGCCGACCGGCGCCGGAATCGCCAGGCCATCCTGCCAGCAGCGGCAATACACGTATGCCCCGACTCCCATGGTCGACAAGCTACCAAGGCGACAGCCAGCGCATCACGCGGCCTGACTCGTCCTATGCGCGCTCATCCGCTACCCGCCCGGAAGCCGAGCCGTGCGCCGCATTGAACGTTCGCTGGTTACACGGCGTTCCTGGTCACATTCACGGCCGTCGAGGCAACCGGCCATTGGGACGCGGAGTGCGGCTACTCCTGCCGGCCGTCGCTCGATCAGCTGGTTGAGCAACTGGTCGAACGCCATCGGCGGTGGAGGACAGGCTGAGACAGCTTCAGAGTTGAGAGGCACGGCGCCCGGCGCCGATGGCCAACATCAGCCGATGGCCAACATCAATAGCGGCAGAAGTGAGCGGCGTCAGGCGGTCTCGCGGGCCAGCCGGACGAAGGCGCGCCAGGCGACCGGGCCGAAGGTGAGCGCCGGTCCCTGCCGGTCCTTGCTGTCCCGGACCAGCACGCGGCCGGGCAGGTTGTCGGCGACCTCCACGCAGGAGCCGGTGGCGTTGCTGCGGGTGGAGGTCCGCCAGCGCGGTTCATTTGTGATCATCGAGCATCCTCAGGATCATGTCTCGGGACTGGACCACGGGCAGTGCCAACGCGTCGATCTCTTCCCATGCTAGTTCCAGGTGTCCCAGGTTGCCACGGTCGGTCACCGGGTGTCCGATCAACTGGTCGTCCAGGAGGCCGATCCGCCGGCCATCCGGCATTGTCGCGATATTGAACGGGCCGGAGAGCCCGGCGTGAATACCCTCCCACTCGGCCGGGATGATGCGAATCTTGACGTGCGGTCGGTGGCTCTCGTCCGCCAGGTGGCCCCACTGTTGTTTGCGGACTTCGCGCGGGCCACGGCTCAGTGCCAGCTCGCCGATGATGGCGGAGAGCGCGACGGGGTTGTCCCGGTGGATCGTGTTCGCCTGCCGCTCGCGGCGGGTGGCGACCAGGTCGTCAACCTGACCGGCGGTGCGGGGCACCGCCGCGAAGACTTCGCGCATGTACGCCTCGCATTGAGCCATTTCCAACCTGATGGTGCAGGTCAGCGGCGTGGAGGGGGCCGGTAGCCGGGTGAGGCGAGGCTCCCGGTAGGACAGCAATCGACCAAGAAAGATGCCCCTACCGGGAGCCTCGTTGCTGTCTTACCCTGCCTCGATCCCGCTGTCCACCCGGTCGCTGAACCACGTCGCCGACCTGATCCGTACCCATCGCCACCAGCGACGATCCCGGTGGCGCCGCCTCGACCCGGGCCGCCAGGCGCTGCTCGTCCTGGCCCACCTGCGCAACGGCGACACCCTTGCCCGTCTGGCCGCCGGGTTCGCCGTCGGAGTGGCCACCGCCTGGCGCTACATCCGCGAGGCGCTCACTCTGCTCGCCGCGACCGCCGACGACCTGCACCAGGCGATGAACAGGATCCGGCTGCTCGCCTACGCCATCCTCGACGGCACCCTGATCCCGATCGACCGCGTAGCGGACCAGAAGCCGTACTACTCCGGGAAACATCGGCGGCATGGGATGAACGTGCAGGTCATCGCCGACCCGGCCGGACGCCTCGTCTGGGCCTCGGCGGCGCTGCCCGGCTCGACACACGACCTGACCGCCGCCCGCACCCACCGCATCGTCGCGACGTTGACCAGCGCGAACGTGATGACCTTCGCGGACAAGGCGTACCAAGGTGCCGCCGGCTGCGTCCGCACCCCGTTCAAGCGTCATCGCTACCGGCCGAAGCTGTCCCGCCGACAGAAGGCCGTGAACAAGGCTCACGCCCGCATCCGCGCCCGCGGCGAACGCGCCGTCGCCACCCTCAAAACCTGGAAAGTCCTGACCAAGCTGCGCTGCAGCCCGTCCCGAACGACCGCGATCGTGCAGGCCATCCTGGTCCTGCACCACGTCGAGAACCCGATCTACCGAGGATGAAAAACGCTCATTGAGCCATTTCCAACCTGATGGTGCAGGTCAGCGGCGTGGAGGGGGCCGGTAGCCGGGTGAGGCGAGGCTCCCGGTAGGACAGCAATCGACCAAGAAAGATGCCCCTACCGGGAGCCTCGTTGCTGTCTTACCCTGCCTCGATCCCGCTGTCCACCCGGTCGCTGAACCACGTCGCCGACCTGATCCGTACCCATCGCCACCAGCGACGATCCCGGTGGCGCCGCCTCGACCCGGGCCGCCAGGCGCTGCTCGTCCTGGCCCACCTGCGCAACGGCGACACCCTTGCCCGTCTGGCCGCCGGGTTCGCCGTCGGAGTGGCCACCGCCTGGCGCTACATCCGCGAGGCGCTCACTCTGCTCGCCGCGACCGCCGACGACCTGCACCAGGCGATGAACAGGATCCGGCTGCTCGCCTACGCCATCCTCGACGGCACCCTGATCCCGATCGACCGCGTAGCGGACCAGAAGCCGTACTACTCCGGGAAACATCGGCGGCATGGGATGAACGTGCAGGTCATCGCCGACCCGGCCGGACGCCTCGTCTGGGCCTCGGCGGCGCTGCCCGGCTCGACACACGACCTGACCGCCGCCCGCACCCACCGCATCGTCGCGACGTTGACCAGCGCGAACGTGATGACCTTCGCGGACAAGGCGTACCAAGGTGCCGCCGGCTGCGTCCGCACCCCGTTCAAGCGTCATCGCTACCGGCCGAAGCTGTCCCGCCGACAGAAGGCCGTGAACAAGGCTCACGCCCGCATCCGCGCCCGCGGCGAACGCGCCGTCGCCACCCTCAAAACCTGGAAAGTCCTGACCAAGCTGCGCTGCAGCCCGTCCCGAACGACCGCGATCGTGCAGGCCATCCTGGTCCTGCACCACGTCGAGAACCCGATCTACCGAGGATGAAAAACGCTCATTGCAGCAACCCTGGTATCAGCAGCGGTTCCCAGGTGCGGATCAGCATCGCGCGGCGCTCCTGCTCGAACCACGATCGCAGCCAGGGTTGCCGGTCCTCGCGCTCAAGCTTGGCGAGCTTGCGGATCTCGTCGCCCGTACCGAAGAACTCGTCCAGGCGCTGGGCCGTGTCGTCCTGCGGGGTCAGCTTTCCGCTCTCGAACTGCTGGATCAGCGACTTCGACACGGTGAGCGCCGCCGCGACTTTCTCCTGTGACAGCTTCCGGCCGACGCGCAATTGCCGGAGCCGGGATGGCAAATCCTGACGGTCATTCACGATTATCGTCACCTGCCGTTCGCGCGGATACTTACGCTGACCCATCCATGAACGTCTTCTATCTTCCGGCGCTTCGGTCGCGCGGTCCAGCATGGATGCCAAGCACGGCGATTCGGGCGCGATCGGCAGAAGGAAAAGCACCCGACTCGGCACGGCGGGTTGCACCGCGCACCGGTCGTCGTGCGGCGTATGGCCCCGCCCGGTCGGCCTCACCAGGCAGAGGGTGAGGCGGGGACGGGATCGGGCGGGGTCTGTCG
Organism: Plantactinospora sp. B6F1; assembly: GCF_040120695.1. Taxonomy (NCBI): domain Bacteria; kingdom Bacillati; phylum Actinomycetota; class Actinomycetes; order Micromonosporales; family Micromonosporaceae; genus Plantactinospora; species Plantactinospora sp. B6F1. The sequence continues at coordinate 1,896 of NZ_JBEEAC010000005.1, read as the reverse complement.
ACGGTCCCGGGAGGACCGGAGCCCGGTCCGGCTCGCTGCCATGTCGCGCGGGCCGGGGTGGAGGTAAACCGGTCCCCCGGGTACCGAGGAAACCGGGAAGGCGGAAAGGGCATGAGTGAGACCGAGCTGACGCGGCTCGTCGCCGAGACCATCCACGCGTCCGGGTGCCCGGACATCGTTGCGGCAGTACCGTTCGGCGGTGGGACGGAGACGCCCGGCATCCGGATAGAGCATGCGGGAGGCGGCACGACGTACCTGGTGCTCACCCCTCCCGCACGTAGCGGGACGACGGCCGACGTGGTGGAGTTCCTCAATTTCGTCGCGGGCCTGCTGCACCGAGCGCAGCGACCGGAGATCCTGCGGGTGGAGGCCGTTCTCACGGCCTTGGACCACCCTTCCGGACTGCGGGTGACCACGGCAGCCGGAGACGTGCGGGTACTGCGGGTGCTGCGCACCGAGGCGCGGCCGGTGACCGCCATCCCGATCACCCCCGCCACCTCCGCCCCCAACGCGGCGGGGCTCCGGGACGCGTTCCCGCGCGCCGGGCGGTCCCAGCCGGAGGGAGGTGATTGATCGAAGGCTCCTGTTCACCCGGCGAGTCATCGCCGCCTGCGCTCGGCCATTTCCTGTGACGATGAGGTGGTTGCGGTCATCATGGCCGGCTACACTTGCTGCAGTTAGAGCAGTTGGGTCAGTTGAGAGGGGCCGCCGTGACAGACCTGCTTATACGTGACGCCAAGGCCCTTCATCGTGCCCTGGCCGAACCCGGCAACGAAGTGAACGTGGCGCTGTCACGGGAGACGGCCGAGTTGGTGTCACGCCTTGTCGATGCCCGGGCGAACGGCGAGGAGATCATCGTTTCGCCGGCAAACGCCGAAGTCAGCCCGACCGAGGCGGCGGTCCTGCTGGCGATGTCCCGCCCCCAAGTCCGCAAGCTGATGGACCGGGGCCTGCTGGAGTCTCGCAAAGTCGGCACCCACCACCGCATCCGCGTCTCCTCGATCAGGACGTTCCTGGAGGCAGAGCGTGAGCGGCGGCGCGAGGCGATGGCCGAACTGGCCGCCGTGCAGAACGAACTTGGCCTCACTGAATGAGCAGCACCGCTGGCGAGGCCGATCTGATCCGGGTCGTCCTCGCCGACGCGAACGTGCTCTACTCCCGGGTCCTACGGATTATCTGCTCTATGCGGCTGACCAGGAGATTGTCGCCATCGCCTGGAGCGCCCAGATCCTGGGCGAGGTCACAGAGCACCTCATGGGGAACGTGGAGGGCTTCGACCAGGCGGCCGCTCAACGGCTGGTAGGCGCGATGAACCGCGCCTACCCCTACGCCGAAGTAGAGCCCGACAAGGAGCATTGGCAGATGCTGAACGGGCTGTCGCTCCCAGACGACGACGACCGCCACGTCCTCGCCGCATCACTCGCCGCCGAGGCGACGGTGTTGTGTACCTCGAACACCAAAGACTTCCCAGCGAACCTTGCCGAGGCTCTCGGCTTCGAGGTACTCGCTCCGGACCAGTTGCTCAGTCGGCTCGTGGTCGAGCATGGGCCGCAGATGCTCGCTGCCCACCAGACCGCCGTCGCCTCGCTCAAGGGCGCCACGGACGAGTCGACCGTCATGGCACTTCGCCGAGCTGGCGCACCGACGACGGCCCGCCTGATCGCCCGACTGCTCAGGGCTGAATAGCAGTCGTGCCGGACGGGACTCCAAGACATCCGCTGTTCGGCTAATACTCCAAGCAGCGGGTGGGCCGCGCAGACGCGGGATAGCCGCTACAGAGGTTGAAAGGCTGACGTCCCTCGACGTGTCCGCGTGATCCGCGTCGATGGTTTGGGTAGGTCGGGGTGATGAGGTATCCGGCTGGTGGTGGCATGAACGCGGCAGCCCGGGTCCGGC
>NZ_JBEEAC010000049.1:0-36862 GCF_040120695.1 Plantactinospora sp. B6F1 | reverse complement strand
TACGGCAACCTCACCCAATCCCAAATCGCCGAACACATCGGCGTCTCCCAAATGCACATCAGCCGCCTCCTCACCCGCGCCCTCACCAAACTCCGCACCCAACTCGCCGACACCTACTGACGGCGCGAGAACAGCTCCGCCCTACCCGACGGCCCGAGCGGACCACCGCGCCGGCCACCGGGTAGGGCGGAGGTGTTTCCGGCTCCAGCCGCCGCCGGTGCGACACTGGCCCGGTGCCAGCGCCCGAACCCGACGCCGACCTGCCGGTCCGGGACATACCCGTCGCCGACCTGCCGGTCGGGGACATACCCGACGGCGACCTGCCGGTTCGGCACGTCCTGCCGGCCCTGGTCGAGACGCTGGCGGAACGGGGGGCCGCCGTGCTGGTGGCGCCGCCCGGGGCGGGCAAGACCACACTTGTCCCGCTGGCGCTGGCGGACCGGATCGACGGGCGGATCGTCGTCGCCCAGCCGCGTCGGGTCGCGGCCCGGGCCGCCGCCCGCCGGATGGCGCAACTGCGCGGCGAACGGGTCGGCGAGACCGTCGGGTACGCGGTGCGCGGCGAGCGCCGGAGCAGCCCCCGTACCCGGATCGAGGTGGTCACCACCGGCCTGCTCGTGCAGCGGCTCCAGCACGATCCGGAGTTGCCCGGCGTCGGCGCGGTACTCCTCGACGAGGCCCACGAGCGGCAGCTCGACGCCGATCTGGCCCTGGCCTTCGGCATCGAGGTCCGGGCGGCGCTCCGGCCCGAGCTGCGCCTGCTGGCGATGTCCGCCACCGCCCAGGAGGAGCGGCTCGGCGCGCTGCTCGGCTCGGTGGCGGAGCCGGCACCGGTGCTGCGCGCCGAGGGCCGGGCGTACCCGGTCGACGTGGTCTGGGCCCCACCACCCCGGCCGGTGGATCCGCCGCTCGGGCTCCGGGTGGATCCCCGGCTGCTCGACCAGGTGGCCGCCACCGTACGCCGGGCACTGACCGAGAACGACGGCGACCTGCTCGTCTTCCTCCCCGGTGCCGGGGAGATCGGCGGTGTCGCCGGCCGGCTGGCCGGGTTGACCGGCACCGACCTGGTGACCCTGCATGGCCGGCAGTCCAGTGCCGAGCAGGACGCCGCGCTGCGCCCGGCCGTCGGTCGACGCCGGGTCGTGCTGGCCACCGCCGTCGCGGAGACCAGCCTCACCGTGCCCGGGGTGCGGGTGGTGGTCGACGCCGGGCTGAGTCGGGTCGCCCGGACCGACCTGGCCCGGGGGCTCGGCGGCCTGGTGACGGTGCCGGTGTCCCGGGCGGCGGCGACCCAGCGGGCCGGGCGGGCCGGCCGGGAGGCGCCGGGCCGGGTCTACCGATGCTGGTCGGCGGCGGAGCACGACCGGCTGCCGGCGCAGCCCGAGCCGGAGATCGCGGTTGCCGACCTCACCGCCTTCGCGCTCCAGCTCGCCTGCTGGGGCAGCCCGGACGGCACCGGGCTGGCGCTGCCGGACCCGCCCCCGGCGGCGGCGATGCAGGTGGCCCGCTCCACCCTGGCGGCGCTCGGTGCGGTCGCGCCGGACGGCCGGGTGACCGGGCGGGGTCGGGCGATGGCAGTGGTCGGCGCGCACCCACGGCTGGCCCGGGCCCTGCTGGACGGTGCCGCCGCGGTGCGGCCGCACCGGGCCGCCGAGGTGGTCGCGGTACTCGCCGAGTCCGCCCCCGGTGACGACCTGGTCGCCACCTGGCGTCGCCTCCGCTCCGGTACGGATCCGGCCAGCGCCAGGTGGCGGAGGGAGGTTAACCGGCTGCGGGGCGCCCTGGCCGGGTCACCGCCCTGCACCGGCCCGGACGCCCCACGCACCGCGTCCGACGACCAACCGGCCGAACCCGCCGACCAACCGATCGGAGCCGACCACCGAGGCACCGCGCCGGGCGAGCAACCGACCGGACCCGACGCGCGACGGAGCGGGCGGGACGACCGACGGGGTGGGACGGCACTGCCGGACGACTTGGCCGCCGGGCTGCTGGTCGGGCTGGCGTACCCGGAGCGGCTGGCCCGGGTCCGCCAGGCTGGCGCCGAGACGTACCTGATGGCCGGCGGCACCGCCGCGGACCTGGCGCCGGGCTCGCCGCTCTCCGGGGCGGAGTGGCTGGCGATCTCGGTCGCCGACCGGGCACCGGGGCGCCGGGGCGCGGCGATCCGCCAGGCCGCGGTGGTGGACGAGGCCACCGCGCGGGAGGCCGGGGCCGCGCTGCTGCGGCGGGAGCAGGAGATCACCTGGTCCGGGCAGGACGTGGTGGCCCGCGAGGTGGAGCGGCTGGGCGCGATCGTGCTGCTGGACCGGCCCCTGCCCAGCCCGGATCCGGTCCGGGTCGCCGCCGCGCTCCGCGACGGGCTGCGTCAGGTCGGGCTCGACCTGCTGACCTGGACCCGGCCGGCGCGGGAGTTGCGGGCCCGGCTGGCGTTCTGCCGGCAGGCGCTCGGCGACGAGTGGCCGGAGGTGAGCGACACGGCGCTGCTGGACCGGGCCGACGAGTGGCTCGGCCCGGAACTGGCCGGTGCCCGGCGCCGGGCCGACCTGGCCCGGGTCGACGTCGCGGCGGCACTGCGCCGGCTGCTGCCGTGGCGGGAGGCGGCCCGGCTGGACGCGGTGGCCCCGGAGCGGCTGGCCGTACCGAGCGGGTCCCGGCACCGGGTGGACTACGCGGATCCGGCGGCACCGGTGCTGGCGGTCAAGTTGCAGGAGACGTTCGGCTGGCAGGAGGTGCCCCTGATCGCCGACGGGCGGGTACCGGTGCTGCTGCACCTGCTCTCCCCGGCCGGCCGTCCGGTCGCGGTGACCCGGGACCTCGCCTCGTTCTGGCGCACCGGCTATCCCCGGGTACGTGCCGAGTTGCGCGGCCGTTACCCCCGACATCCGTGGCCGGCGGACCCGACCGAGGCGCCGCCGACCCGGGGACTGCAACCCCGCCGCGGATAGCCCGCGGGGCGGCGCGCTGTCCGAGACTCAGCCGCGGTCGGGGATGTCGAGGACGTCCGCGACCACGACGGTGATGTTGTCCGGTCCGCCGGCCCGCAGGGCGAGGTCGACCAGGCGCGCAGCGCAGTCGGCCGGGTCGGGGTAGCCGAGCAGCGCATCGGCCAGGCTGTCCGAGCGAACCACGTTGGAGAGCCCGTCACTGCACAGCAGCCACCGGTCGCCGGGCTGGGGCACCACGGTGGTGTAGGTAGGGGTGACCGGCTCGCCCTGCAACGCCCGGGTGACCACCGCCCGGCGGGGATGGCTGTGCGCCTCCTCAGGAGTGATCACTCCCTCGTCGACCAGCATCTGCACGAAGGTGTCGTCCCGGGTGAGCTGGGTCATCGTGCCACCGCGCAGCAGGTACGCCCGGGAGTCGCCGACGTGGGCCAGGGCGAGGCAGGCCCCGGTACGGGCGAGCAGCAGCGCGGTGAGGGTGGTGCCCATGCCCTGCCGTTCCGGGTCCTCGGCGATCGCCGCCCGGATGCCCGCGCTCGCCGTGTCCACGGCGTCCTGTAGGGCGGCGACCAGCCCTTCCTCCGGGGTCTCCACGTCCAGCGGCCGGATCGCGTCGATGGCGATGGTGCTGGCGAGGTCGCCGGCGGCCATTCCGCCCATGCCGTCGGCCACGGCCAGCAGCCAGGGTCCGGCGTGCACGGAATCCTGGTTCGCGCCCCGGATCAGGCCACGGTCGCTCACCGCCACGGATCGCAGCTTCAGGCTCATGGCAGGCAGCCTGCCAAAAAGACGGCCAGAATGCTTGCAGTAGATCACCATCGGACCGGAGTGGCGATCGAAATTTACCGTACGTGGCTCCGGTGATCACGAACCGCGAGCCGCCCCGGCGCTGGTACCTCGCCCCGCACCATGGATCGGCCGCAAATCTGATCCAGCATGGTCGATTGACATGCCAGAAACGGACTGGCAACATCGGCACGGTATTGGGAGCGCTCCCACCAGCGCTGCCGGTCCCACCGCCACGAACCCGAGCGCTGCGGGCCGCTGGCGGCACGCCCACCGGAAGGGATCCCCCGTGCTCCGACCCCGCCATCGCCACCGCCGGTCCTCCCGCGCGGTCACCCTGCTCGCCACCGCCGCCCTGCTGCTCACCGGCACCGCCACCGGGGCGCAGGCCCGGCCCGACGGCTCCACCGGCACCCTGGCGCTGACCGAACACATCGTCAACGGCACCTTCACCGACAGCACCGCCCCATGGTGGTCCTCCGCCAACCTGACGCTGCGCCCGGTCGACGGCCAGCTCTGCACCGAGGTCCCCGCCGGCCTCGCCAATCCCTGGGACGCCAGCATCGGCCACAACAACATCCCGCTGGGCGACGGCGCCAGCTACGCGCTGAGCTTCCGCGCCTCGGCCAGCGCACCGGTCACGGTCAAGGCGAACGTGCAGCTCAACGAGGACCCGTACACCACGGTCTTCTCCCGGGACGTCGCGCTCGACGCCACCGCCGAGGAGTTCGGGTACGAGTTCACCGGCACCCTCGACTCGACAAACGGCACCCTCACGTTCCAGCTCGGCGGCGCCGCAGAGGCGTACACGTTCTGCCTGGACGACGTCTCGCTGGCAAGCGACGCCGACGCCGGGCCGCCACCGGGCGGCGCCGAGCAGTTGACCAACGGCGACTTCGCCAACGGCACCACCGGCTGGTACTCCTACGGCACCACCTCCACCGGGGTCACCGACGGCCGGCTCTGCTCCGCCGTGCCGAGCGGACTGGCCAACCCCTGGGACGGCGGCGTCGGGCAGAACGACGTGACGCTGGTCAACGGCGAGTCGTACACGCTCTCCTTCGACGCCTCCGCGGCACCCGGCGCGACCGTACGGATCGCGGTGCAGCTCGGCGTCGACCCGTACACCTCGTACTTCGTCGAGGACATCACCTTCGGTCCGGAGGCACAGCACGTCGAGCGGACCTTCAACGCCACCGCCGACACCGAGGTGGCCCAGGTGGCGTTCCAGGTCGGCGGCAACGCCGAGCCCTTCGAGTTCTGCCTGGACAACGCCTCGCTGCTCGGCGGCGAGGAGGAGCCGCCGTACGTGCCGGACACCGGGCCACGGGTCCGGGTGAACCAGGTCGGCTACCTGCCGGCCGGGCCCAAGAACGCCACCGTCGTCACCGAGTCGACCGAACCGCTGGGCTGGGAGCTGAAGTCGGCCGCGGGTGCCGTCCTGGCCAGCGGGCAGAGCACCCCGCGCGGTGTGGACCAGGCGTCGGCACAGAACGTGCACACCGTCGACTTCTCCACGTTCCGCACGCCCGGCACCGGGTACACGCTGACCGCGGACGGCGAGACCAGCCACCCGTTCGACATCTCCACCGACGTCTGGAAGCAGCTGCGCTCCGACTCGCTCCAGTTCTTCTACATCCAGCGCAGCGGCATCGCCATCGACGGCGACCTGGTCGGCGAGGAGTACGCCCGGCCGGCCGGGCACCTCGGCGTGGCGCCGAACCGGGGCGACACCGACGTACCGTGCCAGCCCGGGGTCTGCGACTACCGCCTCGACGTCCGGGGCGGCTGGTACGACGCCGGTGACCACGGCAAGTACGTGGTCAACGGCGGCATCGCCACCTACCAGTTGCTGAACGCCTTCGAACGGACCAAGACCGCCCCCACCGCCGGTGGTGGTGCGGCGCTGGCCGACGGCACGCTGCGGCTGCCCGAACGCGACAACGGTGTGCCGGACATCCTCGACGAGGCGCGCTGGGAGCTGGAGTTCCTGCTCCGGATGCAGGTGCCGGCCGGGAAGCCGCTGGCCGGGATGGCACACCACAAGATCCACGACCAGAACTGGACCGGGCTGCCGCTGCAACCCGAGGACGACCCGGAGCTGCGCGAGCTGCACCCGCCGTCCACCGCGGCGACGCTGAACCTGGCCGCCACCGCCGCGCAGTGCGCCCGGCTGTTCGCCCCGTACGACGCCACGTTCGCGCAGCGCTGCCGGACCGCGGCCACCGCCGCGTACGCGGCGGCGAAGGCGAACCCGACCCGGTACGCCGACCCGGCCGACGGCAACGGCGGCGGTTCCTACGCCGACGGCGACGTCACCGACGAGTTCTACTGGGCCGCCGCCGAGCTCTACCTGAGCACCGGTGAGGCGTCCTACCTGGCCGACCTGACCGCCTCGCCGCACCACACCGACGACGATGTCTTCGGTGCGCACGGCTTCGGCTGGGGCAGCACCGCCGCGCTCGGCCGGCTCGATTTGGCCACCGTGCCGAGTGGGCTGCCGGCGGCGGAGCGGGAGCGGATCCGCGCCTCGGTGGTCGCCGCCGCCGACCGCCACCTGGTGACCGCGCAGGGCCAGGCGTACGGGCTGCCGATGCCGGGCACCCCGGGCAGCTACTTCTGGGGCGCCAACAGCAACATCATCAACAACGCGGTCGTGCTGGCCACCGCCTTCGACCTGACCGGGCAGCCGAAGTACCGGGACGGCGCGGTGCAGGGCATGGACTACATCTTCGGCCGCAACGCGCTCAACCAGTCGTACGTGACCGGCTGGGGCGAGAAGGCGTCGAAGAACCAGCACAGCCGGATCTTCGGCCACCAGTACGACGAGTCGCTGCCGAACCCACCGCCCGGCTCGATCGCCGGTGGCGCGAACGCCAGCCTCGACGACCCGTTCGCCAAACAGTTGCTGGACGGCTGCGCGCCGATGTTCTGCTACGTCGACGACATCGCCTCGTACGCCACCAACGAGGTGGCGATCAACTGGAACTCGGCGCTGGCCTGGATCGCCTCGTTCCTCGCCGACCAGGGCGCCGGCACCTCGGTGCCGGCCGGCTCGGCCTGCCGGGTGACGTACGTCAACTTCGGCACCTGGGCCGAGGGTGGCGGGTTCACCGGGCAGGCGACGATCACCAACACCGGCACCACCCCGATCAACGGCTGGGCGCTGAGCTTCGCGTTCAACGGAGACCAGTTGGTCCGGGAGGCGTGGATGGCGAAGGTGACCCAGTCGGGTGCCCGGGTCACCGCGCGGAACGAGTCGTACAACTCGCGGATCATGCCGGGCGCCAGCCAGATGTTCGGCTTCAACGCCACCACCGCCGGTGGTCCGAACCCGAACCCCACGCTGTTCACCCTGAACGGCATTCCCTGCACCTGACCTCCGGCGCACCACAGGGCGAGCCCGGACGCGACCAGTCGCGTCCGGGCTCGCCCGCCGTCTGTGCGGGCTCACCCGGCGTCTGTGCGGGCCGGATCGCCCGGCGTCTGTGGGTCGATCGGCGGTCGGCGCTTCGGTCCGGGTGACCCCCTCCGTCCAGTGCGGCCGGACGGGACGGCCCGGCGGCCCGGCCGGCCGGTTCGGCGGGCGATCTCGACGTGGCCGCGCCCGTCCGGGGGAGGCAGCGGATCTTAACTTTCCGCAAGGCTGTCATCACGAAGAGACGTCACCTTTGCCCTGCGCAACCACCGCCGACGGCGCACGCCGTCGCGGAACTCGCCGGGCGAAGAGCGACCGGGGAGGTCTGGTGCGCAGAGGAGAGACATTTCGCTGGATCGCCACCTGCCTGGCCCAGCTCGGCGTCGCCGCGGTCGTCGCGGTGGCCTCGATCGTGGACGGGCCGGCCGACCTGCTGCTGCGTGCGGTCCCGTGGCTCGACACCGCGCTCTGGCCGGCCGAGGGAGCGATCCGGGTGGTCGGCCTGCTGGCCGCGGCCGAGCTGGTGGTGTCGGCCCGGCGCACGGCGCAGCGGCACTGGTGGCGGCGGCAACGCTTCGACCGGGCTCCCGGACGACCCGCCTCGGTCACGCTCGCCCAGCGCGACGCCGACCGGGAGATCCTTCGGTCGATGATCCGGGTCAGCCGGACCTATCCCGCCCCGGCCATCCGGCTGTTCGGCCAGATCCTGCTCGACCCGGCCCGCTACCAGGTCCGGATCACCGACGAGGTCCAGCAGGTCGACGAGTGTCTACGGGTGCTGGTCTCCACGACCTTCAGCGGTACCCCGGAGGACCTGGTGGGGCTCCGCGAGGACGCCGTACCCGCGACACCCGCGACGCGAGGACCGGAGAATGCTCCGGCCCCAGCAGACCCGCCGAGTAGCTCGGGGGCCAACGGTGGCAGCCGCCGGCTCGGCGGCCCGTCCGGTACCGCCGCCTCCTCCGCGCTACTCACCCGGACGGCGGGACCGGGCGACACCGGCGGCCCGACCGGTCGGTCCACCGGCCCGGACGATCCGGCCGGGCCGGCAGGGCAGCCTCGGGTGATGCTGGTGCCGATGATCCTGAGCACCAAGGGCGGGATGCTCGACAACGTCGAGACCTTCGACGGGTCCGGTGACCCCGTGCCGTTCCTGTCCCAGGAGGACGCCCGGGGCGTGGTCGCGCACGTGCTGCGGCAACTGTTCCGGGAGACGTTCGGCGAGGCGGTCCACGCGGCGGACGAGCGACGCCACGACGCGGTGCTCTTCGCGCTGCTCCGGCTGGTGTTCCAGGCCGGTCGGGTCTCGGTGGCCGACGCGGACGCGTACTTCGACCGCAACGTCGCGCCGATCCGGGCCAGCGCCGCCCAGACGCGGCTGCACCGGCTCCGCGGAGTCTGCTCGTTCCTGGTCCGCAACTACGTGGTCATCGCCGAGGTGCCGCCGCCGGACGGATGCGCCTGGATCCTGCACTACACCAAGACCATCCCGGTGTACGGCCGGGCGACCTCGCACCGCGGCCGGCGCCGGGTCCGGCTCGGGCTCGCGCCCAACACCTTCGTCATCCCGCTGAACCTGCCCTTCACCGCCACCAGCTACCACTTCCGGATGCGGGCCGGGGCGAACACCTACGTGAAGGTGCACTCGGTGCAGTTGGCGCAGTCCGGAGCGAGCATCGACCAGGCGGCGATCCGTGCCATGAGCGAACGCGCGTACCTGCGGGTACGACACCGCCAGGCCCTGCCGTACGCCCACCTCTACGCCCGGCGTTTCGACACCTGTCGGGCCCCGGCGGACCTGGTGATGGAGGTGGTCTTCGACGAGGTGCCGCCCGGTGCGCTCGGCCTCACCTCCTGGCTGGCCGCACTCTCCGCACTGGTGATAACCCTGCTCGCCCTCCTGGTCCCGGTCAACGACGGCGACCGGATCTCCGGCGACGTGCTCGCGTTCCTGCTGGCCATCTCGCCGGTGGCGGCGACCTTCGTCGGCTACTCGGTGGAGAAACTGCAACGGTCCTCGCTGACCACCTTCGCCGGGCTGGTGGCCACCGGAGCCACCTCACTCGTCGCCGCGCTGCTGTACGTACAGCCGCCGCCGGCCTGGATGGTCGCCCGGCCGGTCGTACCGCTGCTCGGAGAGATCCGGGTGAACCTCGGCGTCTTCGCGGTCGGGCTGGTCGGCGGGCTCGTCGCCGCGTACCTCTTCTTCCGGCTCCGCGACGAACTCCATCACTACGTCGAACTGCTCCGGGACGTGGAGCAGCCGCGCCCGGGCCGGAGCCGGCCAGGTGCGACCGCATGAGCCGGCCGAAGCCGCGCGGGCCGGCCAGGGATCCGGAGGAACTGGTGATGGACCGGGGTGCCGCTCCCGGCGTCGGTGACGACCTGCTCGACTCCCTCCCGGCGGACGCCGTGGTGGCCTATCGGGGCGAGCCCCGGGCCTCGGAGCGGGCGATGCTGCAGTGGCCGATGGCCGCCGAACAGCGGCAGGCGTTCGGCGCCGGGATCGAGTAGGTCAGCACCGAGTTGCGGACCATGGACGACGAGCGGGTCGACGGGTTCCTGCACGAGCTGGCGGCCGAGACCGCACGACTCGGCCTGGACACGCTTCCGCCTCCGGAGGAGCCGCCGGAAGGGCGCGGCCCGTGATTCTGCCCGCCCGGGGCTCCGGTACCACCCGGGGGCTCTCCGGTACCGTCCGAGATCCCGATACCCCCGGGGCCCCGATACCCCCGGCTACCGCAGCCAGTCGAGCAGCCGGTCGCCCTGCTGCCAGACGGTCAACGCGGAGAAGACGCCGAAGAGCAGTACCGACCAGAGCAGCGCCACCACCCGGTACGACCGGGGCCGGATCTGCTCCGGCAGGACCCGGCGGTTGAGCACCAGCAGCAGGATCGAGTAGAAGAACATCATCAGCCCGCCGACGCAGGCCGAGATGACCAGCAGGACGAGCGGCTGGTCGAAGCCGGCCAGCAGGATGAGGCAGCCGAGCCCGACCAGCCCCCAGACCAGCGCGAAGTAGATCCGGCTCTCGGAGAACCGGGGCAGGTACGCCGTCTTGACGACGTCCGCGGCGAGCCGGCTGGTGTAGTCGACGATGCCCATCGCGGCGGCGAAGAGCGAGAGCGCTCCGATCATCCAGAACAGGGTGCCGAACCACGGGCCGACGATCTCCTTCAGCCGCTCCCCTTCGACCTGGAGGAACTCCACGCTGTTGGCCAGTCCCGGCACCCCGTACACGGTGGAGTACGCCAGCAGCGAGGTCAGCACGATGGTGAGGAACGAGATCAGTGCGAAGGTGACCAACTGCTCGCGGTTGGCCAGCCGCCACCACCGCCGCCAGCGGGCCAGGTTCTCCTCGGTGGGCTCGAAGACGAAGCCACGACCGTCCGGGGCGGCCTCCTCCCGGCCGGTGACCGGGCTGACCAGCCGGGGCACGTACCGGCCCATCCCGTAGCCCTTGTCCCGGATCCAGTTGGACTGCACCAGGTTCTGCCCACCGCCGGCACCGGCGAAGACCAGCGCAGAGAGCATCAGCGCGAAGCCGAGTTCGGTGGGGAACTCCGGCGCGGTCACCGCGGTCGGCAGGTCGCCCCAGGCCTGGGCCGAGATGGCGAAGAGCACCGCGACCGCGATGAAGAGGAGTACCAGGCCGACCTTGACGAACTCGATCCGCTCCAGCGCGGTGTAGACCACCGGGGCCAGGGTGAGCGTCGCGCCGATCAGCAGCAGCAGGCCGACCGCGATCCAGGTGGCGTCGCCGCCGAACAGGTACGTCAGCATGGTGGCCGAACTGGACGCCCATCCCGGCCAGAGGTTGGCGAAGTAGACCATGATCGCGAAGACCAGTCCCCAGTGCCGCCAGAACCGCGAGAAGCCGGTCAGCGCGGTCTCCCCGGTGGCCAGGGTGTAGCGCTCGATCTCCATGTTCAGGAACCACTGGGTGACGATCCCGACCGCGGCGGCCCAGAGGAAGACCAGCCCCACCTGCGAGGCGATGTACGGAAAGAGGATGAACTCGCCGGACGCCAGGCCGACGCCGGCCGCGATCACCCCCGGCCCGAGGATCGACCAGGCTGATCGGGGCGGCGGGGGTAGGTCCCGGACGGCGACTCCGGGCAGGTGCTTGGTCGGAAATCGGTCGGCGGCGGTCTGCGTCATCGGTGACCTCCAGGGACGGGCACCGGCCCGGTGGCCCGGACACCGCCCGGGCGACTCCGGTCATCAGGGCCGGATGCGAGATCGGTTCGCAGTGGTCGTGCTGTCCGCAGTGATCGTGGTAGATAGATTCTCCGCCACCATGGACGGTGTGCCAACGGCGCCGCCGGCTGAGCCGGCACCGGCTCAGCTCCGCTCCCACCCGCCCGTACGCAACTCGGGGAGCACCTTCGCACCGAAGGCGTCGACGAAGGCCTCCTGCCGCTGCCCCACGTGATGCAGGTAGATCTCGTCGAAGCCGAGGTCGGCGTACTCGCGCAGCATGGCCGCGTGCCGGCCCAGGTCGGCGGAGACGTTGACCACCTCGGCGACCCGTTCCGGCGACACCTGCTCGGAGACGACGTCGAAGTGCTCGGTCAGCTCCAGATCCCAGCAGACCGGCGGGGCGAAGACGTTGCTGCGCCACTGCTCGTACGCGATCCGGGCCGCCTGCGCCGGATCGGGTGCCCAGCTCAGGTGGACCTGGAGGTGCAGTTTTCCCCGACCGCCCGCGTCCCGGTAGGCGTCGACCATCCGGCGCAGCCGGGACACCGGAGCGTTCACCGTGATCAGTCCGTCGGCCCACTCGGCACACCACCGGGCGGTCGCCTCGGTGACCGCGGCCCCGACCAGCGCGGGCGGCTCCTCCGGCCGGGTCCAGAGCCGGGCCCGGTCGACCGTGACCAGCCCGTCGTGGCTGACCTCCTCGCCGGCCAACAGCGCCCGGATCACGTCGACGCACTCCCGCAACCGCGCCGTCCGGATCTCCTTGCGCGGCCAGCCAGCCCCGGTGATGTGCTCGTTGCTCGCCTCCCCGCTGCCCAGCGCGGCCCAGAACCGGCCGGGATACATCGCGGCGAGCGTGCCGATCGCCTGCGCCACGATCGCCGGATGGTAACGCTGGCCGGGCGCGTTGACGACGCCGAACGGCAGCGTGCTGGCCTGGAGCGCGGCGCCGAGCCAGGACCAGGCGAAGCCGGACTGCCCCTGCCGGGCACTCCACGGCGAGAAGTGGTCGGAGCACATGGCCGCGTCGAAGCCCGCCTCCTCGGCCCGGACGACGGTCCGGAGCAACTCGGCGGGATGGATCTGCTCGTGTGAGGCGTGTAGCCCGAAGACCGTCATGGCGGTCTCCCGTACCCCGCCGACCCCGGCCCGCACACCCGGCGCGCGGATGAATGTTCGGCGACCGGGGACCGCGCGGCCCGCTCCGCCGGCGGGCTACTCGCTGTGCGCGCCCGCGCCGGGACCCGCCGAGGCGCCCACACCGATCCAGACGGCCTTGAGGTTGCAGAACTCCCGGATGCCCTGTGCCGACAGCTCGCGGCCGTAGCCGGAATTGCCGACGCCGCCGAACGGCAGCTCCGGATAGGACGTGGTCATTCCGTTCACGAATACCATCCCGGCGTCCAGGTCGGCGACGAACCGCTGCTGCTCGGCCGGGTCCCGGGTCCAGGCGTTGGCGCCGAGGCCGTAGTCGGTGCCGTTGGCCACCTCGATCGCCTCCTCGTAGGAGCCGACCCGGTAGAGCCCGGCGACCGGGCCGAAGACCTCGTCGGCGTACATCCGCATCTGCGGGGTCAGCTCGGTGACCACGGTCGGCGGGTACCACCAGCCGGGCCGGTCCGGCACCTCGCCGCCGCAGAGCACCCGGGCACCCTTGGCCACGGCGTCCCGGACCTGCTCGGCGACCTCGTCGCGGCCCCGCTCGGTGGCGAGCGGCCCGACGTCGGTCCCGTCGTCCATCGGGTCACCGAGCCGCAGCGCCGACATCCGGGCCACGAACGCCTCGGTGAACTCGTCGTACACCTCCGTGTGCACGATGAACCGCTTCGCCGCGATGCAGGACTGGCCGTTGTTCTGGCAGCGGGCCACCGTGGCCACCTCGGCGGCCCGGGCAACGTCGGCCGAGGGCATCACCACGAACGGGTCACTGCCACCGAGTTCGAGCACGGTCTTCTTGACGTACCTGCCGGCGATCGACGCCACCGCCCGGCCGGCGCCCTCGCTGCCGGTCAGCGTCGCGGCCCGGACCCGGGGATCGGCGAGCACCTGCTCGATCCGCTCCGACCCGATCATCAGCGTCTGGAACGCGCCGGCCGGGAAACCGGCCCGACGGAACAGCTCGTCCAGGTACAGCGCCGTCTGCGGCACGTTCGAGGCATGCTTGAGCAGCCCCACGTTGCCGGCCATCAGGGCGGGCGCGGCGAACCGCATGACCTGCCAGAGCGGGAAGTTCCACGGCATCACCGCCAGCACCGGGCCCATCGGGAAGTAGCGGCCGTACGCCGAGGTGGCACCGATCGAACCGGCGTCGGCGGGCTCGTCGGCGAGGAACCGCTCGGCGTGCGCCGCGTAGTACCGGCAGGCCGCCGCGCACTTGGCCACCTCGGCCTTGGCCGACGCGTAGGTCTTGCCCATCTCCGTCGTCATCATCCGGGCCACGCCGTCGCACTCGACCTCCAGCAGGTCCGCCACGGCGGACATCCACCGGGCCCGTTCGGCGAAGGTGGTGGCACGCAACTCGTCGAAGCCGGCCGCCGCCCGGGCGAGCGCGGTCTCCAGTTGCTCGTCCGTCATCTCGTCGAAGGTCTTGAGCACCCGTCCCGTGTTCGGGTCGATGGTGGCGATCGACATGTCGTACTCCCTGGCGATGTCGGCGGATCGTGCGGAGCCGTCGGCGGATCGTGCGGAGCCCGGGCGACGGACGGGCCGGGACCGGCTCCAGCCGCACTCGCAGCGGCTCCGTGCTCACTCGAAGAGCGAGTGCTTCGTGCCCGGCGGCTCCTCGCGGCGCCGCGCGATCCGGCGGCGCTGCACCACCACCAGATCGACCACGGCGACCAGGGCGAGGACGCCGAGGGCCACCGCCAGCGCCAGCAGGTCGGCCCGGAGTGCCAGCACGCCCAGCACCACACAGATCACCAGACCGAAGATGGCCAGCACCAAACGCAGGTTCAGCGCGCTGTACGGGTGACCAACCGTCCCTTTCGCCCGTCGGGGCTGTGATCTCGCCGCCATTTCCCCAAACTACCCGGTATGGGCTCGGCCTAACCCGGCCGACCGCCTCTGCGCCGCCGACCCGACCCGGAAGCCCGGCCCGCTCCGGGCCGGCACCACGACCCTCGCTGCGACCACCGGTTGGCCGAAGACCGGCGATCCGGCATGGGTTCCGGAGACCCGCCCGACCGGCCTGACGGCGCGAGTGTCGGTGATCCGCGTGCCGATGGCGGCCGGCGTGGCTTCCCGGCCGGCGGCGTCGCCCCGTACAGTTACGGAGCGATTGCTTTCCGCTCCGTAACGGGAGAAGCATGCCCAGACGTTGGACCGCCGCCGTCACCGCCCTGCTCGCGGCCTTCGCACTGGCCTGCGAGGGGTCCGACGGCGGCGGTGGCGGTCAGCCCGATCCTCCGCCCGCGCCGCCCCGGCCCGGCGTGCCCGACTCGATCGCGGCGCTCGGCGACTCCATCAGCACCGGCTTCGGCTCCTGCGTGATCCTCGCCGCCTGCCAGCGGAACTCGTGGTCGACCGGAGACAGCAGCCGGGTGGAGAGCCTCTACCGCCGGCTCCGGGAGGTGAACCCGGCCATCCGGGGCAAGGCGCACAACGAGGCGGTGAACGGGGCCCGTGCCTCGGGACTGGCCAGCCAGGCCGCCGCCGCGGTACGCGCCAAGGTGGACTACGTGACCGTACTCATCGGAGCGAACGACGCCTGCCGGGGCGGGATCGAGGACATGACCAGTGTCGCGGCGTTCCGCACCGGGATCGACCGTGGACTCGCGACGCTGAAGAAGGGCCTGCCGAAGGCCCGGGTGCTGGTGGTGAGCATCCCGAACCTCTACCGGATCTGGGAGGTCGGTCACGAGGACACCCGGGCGGTACGCGCCTGGCGGGGCCGGATCTGTCCCGCGCTGCTGGCCAGCCCCACCTCGACGGCGCCGGCCGACCGTACCCGCCGATCGACGTTCCGGGCCCGGATCGACGCGTACAACGAGCAGCTCGCCGCCGCCTGCAAGGCGTACGGGTCCCGCTGCCGGTACGACGGCGGCGCCGCGCACCGGGTGCGGTTCGGCCTGGACCTGCTTAACCGGCTCGACTACTTCCACCCGAACGTGGCCGGGCAGGACGAGCTGGCCAAGGTGGCGTGGCGGGCTTCCGGCCTGGCCGCCCAGGCCCGACGGGCCGACTGAGGGCGCGGGGCAACGGGCGGCCGGGTGCCCGGGCTACCGGCTCGGCGGCATGATCGCCCGGGCCCGGTACAACTCCTGGGAGCGGGTCGCCAGGCCTTTCGTGGCCGACGAGTTCGCCCAGCTGCCGAAGACCACCGCCGCCCCGGGGACCGCCTTGGCGGCCATCCGCTTCACGGCCCGGACGCCGGCCATCTGCGCCAGCTTCAGGCCGAGCCGCAGTATCACCTGGGCCAGCGGCGCCTCCGACCGGCTCCGCAGGGCGTCGACCCGCTCCCGCCCGGCCGCCACGCCGAGCGCCACCCGCGCCGTCTCGGCGATCTTGTGTACCCGTTGCAGCACCAGCAGATCGGTCGCCCGGTCCGGATGTTCGGGATCGTGCCCGTACGCGGCCGCGACGTAGAGGACCATCCGGGCCTGGGTCCAGGCCAGCACTCCCATGTCGAGGACCGCACCGGGCAGGCCGGCGGCCCCGGAGATCGCCCCGGACACCCGGGCGTGGTTGACGAACTTCCGGATCGCCGTCTGGGCCATGGCCTCCGGCGTCATCTGGGGGTACCAGCCACGGGTGCGCTCGGCCCAGGCCCGGGCCTGCGGTCCGATCCGCCGGACCGCCTCCAGGGCGAGGTGCTCCGGGGCGTACTGCGGGTCGGCCCGCATCCGCTCCCACAGCCCGCTGGGCGGTGCGACGGTCAACTCCGGGCCGTCGCCGGGCTCGGCCCCCGGCGGCCCGGCGACCGTCGCCTCGGCACCCGGCGACTCGGACTCCTCGCCCCCCGGCGGCTCGGCAACGGTCGGCTCGGTGCCCGGCAGCCCGGCAACGGTTGCATCGGTGGCCGGCAGCCCGGCAACGGTCGAATCGGTCGTGGCGGTCGGGTCGGTCGTGGCGGTCGGGTCGACCTGGGCGACTCCGACGGCGGTCTCCGGTCGGGATACCGGGCCCGGATTCGCGGCGGCCGGCAGCGTACGGTCGGACGGCGGCACCGGCGCGGCGGCGCCCACCGGCTGGGACTCGGTCACGGGACACTCCGGGTCTCGGGAAGAGGGATCAGGGGTACCACCACCGGCCGGCCAGAGCCGACGAGTCGGCGCCGAATCGACGGTCAGCGCCGGCCGCGCAGCCGGGACATGATCTGGCGCATCCGGTGCTGGTTCGACGGCTTGGCCAGTTCACGCCGCCCTCGGTCGATGAGCTGTCGGCCCTGCGGGGATCTGAGGTACATCCGGATCCGTTGCACCAGTGACGCCATCTCGGTCCTCCTCGCGTGGTCCTGACATCAGGTTTACCCGGTCCCCCACCGCGGCACACCGGCGTCGCGGTACGAACGGGTCCACTCCGCCATCGTGACCGGGCCGATCAAGCCCGTCGCCGTCGACGGCCCTCCACCTGGCGGCCGTCGACGGCTCCACGCGCGCCGCCGACTCGCCCCTGGCTCAGCGCCAATCCGGGACGAGTGCGTCGACCACCCTGGCCGCCTGACCCTCGTGCTTGGCGTAGTGCTCCGGGTAGGCCGAGTACTGCACCGCCTGGGCCGCCTCGGTCAGCCGCATCCGCTGCCAGCCGGGCACCTGGCGCAACGCCTCGAAGAAGCGGGCGCTCGCGTACGCCGGATCCATCAGGCGGTGCACCGGTCCCCAGCCGCTGCTGGTGCGCTGCTGGAACAGTCCGACCGAGTCGTGGTCCCAGCCGGTGCCCTGGTGCCGGTAGCGCTTCGATTCCGGCAGCACCTCGCTGGCCCGGTTGAGCAGGTTGCTCTCCTGCATGGCGGTGGCCACCCCGATGATCAGCCCTCGGCGCGACACTCCCATGTCCCGACCGGTCCGGACGATCGCCCGGGCATTGTCCATCTGGACCGGAGTCAGCCCGGCCACCGGTTCCGCGTCGTCCAGCGGGGACGACGTGTCCGGGTCCGCCTCGTCCGACCTCGCCCCGTCCGACCGGCCGTGATCGCCGGAGCGGCTCGAACGGTCCGGCGCGCGGCCGCCGCTGCCGTCGTCGGGCCGGCCGCCGCTGCCGTCGTCGGGCCGGGAGAGCGCGACCCGGTCATCCGCGTGCGCCGTGCTGCTGTCGGTCGGGTCGGCCGACGCTGAGATCACTTCGACGGCGGCCAGCACACCGAGACAGCAGAGCAGCCCGGCGGCCAGCGCAACCCGGACCCGGCGGTCCGGACGGCGCAGGCCGAGCCGCTGCGGCAGCCCGGTCCGGGCGGCCAGGGCGCCGGCCCGGGAGAGGAGCCGGCGGGCGGGCGGCGCGGCCCGTTCGGCGGCCCGGCGCACCGCTCGCTCCGCGGTCCGGACGGCGGGCACCCGGCGGACCCGGACCAGCCCGGGCTCGACGGTCCGACGCAGGCGCCGCCACTGGGCGTGGAGCAGGGCCAGGGCCGGCGCGGCCGCGACGCGCAGTCGGGCCGCCGCCACCCCGACCAGCCGGCCGGCTCGGGCGACTCCGGGCCGGCCGACCCGGGCCACGGCAGCGGCGGGCCAAGCCAGCCGGCGGGCCAGAGCAGCCGCGGGCCGGGCCAGAGCAGCCGCGGGCCGGGCCAGAGCAGCCGCGGGCCGGGCCAGAGCAGCCGCGGGCCGGGCCAGCCGGCGCGCCACGGCCGGACCGAGCGGCCGGACGCGGTCGACCACGACGAACAGCAGCAGTACGAGCCTCCACAGCCGAGCCGGGGTCGGCGGGCGACTGTCGGGCGACGACCGGCGCACGGAAGCAGCGGACGCCGGGGCGGAGGAGGGGGGATCGTCCGATCGGACAGTGCTGGGCATGGCGGAGTACCCGGTCTCGGAACGGTCGTCGTCAGGCATCCGACGAGGCTAGGCAGGCCGACGGCCAACTACGGGGAGTCACCTAGTGGGCTCCACCACATCTGCCGTCCGGGCAATCGGTCAGGTGGACCCAGGCGCGAGCGCCCAGGGTCAGCCAGGACGAACCAGGTATTTCGGGAAGAGCACGTTTTTGCTGGCCGCTCGGGCATATACGTTTGAATCATCCGTCACTCCTTGCAACATCGGCCCCCTCCTCCGATCGGTCGAGTCCGGCCCGGCCGGCCGGTCCCCCACCCGTTCCCCCGGACGTGAGACCGTGGACTATGGCATCCGCCCCCGATCCGTTCCCCCGCCGTGATCTCCGTCGGTTGCCCAAGACCAATCTGCACCTGCACCTGACCGGCTCGATGCGCCCGGGAACCCTCGCCGAGTTGGCGGAGCGGTATGGACTGCCGCTGCCCGAGCCGCTGCCGACCGCTCCCCTCGCCGGTTGGGCCGCGTTCCAGACCCGCTACGACCTCGCCCGAGCGGCGCTGCGCAGCGCCGAGGACCTGACCCGGGTGGTGGCCGAGGCAACCGCCGACAACGTCGCCGACGGCGCCGGCTGGGTGGAGATCCAGGTCGACCCGACGACGTACGCCGACCGGCTGGGCGGGCTGGAGCCGGTGGTCGAGGCGGTACTAGCCGGCGCGGCCGATCGGCGTACCGGCGTGGTGCTGGCCGCCAGTTGGGCCGGATCCCCGGCCCAGGCGGAGCGGGTCGCCCGGCTCGCCGCACGGTACGCCGGACACGGCGTCGTCGGCTTCGGGCTCTCCAACGACGAACGTCGGGGCCGGATCGCCGACTTCGTCCCGGCGATGCGCACCGCGACCGAGGCCGGACTGCTCGCCGTGCCGCACAGCGGGTTCTACGAGCCGGCCTGGCACGTCCGGGACTGCGTCGCGCTGCTCGGCGCGCACCGGGTCGGCCACGGGCTGACCGCCGCGGTCGACCCGGCCACCCTCGACCTGCTGGCCGACCGCGCGGTGGCGATGGAGGTGTGTCCCAGCTCATATCCGCCCTTCGGCGTCACCACCGGGCTGGCGGCCACCCCGCTGCGCACCCTGCTCAGCGCGGGCGTGCCGGTGGCACTCGGCACCGACGACCCGCTGCTGTTCGGTACGAACCTGCTCGACCAGTACGTGCTGGCCCGGGACGTACTCGGCTGCACCGACGCCGAGCTGGCCACCCTCGGCCGGGCGTCGATCGAGGCGTCCGCCGCTCCGGAGGAGATCCGGACGACGATGCTGGTGGGGGTCGCGGAGTGGCTCGGCGGAATGGACCAAGATAGCGGCAGCGTTTGCTACATCGGGGCGCCACCCGCCGAAGGCGCGTCCCGGCGTACCCCCTGAGGAGGTCCTGACCGGTGCTCGACCCGAACGAGCTGTACCAGCTCACCGACGACCTGCCCGAGCTGGGTCAGCCGGTGCTGATCCAGGCGCTCTCCGGCTTCGTCGACGCCGGAAACGCGACCCGGCTCGCCCGGGAACACCTGGTGTCGACCCTCGAGTCCCGGACGATCGCCACCTTCGACGTCGACCAGTTGCTCGACTACCGGTCCCGGCGACCCACGATGATTTTCGTCGAGGACCACTGGGAGCACTACGAGCAGCCGAAGCTCGAACTGCACCTGCTGCGCGACGACGAGAAGACCCCGTTCCTGCTGCTCTCCGGCCCCGAGCCGGACTTCCAGTGGGAACGGTTCATCGCCGCCCTGACCAGCCTGATCCGGCGGCTCGGCGTACGCGTCACGATCGGGCTGAACGCGATACCGATGGCGGTGCCGCACACCCGCCCGATCGGGGTCACCGCGCACGCCACCCGACCGGAGCTGATCACCGGCTACGAGTCCTGGCTGCAGCGCATCCAGGTGCCCGGCAGCGCCGGCAACCTGCTGGAGTTCCGCCTCGGCGAGCAGGGCCGGGACGCGGTCGGCTTCGCGGTGCACGTGCCGCACTACGTGGCCCAGACGGAGTATCCGGGCGCGGCCGAGTTGCTGCTCACCTCGGTCTCCCGGGCCACCGGCCTGCTGCTGCCCACCGAGGCGCTCCGGGCCGCCGCCGAGGCCGTCCGGGTCGACATCGACCGCCAGGTGGCGCAGACCGACGAGGCAACCTCGCTGGTGCAGGCGCTGGAGGAGCAGTACGACGCCTTCACCCGGGGTCGGGGCGGCTCGAACCTGCTCGCCAACCAGACCGGACCGCTGCCCACCGCCGACGAACTCGGCGCGGAGTTGGAACGCTTCCTCGCCGAACAGGGCCGGCCCGGGGACACCCCGGGCACCTGACCATCGGGGCTCGGTGGCCGGCCGGCCGCCGACGGCGGCGCGTACCTGCGTTTCCCGCCCCGATCGGGCAGGCTGGGACACATGCGCCTGGCGACCTGGAACGTCAACTCGGTGAAGGCCCGGCTCCCCCGGCTGCTGGACTGGCTCGCCGGCACGAAGCCGGACGTGGTCTGCCTGCAGGAGACGAAGTGCCCGGATGGGGCGTTCCCGACCGCCGAGGTCGGCGAGCTGGGCTACGAGGTCGCCAGCCACAGCGACGGGCGGTGGAACGGGGTGGCGATCCTGTCCCGGGTCGGCCTGGCCGACGTCGCGGTCGGCTTCGCCGACGAGCCCGGCTTTCCCGAGCCCGAGGCCCGGTCGATCTCCGCGACCTGCGCCGGGCTCCGCGTCTGGTCGATCTACGTGCCGAACGGGCGTACCCCGGACTCGCCACACTACGAGTACAAGCTCGCCTGGTTGGCGGTGCTCCGGGACGCGCTCGCCGCCGAGCTGCGCACCGGGCTGCCGCTGGTGGTCTGCGGCGACTACAACGTGGCGCCGACCGACGCCGACGTCTGGGACCCGGGGCTCTTCGTCAACTCGACGCACGTGACTCCGGCGGAGCGGCAGGCCCTGGCCGACCTGCGCGCCCTCGGCCTGACCGACGTGGTACCGACGCCGATGAAGGGCCCGCACCCGTTCACCTACTGGGACTACCGGGCCGGCATGTTCCACCAGAACAAGGGCATGCGGATCGACCTGGTGTACGCCACGGAGTCGTTCGCCGAACGCGTCACCTCGGCGTACGTGGACCGGGAGGCCCGCAAGGGCAAGGGCCCCTCCGACCACGCTCCGATCGTCGTGGACACCGCCCCCAACCCGAACCACACCGATCTAGGGTGAGGTCATGGCAGTGGTGAAGATCAACGCGATTGAGGTGCCGGAAGGGGCGGGCGCGGAGCTCGAACGGCGGTTCGCCGGCCGGCAGGGCGCGGTCGAAAACTCTCCCGGGTTCCTCGGCTTCGAGTTGCTCCGTCCGGTGGCCGGAGAGTCCCGCTACTTCGTCTACACGAAGTGGGAGAGCGAGGAGGCGTACCGGGCCTGGGCGGACGGGCCCGCCCGGCAGGCGCACGCGCGCGGACCGGCCGACGGCGGGTCCGGTGCCGAGCAGCCCCGACCGGCCGCCACCGGAGCCACGCTGCTCGAGTTCGAGGTGGTCCAGCAGGCCGGCCCGACCGCCCCGTAACCTGCCCCGGCCCCGGCCGGCGGAAGCTCCCCGGCCCGGCCGGCGGAAGCTCCCCGGCAGGTGCCGACCGGTCAGGGCTTCCGGGAGTCGACAAGCGAGGCGAAGGCGACGATGTTGTCGGAGTAGCCCGTACCGCCGCCGACCCAGCGCCCGCCGCAGGTGATGAGGCGCAGCCACGGGCGGCGGAAGTCGCCGTACACCCGCTCGGTGGGCAACCTGTCCTTGGCGAAGTGCTCGACCGAGTTGACCTCGAAGATCGCCACCGACCGGTCCTGCCGGGTCACCTCGATCCGGGCGCCCGGCCGGAGCTTCACCAGGTCGTGGAAGACCGACGGCCCGGTCCGGGTGTCCGCGTGCCCGACGATGATCGCCGGCCCGAACTGGCCGGGGGTCGGGCCGCGGTCGTACCAGCCGGCCTCGTTGTGCTTCTCCAGCGCGGGTACGGCGATCGAGCCGTCGTCGGCGAGCCCGACCCGGTGCACCGGGGCGCGCACCCCGATCGACGGGACCGCCAGCTTCACCGGGCGGCTGGGTGCGAGCACCGGGAAGTCCCGGGGCGGCTCCTTGGTGCCGCCGTGCAGCCAGCGCCACGGCCCGCCCGCCGACTGGCCCAGCCCGGCGCCGGTCGCGAAGACCCCGACGAGCACCAGGACGATCGCCACCGGCCCGATCAGGCTCCGACGGGGGCGGCTGGCGCCGGATCGGGCCGCCGGATGCCGCAGCTGTGCCGCCGGCTGCCGGCCGCCGAGCCAGGGTCGCCGGCCGGTGGGGGTACGGGCCATCGGGCGAAACTCCTCCCGGTCAGCTCCGGCGCGGAGACGCCGACCGGGCCCGGCGGCGGATGGCGACCAGGCCCAGCACGGCGCCGAGTACGGTGCTGGCCAGTCCACCGGCCACCAGCAGTCCGCCCGGGTCGTCCCCGGCACTGCCGCCGAAGCCGGTCGCCGGGCCTCGCTGCGGCCGGGTGGCGCCCACCACCATCAGTCGGGTGGAGGCGGTCCCGCCGTCCGGACAGCTCAGCCGGACCCGGTAGGTGTCCGCCCGGGTCGTCTCCGGAACGGTGGCGACCGCGGTGAGGAAACCGGCCTGCGGCTGCACGGTCACGGTGCCGAAGGCCGGCGACTCGACCGTGGCGGCCTGGGTGTTGGTCCGGCAGCTGGCCTTGATGCCGACCATGAAGCCGGCCTCGACGGTGCTCGGGTTGAGTTGCACGAAGACGTCGGCGGCGCGGGCCGGGACGGGCCCGGCCAGGAGCAGGGCGAGCGGGACACCGCAGAGGATCGCGATGCGTCGACGCGTGGCCACTGGTCCCCCTTCCGGCGCCTCGGGCAGGGCCGGGCGAACGCGGCCCGGGGCCCGCCGTATGGGGAAATCCTCTCACCTGTCGACGCCGCGCACATCCGGTCGGGCATTCTGGGTAGATCCTTTCCGGGGTCGGCGTCCTCGGGCCGATCCGTTCCGGCGGAGGCGGATCCGGGGGTCGGCCTGCTGCGTAGCTGGTCGCGGGTCGGCGCGATCGCGTAGGCTGGCTTTCCCGTGAGCCTCGGCAGCCAGGACCAGACCGCGACACCGGCGCCCGCACCGCGGCCCGCGCCCGCCGGAGCCCCGCGCCGGGTACCGCCGGGGCAGCAGGCCCGGATCCGCACCTTCCACCCGCGCCGGGGCCGGCTCAGCGGGCGACACCTGGACGCGCTGGACCGACTCTGGCCCCGGTACGGCCTGACCGTGCCGGCGCCGGATCACGTCGCCGACGGCGACCTGCCGATGATCGACCAACCCACCAACGACCGGCCCACCAACGCCTCAACCACCCACGCCGCGTCAGCCACCAACGCCGCCTCAACCACCCACGCCGCCTCAGCCGCCAACGCCTCAGCCATCGATGAGCGGGCCGCCAGCGACCGGGCGGCCGGCCAACTGGACCTGGTCGAGCTGTTCGGGCGGGCGGCGCCGGTGGTGCTGGAGATCGGTTCCGGGATGGGTGACGCCACCGTGGCGATGGCCGCCGCCGACCCGGGGCGGGACTATCTCGCCGTCGAGGTGCACACCCCGGGCATCGCCAACCTGCTCGCCCTCACCGAGCGGCACGGGCTGACCAATCTCCGGATCGCCCAGGGTGACGCGCTCGACCTGGTACGGCACCTGCTGCCGCCGAACCGGCTCGACGGCGTACACATCTTCTTTCCCGACCCGTGGCCCAAGCCTCGGCACCACAAGCGCCGGCTTATCCAACCCGCGCACGTCGCGCTGCTCCGCTCCCGGCTGGTCCGCGGCGGCACCCTGCACTGCGCCACCGACTGGCCGGAGTACGCCGCGAGCATGCGCGACACCCTGGCCGCCGACCCGGAGTTGGTGAACCTGTATCCCGGCTACGCGCCCCGTCCGGCCCACCGCCCGGTGACGAAGTTCGAGCGGCGGGGGGCCTCCGCCGGCCGTCCGATCCTCGACCTGATCTTCCGGCGCCGCTGAGGTGTAAGGGCCCCGCCTATCGTTTTCTGCTGTAGAAGGGCCCCTTCCCTACACGGGACCGATTGGCGTTGCCGAGCTGGGACAGGCACCATGGACCGGCTATGAGGCTCACCGACCAGCTGCCGGGCAGCGCCGAACCCGACGCCCTCTTCGACGCGTTCGCCGGCTGGGCCCAGGAGCGTGGCCTCAGCCTCTATCCCCACCAGGAGGAGGCGCTGATCGAGATCGTCTCCGGGGCCAACCTCATCCTGAGCACCCCGACCGGCTCCGGCAAGAGCCTGGTCGCCACCGGTGCCCACTTCGCGGCCCTGGCCGACGATCGGGTCAGCTTCTACACCGCGCCGATCAAGGCGCTGGTCTCGGAGAAGTTCTTCGCGCTCTGCGAGATCTTCGGTGCCGAGAACGTCGGGATGCTGACCGGGGACGCCAGCGTCAACGAGGATGCGCCGATCATCTGCTGTACGGCGGAGATCCTCGCCAACATCGCGCTGCGCGACGGTGAGCGGGCCGACGTCGGCATGGTGATCATGGACGAGTTCCACTTCTACGCCGAGCCGGACCGGGGCTGGGCCTGGCAGGTGCCGCTGATCGAGCTGCCGCAGGCGCAGTTCGTGCTGATGTCCGCCACGCTGGGCGACGTCACCCGGTTCGTCGACGACCTGACCCGGCGTACCGGGCGGCCGACGGCGCTGGTACGCAACGCCGAGCGGCCCGTACCGCTGATGTTCTCCTACGCGATGACGCCGCTGCACGAAACCCTGGAGGAGCTGCTCTCCACCCGGCAGGCGCCGATCTACGTCGTGCACTTCACCCAGGCCGCCGCGCTCGAACGCGCCCAGGCGCTGATGAGCGTCAACGTCGCCACCCGGGCCGAGAAGGACATGATCGCCGAAGCGATCGGCAACTTCCGGTTCACCGCCGGCTTCGGGCGTACGCTGTCGCGCTTGGTCCGGCACGGCATCGGGGTGCATCACGCGGGGATGCTGCCGAAGTACCGGCGGCTGGTGGAGACGCTGGCCCAGGCCGGGCTGCTCAAGGTGATCTGCGGTACCGACACCCTCGGGGTCGGGATCAACGTGCCGATCCGTACCGTGCTGTTCACCGGCCTGTCGAAGTACGACGGTGTCAAGACCCGGCTGCTCAAGGCGCGCGAGTTCCACCAGATCGCCGGCCGGGCCGGGCGGGCCGGCTTCGACACCTTGGGCACGGTGGTGGTGCAGGCGCCGGAACACGTGATCGAGAACGAGAAGGCGCTCGCCAAGGCGGGCGACGACCCGAAGAAGCGGCGCAAGGTGGTCCGGAAGAAGCCACCGGAGGGGTCGATCGGTTGGGGCCGGCCCACCTTCGAGCGGCTGGTCGAGGCTGAGCCGGAGCCGCTGACGTCGAGCTTCCAGGTCAGTCACGCGATGCTGCTCAACGTGATCAGCCGGCCCGGCGACGCGTTCGCCGCGATGCGGCACCTGCTGACCGACAACCACGAGGACGGCCCGGCGCGGCGCAGGCACATCCGGCGGGCCATCGCCATCTACCGGGCACTGCTGGCCGGCGGCGTGGTGGAGCGGCTCGCCGAGCCGGACGAGCAGGGTCGACGGGTACGCCTCACCGTCGACCTCCAGCTCGACTTCGCGCTCAACCAGCCACTCTCGCCGTTCGCGCTGGCCGCGATCGAGCTGCTGGACAGCGCCTCCCCGACATACGCCCTGGACGTGCTCTCGGTGGTGGAATCCACACTCGACAACCCTCGGCAGGTGCTCTCGGCACAGCAGTTCAAGGCCCGGGGCGAGGCGGTCGCGGCGATGAAGGCCGACGGCATCGAGTACGAGGCCCGGCTCGAACTGCTCGACGAGGTGACCCACCCGAAGCCGCTCGCCGAACTGCTGGACGCCGCCTACGAGATGTACCGGCGGGGGCACCCCTGGGTGGCCGACTACGAGCTGCGGCCGAAGTCGGTGGTCCGGGACATGTACGAGCGGGCGATGACCTTCGTCGAGTACGTCAACTTCTACGGCCTGTCCCGCTCCGAGGGACTGGTGCTGCGCTACCTGGCGGACGCGTACAAGGCGCTGCGGCAGAGCGTGCCCGAAGACGCCAAGACCGAGGAACTGATCGACCTGATCGAGTGGCTCGGCGAGCTGGTCCGGCAGGTCGACTCCAGCCTGATCGACGAGTGGGAGCGGCTTCGCAACCCGGCCGACCCGACCACTGTGGTGGTGGTGGACGAGAAGCCGCCGGCGGTCACCGGCAACGTCCGGGCGTTCCGGGTACTGGTCCGCAACGCGCTGTTCCGCCGGGTGGAGCTGGCCGCGCTGCGCCGCTTCGACGAGCTCGGGGCGCTGGATGCCGAGGACGGCTGGGACGCCGACGCCTGGGCCGACGCGCTGGAGCCCTACTTCGAGGCGTACGACGAGATCGGTACCGGGCCGGCCGCGCGCGGTCCCGCGCTGCTGATGATCGAGCAGGGCCGGGACCGCTGGACGGTCCGGCAGATCCTCGACGACCCGGAGGGGGACCACGACTGGGGGATCAGCGCGGAGGTCGACCTCGCCGCCTCCGACGCGGCGGGTACGGCGGTGCTCCGGGTGACCGAGGTCGGACAGCTCCAGTAGCCGTCGCGGTCTGCGGCCGGCCCATATCCTTGCCCGCATGACGATCACCGATCACGAGCTGGCCATCGCGGCGGCACAGGCGGGTGCCGAGGTGGTGCGCTCCCGGTACGGCGGCGCGCTGGCCCGGTTCGACAAGGGTTCGGGCGACTTCGCCACCGCCGCCGACCTCGATGCGGAGCAGGCGATCCTGGCGGTGCTCCGTGCCGCCCGCCCGGACGACACCGTGGTCGGTGAGGAGAGCGGCCGCACGGGATCCGCCGGGAACGGCCGGGAGTGGCTGGTCGACCCGCTCTGCGGCACCCTGAACTACGCGGCCCGCAGCATGCTGGTCGCGGTGAACGTCGCGCTGCACTCCGGCCCGGAGACCATCGTGGCAGCCTCGGCCGACCCGTTCAGCGGCGAGGTGTTCTGGACCGACGGCGCCCGGGCCCGGGTACGTCACGACGGCGTGGACACCGACCTCCGTCCGTCGGCCGACTGCTGGCTGGTGGACGTCAACCTGGATCCGCCGTACCCGAACGATCCCGCCTTCCGGGCCGTACGCCTGCTCGCCGACCGCGGGTTCGCCGAGCGCTTCCGCCCGCGCGTGGTCTCCAGCACCCTCGCGGTGGCCTGGGTCGCGGCCGGCCGGCGGGCCGGATACGTGACCGACGGGCACCTGCGGGACAGCGTGCACTTCACCAGCGGGATCGCGCTGTGCCGGGCCGCGGGTTGTGTGGTCACCGGCCTGCGCGGGCAGCCACTGCACACCGGTCCGGGCGGTCTGCTCGTGGCGGCCGACGCACAGACCCACGCCGCACTGCTGGCCCTGGTGGAGAAGCAGTTCGGGGCCGGCGCCGATCCGTCGGCGGACCCGCCGTAGGCCACCGGCACCGGCCGAACCGGACCGCGACCGGGGCGCTGCCGGACGTCCGGCCGCCGGCAGCGCCCCGGTGGGCTAGCGCTGGTCGAAGTGGAACTCGTTGTCGGCCTCCTTGACGTCCGGCACGGGGTTCCGCTGCTGGTCGAGGCGCGTCACGTGGGCTCGGGCGGAGACCTGGGTCAGTTTCGCGCCGCTGCTGGCCACGCCGAGCACGAGGGTCCTGGTCTGGCCGGCCGGTATCCGGTCCAGCAGGCAGCCGAGGTTGGCCGGCGACGAGTCGGGGTTGGTGGCCGCTTCGAGGCAGTCGGTCCAGCCGCCGCCCTCGTGGCGCACGTTCTCACCCAGTTCCAGCGACAGGAGCACATGGTCCGCGTCGGCGGGCCCGGCGTTACGGATCGTGACGGTGGTGCTGCCGTGCCGCGACCCGTCGGCGGCCTGCGGCCCGTACACCACGTCGGTGGCGGTCACCCGCAGGTCGGCCAGGCCCTTCTTGGCGGGGAACCCGCTTGGGCCGCCGGTCTGCGCGAACTTCTCGCCGGTCCACCCGTACGTGCGCCACTGCCGGACCACCGCAGCCGATCCCGGGTCGCCGGCCGGCTCCCGGTCGCCGACCTCGATCCGGATCGAGCCGTCCGGCCGTGTGTCGACCTGGAAGATCCAGCCAATTGGCCGGCTCGTCAGCACCTGACCCATGGTGACGATGTTGCCGGTCGCGTCCCGGCCGAAGACCGCAACCTGGGTCTGCACGACGGAGCGGTTGAACTTGCAGCCGATCATGGCCACGGTCTCCTCGGCGCCGTCCCGGTCCACATCGGCATAGTCGGCACTCTGTAGCCAGTTCCCCTCCTCCCGGGGCGCCTTGCCGTCGAGCCGCCCCCCGCGCTGGCATGGCGCGTCGCCCCACCACGCCGGCAGGTCGGGTCGGGCGGCGAGCAGGTCGGCGCTGGTGATGCGGCCGTCCGGTACGGCCGGCGCGGTGCTGGCGCTCTGCGTCGGGCTCAGCGACGGGGCGGGGGTCGGGGGCGGGGTGGGCTCGGTCGAGGTGGCCGGCGGGGGTGGTGGGGTCCGATCCTGGCTGAGGGCGGCGTACCCGGCCGCCGGGCCGACGACGAACGCCACGGCGACCGCGGCGCCGACGGTGGTGGCGACGCTGCGGCGCTTCCGCACCGTGGTACGGACGGCACCCGGACCGGCCGGCGTGACATCGGTCATCCGCTCGTTGCGGTAGGCGGCGAACCGGGCGTTCAGCAACATGTCATCGTCGGTCACGGCTGCGCTCCTCGCTCGGTCAGGTGGGTGGCCAGTGCCGCCCGGCCGCGGTGCAACCAGGACTTGACCGTTCCCTCGGCCACGCCCTCCTGTCGGGCGATCTCCGAGATCGGCATGTCGGCCAGGTGGTGCAGGACGACGGCGCGGCGGTGGTGCGGAGGTAGCAGGGCGAGGGCCGCCTCCAGCGCGACCCGGTCCAGGCTTGGCGCGGGTACATGCTCCGCACGCTGCCGTCGCAGGAAGAGCTGGGCGGTACGCAGCCGCCGCCACCGGCTGGTGGCCAGGTTCCAGGCGACCTTGCGGACCCACGCCACCGGATCGTCGTAACGGACGATCTTCTGCCACCGGGAGAACGCCCGGCAGAACGCCTCCTGCACCAGGTCCTGCGCATGCCCGAGATCTCCGGTGTACGCGCAGAGTTGTACGGTCAGCGCCCGGAAATGTGCCTGGTAGAACGCGTCGAAGTCGACCTCTGGCACCTTACCCGCGGCATCCGACGGCGGTGGTTGGTCCAGACGCGGCGGCATTGACAACTGCACGACCCCTCCCCGGACAGGTTCCCGGCCGCAGGCCGGAGGACGGCGGTAACACGTGCCGGTGTCGGATCAGGTTGCAGCGGAGGCCGGGGAGGTCACCTTGCCGAGGCGCGCGTCGTAGAAGCTGACCAGCGGCTCGCAAGGTCGGTCCGGACGACACTCGCGTCGAAGTCCCGGCGTTCCGCTCCAGCCAGGGCTGAGGGCCACGGGGCCGCCCCGGCTACGGCATACTCACGCCCGTGGATAAGAGAAGACAGCGACTGGCGTTCGCTGCGGCGGTGCTGCTGGTTGTGGCACTGGTGGGCGGGGGGCTGTGGCGGTATTCCGACCGCCCCCCGGAGAGCCCGTTTCACGACAGCGCGGCGGACGACGCCGCGGAGAAGGTCGACCGCGTTCTGGACCGGTTCGAGTACGACCACCTCTTCAAGGCTGACGACTATGTGCACTCTGCCAGCCAGCATCCAGACGTCAAGGTTCTCACGGTCACCGGGGAGACGCACTGGCAGACCGGCGTGACCTTGGTGCTGCAGGTGACGGGTCACGGCGTGGAGATCGGCGCGGACGGCTCGGTGATCGACGAACGCGACGAGCTCATCTGCTTCCGCATCCAGCTCGGCCCGGACGACGACAGCCGCGATGACGACATCGATTGCCCGCCGACCGAGCCCCTACCTGTCGCCAAGGACCCGTCGCTCACCGGCGTCGACGCCCGCCTGAAGAGCGCGCTGGAGGCCGCGGGCCCGGACGAACCCGCCGTCCGCGCGGCGATCATCGATTTACAGCTCGACCCGGCCATCCGTCAGGACGTGACTGCGAAGGACGGCAGGGTCGGCGTGGCATTACGGGCCGCGCAGTACGACTGCATCCTGGCCCGCGTGACCTCCACGGGTGCGGAGATCTGGAGGCCGTCGCACACCCAACTGGCCCCAGGCGAGTTGCCCTGCACCGCAGGGATCGCCCTGAGCAGCATTTTCGGCAGGTACCCGCACTAGGGTTCAGCCGGGTCGGCTTGCACTGCCGGCTGCCCTTCACCACCGTCGGCTGGGATGGCGGGTGTCCCAGGGAACCTCAGGAGCCCCAGCGAGCGCTCGCGATGGAGTTCGGACTCTCGCAAGGTATGGCCGGACCCGACATCCGATGTCCGGTCCGGGCATTGGTGGCCGCCGGTCGCGTGGATGGCCACCAGCGGGACAGCTTCCTGCGGACGATCCGCCGTGATGTCGTCCGGAATCAGTTGGCCAATTCTTGGCCGCCTGGGGTGTTGCGGCGAGGCGGGAGTCGGGAGTTCAGAGAGCGCGCTTCGCGCGAGCGACTGTCCGGCGGGCGTCGAGCCAGGCGACTAAGGCTGTCCGTATCCGAGGCGAGGAGACGGCTTTGCCTCGCCGTCTTGCGCTGAGTTGGTCGATCAGCCAGGTTGGGGCGTGCGCCTGTTTGATGGCCTGCGTCTTGGTGAGGAGTTCGCCCTTGTCGAGTGCGTGGCGACCCCTGGCCATGGAGGTAAGGCCGAGTTCAGCGATGGTGGGGTCCATCCATACCCATGGACGTCGAGCGGCCCAGGCCCAGTAGCCGGTCAGCTCGGCGCGGGCCGCCGCTCGTACGTCCTCGGCTGAGACCGCGGGGAAGACCTCGCGCGGCGAGCGTCCGAAGACCTCGTATCCGTGTCGCGCTAGTTCTGCTCTTGTGACCCTGGAAAGAATGCGGTGAACGAGTTGGCCGTGAGTCCAGGTCGGATGCTGCACCTCGACATCGGAGATGGTCGCGGTGTCGACGTATACGCAGCCCAGGCTGAAGCCCGCGCCGCTCCCGCTGTCGAGTCGACGGTGGATCACTGAAAGTGCTGCCTGCCGACCGGTGTCAACAGGCCCGTCAACAAGCGCAACCAGGTCAAGATCGCTGATGCGTGGGACGTAGTCACCGGTGGCCAACGACCCTGCCACCATCAGATCGCTGACCCAACCGAGTTCTTTCAGTTCGTAGCCAAGGTCTCGAACGGCAGCAGGTAATGTCGCCATGGTGGCGAGTGTAGGGAACGCCTGCAGCAGCCGACATGGATGTCGCTGCCCGATCGTCTCGCTCAACTGCTGTCTGGAAGCCCGAGGATTCCGTCCAAGGCGGGTTCCGGTGCATCGGCCAGCATCGGTGGGGGGAGTGTGGATCTAACGGCACCTCTCTTGTCAATCCGCCGGCAGCAGAGAGGTGCCGTTAGCGAGACAGCCCCGATCATGATCAAATGCTCGATCTAGCGGAGTTGACCGATGCGTGGGCCCACGGCTGGTCGCTGTCCCGTGGCACAACGCCGCCTGTCGCGATCACCGGCGGCCTCAAGATTGACATCGACCTCACTCGGGGTCTCGCCAGGTACGTCCTCAAGCCGTACGACTCGTCCTGGGACGCGAACTGACCGCTCCCGGCACCGAAATCAAGATCGTCGGAGCTACCGACTCCCTGCGAGAAGCGCTGAAGAGCGACTGGACGATGTACGACGAACATCATCTGATGACCGTCCCCCTCACCCGCGGCGTTGCCGAGACGCCGCCGTCCTGCACCGCCCAGATCGTCAATGACGGTGGCGCGCTCCTCGGGATGATCTGCGACGGCAACGGTGACATCGTCTCGCGGGCATGGTTGGCCGCGAGCGGACGATACGGCGTCATCGACAGAGTCCGGACCCGTGCAGCGGATCAGCGGCGAGGCATGGGTCGTACGGTGATGACCATGCTCGGCAATCGAGCGCTCGACGAGGGCCTGACCACAGGGCTGCTATCCGCCACCACCGAAGGACGGGGGCTGTACTCCGCGCTGGGCTGGGAGATCCGCGGCGAGCTGGCCGGGGCATTCCGATCGGCATGACCAAGGCGGTCAGCGCCCATCGGTGCGCTCTTGAGTTCAGCGCGAGAGCATCCCGGAGCGGCGTCGCTGGCCACCTACAAACGGATGCAGACCAGGCCGTTGGCCAACTTCGGCCGGACTGGCCAACTATCGCCGGACGGGACATCCGATGTCGCGTCCGGTTGAACCTTGCGGAGGACCATGTCGGTGACCAGCCGCTCGCAAGGTAGGCCCGGACGACGCCGGGCCCGAGCGTCCGGACCTACCTTGCGGAAATCCTGCCGTGGGGCGACGGTCTGCGGCGGCGGCTTCGTCCGGGGGATGGCCGGATTCAGAGGATGTGCTCGCGCCAGTCTTGACTCGGTGGGCCGAAGAGCAGGCCGTTCTCGTCGAGCGCGTTGTAGATCGTCAAGTGGCCTGCCGGGAAGGCGAAACCGAGGGCGATGCTGCCGTGGGCCATGGTTCCGCCGACGTATTCGAGAAGCTCCGCCTGGTGCAGCGTTTGTCCGCGGAGATCTTCGAGCTGTTCGATCGGTTCAGCCTGCCAGGCAAGTTGGAAGTCGTCGGAGGTCGGCCAGGTGACGGTCTCGCGTGGGTCGATGCTGTTGAAGGTGATCGAGAGGTCGTCGAACTTCTGATGGTTGATCTCGACGTACTCATCGCCGAAGTCAAGCAGGACGGGGCAGTCACTGAACCATTCGTCGGCGCGGAGGTCCCAGACCAGCCAGACGTGGTGCAACGTGCGGCCGGTCAACCCGGCAAGACGACGGCCGTGAGTGGTGGCGATTGGATTGAGTCCTTGAAGCCAGCCGGGCCGGTAGCCGGTGATCCCAAAGTCGAACACGTGATCACTCTGCCGTCTGCTGTCCGTTCGGCTGCCGCCGTCACTCACCGTGATCACCAGCATTCGAGGCGACCCACTGCGCCTGGGTTGGCAGATTCCCCTCCAGCAGTTGGTGGGAGATGGCCGACTTTGTTTCTGCATCCAGGGTTTCCGGCAGAGCTTCGAACGACGGTGGCCAGACATCCAGCAAGGAGAAGATCTCTTGATCGTCGGGAAGCTTCAGGAGCAGTGCGCAACGCCAGTGAGGCGAGAACTCGGGCCGCCGTCCGGCGTTGTGCACCACCACCGGGTGCAGATAGTGGATCGCCGATGGTGCCACGTTCGTAGCCAACCATCCCGGTCCGTGGTGACGGTTGTATCCACGTTCCCGTGCCTCATCGTCCAGGCGTAATAGCTCCGTGGTCTCGATCGCCTTGACGGTGCGCGGAACGCTGGAGGACATCTAGTGAGTCTTCCATGAGCCGACCAGCAGCATGCTGGCCGGTGGCGCGGAGAGCAGGCCCAGGCATCAGTGAGATGACGTCGGACCTGCTCCGCAGCGCCACTTGCGGCGCCAGGATTCGAGACACCTACTCCGGCGTCGGACGCACCAGGACCATCTGTTCAAGATTGACGTCGTCTCGCGCGCTCACCGTGGGCTTCCAACCTTCGTCCAGCCCAGCCAGATCAAGCGCGACTGCGCCTTGACGGACGGCCGGGCCGATCGGCTGGGCCGAGGCGATAGCGGAGTAAAAACGGGCGGCGAAGGCGCTCGCCGCCAAGTCGGTGATCTCGGCCGCCATGGCGATGACGACGGGGGTCGAGTCCAGAAGCACCTCGGCTCCGTCCAGCGTGTCGCAGCCGTTGAGGACCAGCAACGCAGGCGGGCTGGTGGTGGCGTCGAGGACGCGTGCCAGGAGGTCGAACGTCACCTTCCGGCCGTCTGGGGTGTCGACGCTGGCGTTGTCGAAAAGGACCGCGGCGTTGCCAGCATGGCCGGAGAAGTGAACGACGTGTGGCCGCAAGACATTGAGGCCGTCGAGAAGATCCTCCGGGGTGGCCGCCGGCCGGTAGGAAATCTCGATCAGATCTCGGTGGGTGGCCTTCCGAACCGCCTGCTGGACGTCACGCACTTCCACTTCGGTGCGAAGGTTCATCTCCGGGTTCGCCGTAAGGTAGAGGACTCGCAAGACCTCGGGCTTCGGCGTCGGGATCTCGCGCACCTCGTGGACGTATCGCACTGTCGGCGACGAGAGGCGAGCGATCTCCTGCGCATGCCGGCGCTCCCGTGTGCGCCGCTGGTTGGCTTCCTGTTCGGCGCGCCGCTCCGCCGCCTTGCGGTCGTTCTCGGCCTTCCGGGCGGCCGCCCGGACCTCGCGATCAAGGTTCGACTCGGCAGTCGCCAGATCCCCGGCGAGGCTCCCCAGCTTCTTCGAGTAGTTCTTGATCTTGACGTCCTCGGCCAATGCCCTCTTCTCGGCGGACTCGGCGTTGCGCTGGTAGGACCGAGCCACGGACGCGCTGGTCCTCGGGGTGATCTTGGTGAGCTCTTTCGCCGCGTCCGACCGATGCTTGGCTGCGGCGGAGCGGGCCTTCGCCAAGCCCGCTTCCTCAGTCGCCTGCTGCTTCTTGATACTGGCGATCTTGTCTCGGTACTGTTTTTCCGACATTGCTCTCCTCGAATTTCAGGAGCCTCGACACGCGTGAGCTGGGCAGGCGAAGATCACACCTGGGCGAGCTAGCTGACGCCAAGGGGTGAATTCGGGGTATGGTCCTGACACCACATCAAGGAGCTGACCCCGGATGCCGTCGCCCGCGCGCGAGGCGCCCGGGGTCCTTCTGTTCGCAGTGGACATCGTAACTGAACGTGCGGGCACCTCGCTTCTATGTATCGCGGCCGTTCGCACAGATGTTCCGATACTCCAGGTTAGAGGACCGCCGGGGGAATCGAAGATCGTCACTCATTGTGATCCGGTAAGATCGAAGTAGCAGCCGGTCACTGTCGATCGTGGCATCTGCCAAGGAATTGGCGGGTTCACCCTGATCGACAGATGTGTCTCGATCAGCTTCCTCAGAAAGATGTTCAGGCTGGTGGAAGTTTCGCGAAGCCGGCGTCGAGGTAGTCGGACCGCACCGCAGTTGGTCTCACGTAGTCGGCGGTTACGGGTTCATCGGTGTCGCCATCGGTTGCGGTGTCGGAGGTGGAGAAGTTGGATGCTTTGGCGCTGGCTGCGACGGTGTCGGTGAAGAGGTCCATGCGGCGTGACCATTCGCGGGCGAGGACGGAGCTGACGTGGCGGTGGTAGAGGATTCCGCGGCCGCCGAGGCGGTTGCGGGCGAACCAGCGGGCGCTGCGCCTGTGCCGGTCGATGCTGTGCTGGTTGGTCTTGGGTATGCCGGGGCCGCCGAATCCGCGTTGGTGTCGTCGGCGCCTGAATCTGGGATCTGGCCCAAATTCCGTGATGGGGGTGGACCCCTGTCAGGCCAGCAGGACGCGTTTGCGGAGCAGGTCGAGGTTGGCTCTGCCGTACATCTGCCTCTTGATCATCTTTATGCGGTTGACGTGCCCTTCGACGGGTCCGGAGTTGTAGGGCAGGGTCAGGCCGTTGACGACGGCGTGGTGGTCTCGGCGCAGGCCGGTGGTGAAGGAACGTAGGTCGGGCTGGTCATCGGCGTCCACGGCGGTGATCCACGCGTCGAGTCGGTGGCCGTGGCGGCCGGTGAGGATTTCCGCGAATGCGGTGACGTGCCTGGCCAGGGCGTCCAGGTGTGGGCAGGCGGCGCGTACCTGGGCCAGGTGGTCCCGCTCGTCGGCGTCGAGGTTGTTGGGGTGGCGGAGCAGCCAGGTGGTGATGGCGCGGACTTTGGGTGGCCGCCATGGAGCCGGGGCCGGGGTGGTGGCCGTTCGCAGGGGTTGGAGGTAGGTGCGCAGGGTAGCGATCGTGCCGCGGTAGCCGCGGGCGCGGATCTCGGCGAACAGCAGCGCGGCGTTGGTGGTCCCGTCGTTCCATCGTTGTTGCAGGTAGGCGACATGCTCGTCGAGGATGCTGGGGCGCCCGGCGTGGGCCTTGGCGAGGAGTTCTTCGACGCTGCTGGCGCGGGCGAACCGGCGCACCGTGTTCCGGCCCATCCCGAGCTGGCGGCTGATCGCCTTGATCGTGACGCCTTGCCCGCGTAGGGCCTGGACCTGCGCGTAGTCGCGTCGCAGACGCGGGACCAGGAGTCCCTGCTCGGCCCGGTCGACCTGGGCTTGGGTCGTGACCTGGCCCAGGTCCGGTCCTGATGGTGACGGTGGTGGACGTAGCGCTTCGGTGAGGCAGCGGTGGTGCCGGGCTACCGTCTTTTCGACGTGTTCGGCCAGGTTGTGCCATAGATGCCAGCGGTCGGCGACCTGGATGGCCTGGGGTGCTCCGGTGCGGGCGCCGTCTAATGGTGAGATCAGCTATTGGAACTGTAGGAATGCCCCGGAGTTCGCTGGCTGAGATCGGCGGCGTAGGTGGTCCAGTCTCCGTTGGAGAGTTGCTGCCATTGGACGGCTGCTTTGATGTGGATGCCGAGCATTTTGGCCAGGATCGCGGCCGGGACCTCGGCGGCGAGCATGAATAGTGCGGTGTTGCGGTC
>NZ_JBEEAC010000048.1:0-37285 GCF_040120695.1 Plantactinospora sp. B6F1 | reverse complement strand
CAAGATCCTCAGCGTCCTACTGACAGACGGGCTCACAGCGCCAAGACGAGACGACGACATCCGGACGGCCCAGCCCGATTTTCACCCCGCTCGGGGTCGCGCCGCCAGGCACGCGGACTACTGACAGTGAGGATGTACGTGAGTCCCGTACCGGTCGGTCTGACCCTTCGCCTGACTGACTTCGGGTCCTTAACGGGATCTGTCGGCCGTGCCGGTACGGGACTCACGTGCACTCACCGGACGTGGCGGTTGTGACCTCATAGGAGCCTGGCCAGAGGCCCCGTCACTGTCTTGTCCATCCTCGCCCGGCTGGTGCGTGCCCGCCCCCACCGGTCAGCGAACAGGACGGACACCCCACCATGACACAGCACCTCGTCGAGGTCACCGGCGGTGTGGATACCCACCGCGACACGCATACGGCAGCGGCGGTCGACGCTGCGGGCCGGGTGCTTGGCTCTGCTCAGTTCGACGCCACCACTGCCGGATACGCGGCGTTGCTGGGGTGGCTGCGCTCGTTCGGCGCCTTGGTGCTGGTGGGCGTCGAGGGCACCGGCGCCTACGGCGCTGGCCTGGCCCGTCACCTACGGGCCGCCGGTATCCGCCTGGTCGAGGTCGACCGCCCGGACCGTAAGGCCCGCCGTTGGCAGGGCAAGAGCGACCCGGTCGACGCCGAGGCCGCCGCCCGCGCCGCGCTGGCCGCCCACCGCACCGGCATACCGAAGGACCGTGACGGGCAGGTCGAGGCACTGCGGAACCTGCGCGTCGCCCGACGCAGCGCCGTCACGGCCCGCGCCGACACCCAGCGGCAGATGAAGACCCTGATCGTCACCGCCCCCGAGCCGGTCCGGGTGCGGCTGCGCCGGCTATCGGTCCGCGAGCTCGTGGCCACCTGCGCAGAGGCCGCCTCGCAGTACGGTCACGTCGGCGACCCCGCCACCGCCGTCATGATCGCCCTGCGCAGCCTCGCCCGCCGTCACCAGCAACTCTCCACCGAGATCGCCGACCTGGACGCGTTGATCGCACCACTGGTCACGGCGATCAACCCGCGCCTGCTCGCGGCCAAGGGTGTCGGACCTGAGGTCGCCGGGCAACTGCTGGTCACCGCCGGCGACAACCCCGACCGGCTGCGCAGCGAGGCCGCGTTCGCCATGCTCTGCGGCGCCGCACCCCTACCGGCTTCCTCCGGCCGCACCAACCGGCACCGGCTCAACCGCGGCGGCGACCGCCAAGCCAACTGCGCGCTGTGGCGCATCGTGATCACCAGGATGGCCACAGATCCCACCACCCGCGCCTACGTGCAACGCCGCACCAAGGACGGCCTGAGCAAGAAAGAGATCATCCGCTGCCTCAAGCGCTACATCGCCCGCGACATCTACACCCTGCTCACCCAACCAGATGATCTCGAACTGGCAGCTTGACAACCATAGGAGCATCCTCCACGGAGCCCCCGCCCGACCTCGACCCTCCGCAGGAGCCCCCGCCCGACCTCGACCGGAGCCCTCGCCCGACCTCGACCGGAGCCCTCGCCCGACCTCGACCGGAGCCCTCGCCCGACCTCGACCGGAGTCCTCGCCCGACCTCGACCGGAGTCCTCGCCCGACCTCGACCGGAGCCCTCGCCCGACCTCGACCGGAGTCCT
Organism: Plantactinospora sp. B6F1; assembly: GCF_040120695.1. Lineage (NCBI taxonomy): Bacteria > Bacillati > Actinomycetota > Actinomycetes > Micromonosporales > Micromonosporaceae > Plantactinospora > Plantactinospora sp. B6F1. Next base: position 35,646 of record NZ_JBEEAC010000048.1, on the reverse strand, counting down.
CGTCAGGTGGGCGACTGGCCCGCCTCCGGGCGTCGGTCGACGACCCCGGCACCGGCGGGCAGGTCGAAGGCGCTGCTCTCCACCGCCTCGCGGTAGCGGCTCAGCGCCACCTCGACATCGGTGTCGTCGACCGTGCCGGTGAAGCTGCCCAACGCGCCCTCGTCGGTGATGCACGCGTCGAAGCCGGTCGCCGGGGCGTCGCTGAGCTGGCCCACCTCCACACAGGTGGCGTGCCGGCCGGCGACGGTGGTGTCGTACTGCCGGATCGTCGCGTCCGGGTCGAGCGCGGCGGCGGTGAGCAGGCCGATCACCACCGGCGGGGTGACCAGACCGCGTTTGTTCATGTCCGTGAAGATCGTGATCGACGGCTTGGCGTTCGCCGGTGGAGGCGCGGTCAGGGTGCACGTCGGCTTCTTCGTGCTGGTGTCGCAGGCCGTGGTGGCGTCGGTGGTGACCGTCAGCTTGCCGCCGGGATAGGTGTACGCCGCGCGCAACGGGTCCTGCGACTGCGAGATCGAGGCGCTCCGGCCGCCCGTGAGCTGGTAATCGGCCGAGTAGGTCAACTCGGTGGACCGATCCAGCCGGGCGGCCAGGTCGTTGACCAGGTCAGCTCGCCCGATCACCCGCCCGGCGTCGTCCAGGGCCTGGCACCCGGAGACCGCCAGTACGGAGATGATCGCCCCCGCGAGCACCCGGAGTGAGATCGACACAGCCGGCATGGCCCACAGCCTTCACGATCGGGTCAAGCGCGCGCAAACCGGTTCCCACGTACTGTGAAGGAAATCCGTAAATGTCGCAGTGGTTCGCGGTCGGCGCCGGGGGCGGAGCCAGCGCCCGGCGCCCCGGGCCCGACCGATAGGCTCCCTGCGGAAGCCTGCGCCGCACCGCCGCGACGGGGACGGACCGCCATCGATAGTCGATCCATCGACTATCGATGGATCGACTTCAATTCTTGAGGAGCAGGACAGTGGCCACCATCGAGGGAATCGTCGCCCGGGAGATTCTCGACTCGCGCGGCAACCCGACCGTCGAGGTCGAGGTCGGGCTGGACGACGGTACGGTCGCCCGCGCCGCGGTGCCGTCCGGCGCGTCCACCGGAGCCTTCGAGGCGATCGAGCTGCGCGACGGCGACTCCGACCGCTACAACGGCAAGGGCGTGGAGAAGGCCGTCGCCAACATCGAGGACCGGATCGTCGACCAGCTCATCGGCTACGAGGCCAGCGAGCAGCGGCTGATCGACCAGAAGATGCTCGACATCGACGGCACCGACGACAAGTCCGAGCTGGGCGCCAACGCCATCCTCGGCGTCTCGCTGGCGGTGGCGAAGGCGGCGGCGAACAGCGCCGAGCTGAGCCTCTTCCGCTACCTGGGCGGACCGCACGCGCACCTGCTGCCGGTGCCGATGATGAACATCCTCAACGGTGGCGCGCACGCCGACTCCAACGTCGACGTCCAGGAGTTCATGATCGCCCCGATCGGCGCGCCCTCCTTCCGCGAGGCGCTGCGCTCGGGCGCCGAGGTCTACCACGCGCTCAAGTCGGTGCTGAAGAAGAAGGGCCTGGCCACCGGCCTCGGTGACGAGGGCGGCTTCGCCCCCGACCTGCCGACCAACTCCACCGCGCTCGACCTGATCGCCGAGGCGGTCGAGAAGGCCGGCTACCGGCTCGGCACCGACATCGTCTTCGCGCTCGACGTGGCCGCCACCGAGTTCTTCTCCGACGGGGTCTACACCTTCGAGGGCGGCACCAAGACGGCGGACGAGATGACCGCCTATTACCACAAGCTGGCCGACGAGTACCCGATCGTCTCCATCGAGGACCCGCTCTCCGAGGACGACTGGTCCGGCTGGGCCGGGCTGACCGCCTCGCTCGGCGACCGGATCCAGATCGTCGGCGACGACCTCTTCGTCACCAACCCGCAGCGGATCGCCCGGGGCATCGCGGAGCGGACCGCGAACGCCGTGCTGGTAAAGGTGAACCAGATCGGTTCGCTGACCGAGACCTTCGAAGCGGTCGACATGGCGCACCGGGCCGGCTTCAAGTGCATGATGAGCCACCGCTCCGGTGAGACCGAGGACACCACCATCGCCGACCTGGCGGTGGCCACCGGCTGTGGCCAGATCAAGACCGGTGCGCCGGCCCGCTCCGACCGGGTCGCGAAGTACAACCAGCTGCTCCGGATCGAGGAAGAGCTGGCCGACGCGGCGCGGTACGCCGGCACCGGCGCGTTCCCGCGCTACCGTTCGAACTGACGGGTCAGCCTTCGGGGGAGGGGTGCGACGGCGATGACGCAACGCCGTACGCCGAGCGGGCAGGGCCCGGCTCGACGACCGGATCGTGCCGGCCGGTCCGGTACGCCCAGGACCAGCCGTGGCTCGGGTCGGGATCCGGGGTCCCGGGTCGAGCCACGCCAGGGCCAGGCCAGGGCCTCCGGAGCCAGCCGATCCGCCTCGACCCGGTCCTCCGGCACTGGCCGGGCCGCCGACGGCTCCCGCTCGGGCAGCCGGCCCGCGGCGGCCCGCCGGACCGTCGCGGCCCGGGCCGTGAAGCGGACGTACGCCCAGCACCCCCGGCGCTACACCGGTCGGGCGACCGTCCTCGCCGGGGTGCTGGTGGCGCTGGCGCTCGCGTACACCTATCCGGTGCGGGTCTACCTCAACCAGCAGTCCGACATCGCCCGGATCGAGGCGGCCCAGCAGGCGCAGCGGGAACTCATCGGTGACCTGACCGAGGAGGCGGCGCTCTGGGACGACCCGGAGTACGTGAAGATCCAGGCGAGGGAGCGGTTCTTCATGGTGGTGCCCGGAGAGGCGCCGCTGGTGGTGCTCACCGACCACCGGGGGGCCGCCCGGGACGCCGGAGTCGACCCGAAGACGACCGAACGGGCCCCCGAGCCGTGGTACGACACCCTCTGGTCCAGCGTCCAGGCCGCCAACGAGCCGGACAGGGCGGGCCGGTGAGCGGTTCCCCACCGGCCGGCGTACCCGGTGCGGTCGGTCGTGCCGGCGCGGAGCCGGCGGTGGCTGGTCGTGCCGGCGCGGAGCCGGCGGTGGCTGGTCGTGCCGGCGCGGAGCCGGCGGTGGCCGGTGTGCCGGCACCCGTGCGGGAGCCGGCCACCGAGGCGGACCTGGCAGCCGTCGCCGCCCAGCTCGGCCGGACGCCGCGCGGCACCCGGGCGATCGCGCACCGCTGCCCGTGCGGCCAGCCCGACGTGGTGGAGACCACCCCACGGCTCGCCGACGGCACGCCCTTCCCCACCCTCTTCTACCTGACCTGTCCCCGGGCGGTGGCCGGGTGCAGCCGGCTGGAGTCCGCCGGGCTGATGCGTCAGATGCAGGAGCGGCTGGGCACCGACCCTGAGCTGGCCGAGCGCTATCTGGCGGCGCACCGGGACTACCTGGCCCGGCGGGAGGCGATCGGCACCGTGCCGGAGATCGACGGGATCTCGGCCGGCGGCATGCCGGGCCGGGTGAAGTGCCTGCACGTGCACCTCGGGCACGCGCTGGCCGCCGGCCCCGGCGTCAACCCGTTCGGCGACGAGGTGCTGGAGCTGCTCGAACAGTGGTGGGCCGACGGCCCGTGCGTCGAACCGGTGCCCTCGGCCCGCTCGGCGGAGCCGCCCGGATGACCGGCGGCGAACCGGCGCCGGTCCCGGCCGAGCTGGTCATCCGGCGGGCCCGGACCGCCGACATTCGCGGGATCCGGGAGCTGATCGACACCTACAGCCCGGAGCGGCGGCTGCTCAGCAAGGCCACCGTCACGCTCTACGAGGATGTCCAGGAGTTCTGGGTCGCGGTCGATCCGGCGGACGAAAGGGTGATCGGCTGCGGTGCCCTGCACGTGATGTGGGAGGACCTCGCCGAGATCCGGACGGTGGCGGTGCACCCGGAACACCGGGGGCGCAAGATCGGCCAGCGGATCGTGGCGGAGCTGCTGACCACCGCCCGGGAACTGGGCGTCACCCGGGTCTTCGTACTCACCTTCGAGACCCGGTTCTTCGCCGCCTTCGGTTTCGTCGAGATCGACGGGGCGCCGGTGCCGCAGGTGGTCTACGAGCAGTTGCTCCGCTCCTACGACGAGGGTGTCGCCGAGTTCCTCGGCCTGGAACGGGTCAAGCCGAACACCCTCGGCAACAGCCGGATGCTGCTCAGACTTTGACCACTCCGATCAGGCGCGGACGATTCCGGCGCGGACGCCGTGTCGCCGCGACTGGCGACGACGTAGGGTGAAGGACGACGTAGGGTGAAGATCGTGACGAACCGGGTGGCTGCGATCGACTGCGGCACGAACTCGATCCGGCTGCTCGTGGCCGACCTGCCGGACCCGTCCGCCGGGCCGGAGGCCGAGCTGGCCGAGGTGGTCCGGCGGATGGAGATCGTCCGGCTCGGCCAGGATCTCGACCGGACCGGCCGGCTGTCGGCGGAGGCGCTGGACCGGACCCGGCAGGCGCTGGTCCGGTTCTCCACCCGGATCGAGTCACTGGGTGTGTCCCGGATCCGCATGTGCGCCACCTCCGCCTCCCGGGACGCCTCCAACGCGGGCGAGTTCCGGTCGATGGTGGTGGACACGCTCGGCGTCGAGCCGGAGGTGGTGACCGGCGAGGAGGAGGCCCGGCTCTCCTTCACCGGCGCCGTACGCGGACTCGGCGACGACGTCCGGGGGCCGTACCTGGTGGTCGACATCGGCGGCGGCTCGACCGAGTTCGTCGTCGGCGGGCGGCCGGCCGGTGGCGGTTCGGCAGCGGTGGACGCGGCGGTGTCGGTGGACATCGGCTGCGTCCGGATGACCGAGCGGCACCTGCACGACGATCCGCCGACGCCGGAGCAGTTGGCGGCGGCCGAGGCGGACATCACCGAGGTGGTGGACCGGGCGCTGGCGGCGGTGCCGGGTCGGGCCGCGGCCACCCTGATCGGGCTGGCCGGCTCGGTGACCACGGTCGCCGGGATCGCGCTGGGCCTGCCGGAGTACCGCCCCGACCGGATCCACCACGCCCGTGTCCCGTACGACGACGTGGTGAAGGTGACCGCCGACCTGCTGGCCCGGTCGTCGGCGGAGCGGTTGACCATCCCGGTGATGCACCCGGGCCGGGCCGACGTGATCGGGGCCGGTGCCCTGGTGCTCAGGATCATCATGGAGCGGGCCGGGATGACCTCGGTGATCGCCAGCGAGCGGGACATCCTCGACGGCATCGCATACTCCCTCGTGGAGACCCTGTAACGCCTCGGAACGAGGCTATTTCCCGGAAGAGTGCCCGGCACCGCTGGCGAGGCCACTCCTTCCCAGAAGTAGGCCGATCTTCGCTTGTCCACAGGGGAGGGGGTTGTGCACAGGGGGTTGGGTGGGGGCAGCGGGGGCGGGTGGGATTGGTCAGCCTGTCGGGATGTCCAGAGCGGCTCGACGCCCGCCGCAACTGCGCGGGCGCATCTTTCGTGGCTCGCAGGCCGTCGCCCATGGCCGTGCTGTACGGCGTCACGAACCTCACCGAGCAGGACACGCCGGTCGAGGTGGTGGTGCCGTCCGGTATCCGGTTCGGTCCGATGGCCGGGCTCCGGGTGCACACCGTGGACCTGGCGCCCGACGACGTCCTCGCCAGACAGGGGATTCCGGTGACGACCCCGAAGCGCACCTGCTGGGACCTGGCCCGCTGGATCGATCTCGTCGAGGCCGTCGCGCTGGTCGACCAGTTTCTCGCCCGCCGGATCGTCACCACCCCGGAACTGCGGGACCATGCCCTGCGCCGCACCGGCGACCGAGGGTGGCGACTCATGCTCCGCGTCGTCGACCTGGCCGATCCCGGTAGCGAGTCCCCGCAGGAGTCCCGGCTCCGGGTCCGGCTGGTTCTCGCCGGAGTACCCCGGCCGGAGACCCAGTACGTCGTCCAGGACCGGCGAGGGTTCGTGGCCCGGGTCGACCTGGCCTGGCCGGACGTCAGGGTCGCGGTCGAGTACGACGGACTCTGGCACAACGACTCGGCACAGTTCCACCGCGACCGGCAGCGACTCAACCGCCTCCTCGGCAGCGACTGGCTGGTCCTGCACGTCACCGCCCAGCGCCTGCGCGACGACTTCGACGGCATCGTCACCGAGCTGCGCGCCGCGCTCCGCCGCCGCAGTCCCACCCGCTGACCGCAAGGTCGACACAACTTCCGGGAAAGAGTGGTTTCCAAGCCGTCGGAAGGCACTCTTTCCCGGAAATAGTGCCCGTCATCAGGGGTTGGGGTAGTGCACGCCGGTGAGTTGTTCCGACAGCGTCCAGAGGTGGGCGGCAGCCGCGTCGTCCAGGGCGCTGGCGGGGAGCCTGGCGAGGGCGGGGCCGCCGCGTAGTTCCGCGAAGCCGTCCGGGCCGTAGTATCCGGCACCCTCGGCGGCCGGGCTGGTCGCGGCATAGACCGCGGGCAGGGCGCCGGCCGGGATCTCCTGCCACACCAGGGGTGCCAGGTAGAGCAGCCGGTTCCGGACCCGGTTGAGTCGCAGCGAGCGCCCACCGTGGGTCGGCCCGGTCACCTGAAGGTTGGTGATGGTGGCGCCCGGATGCGCCGCGTTGCTGAGGATGCCCCACCCGGCGGCGTCGGTGCGTCGTTGGAGCTCCCGGGCGAAGACCAGCATGGCGAGCTTGGAGAGCCCGTACGCGCGCACCGGCTGGTAGTGGCGCTCACCCTGGAGATTGTCGAAGTCGAACCGCCCGATCCGACTCATCAGGCTGCTGATCGACACCACCCGGGCGGCACCGGCGGCACGCAGCAGCGGGAGCAGGTGACCGGTCAGGGCGAAGTGTCCGAGATAGTTGGTGGCGAACTGGAGTTCGTACCCGTCCTCGGTGAGCGCCCGGCGGCGCGGCGCCATGATCCCGGCGTTGTTGACCAGGATGTCGACCGGCCGCCCCTGCCCGGTCAGCTCCGCGCCGAGCGCCGCCACGCTGGCCAGCGAGGTCAGGTCGAGATGCTGTAGCCGCAGCGTCGCCTCCGGCACGTCGGTGCGGATCTCGGCGATGGCCCGGTCGCCCTTGGCCTGGTCGCGTACCGCGAGGACCACCTCGGCGCCGGCCCGGGCGAGCCGGTGGGTGACGCCGAACCCGATCCCACTGTTCGCCCCGGTCACCACCGCGAGCCTGCCGGTGAGATCCGGTACGTCGATGTCGGGCGTGCGATGCGGCATCCGATCAGTATCGAGGGTGATCCGACGTCCGTGGGGGATCCCGCGGCGCGGGACTGCCGACGGCTACCTCCGATGGCCACTCGGGGCCGGCGGCTGTTCGAGCCGCCACCTCGGCCGGGTCCCGACCGGGATCAGGCGGAGCATTGCCTGTCGAACGGTGCGGCCATGCTCCGGCAGTGAGACCATTTTCCAGCAGGAGTACCGAACGTTTCCGGTAGGAGTACGGAACGTTTCCGACAGGAGTTCCGGCAGGAGTACGGAACGTGACCGCCCGGCCGGCGCCGTGCGGGATTGTCGGTGGTGGCTGCGAGCATGTGGGCATGGACCGGATCTTGACTCGACAGCAGGCATCGGACGCGGTCGGTGACCGGGGGTGGCGGTTCCTGCTGGGCACGTTGCAGACGTCGGTCGTGGTCGGGTCGCTGGCCCAGGCGGCCGAGGTGGCCGCGCGGGTGATCGCGGTGTGCGGCAGCGACGCCGACGGGCACCTGCGCGTTGACATCCGGCCCGAGCGGGTCGTCCTCGGTCTGCAGTCGCGGGCCCGGGAGGCGGTGACCGCTCGCGACGTCGACCTCGCGGGTCGGGTCTCCGCCGCCGTTCGCGAGGTCGGGCTGCGGACGGAGCCCGGGATCGCCAGCGGTGCGGTGCGATCCGTCCAGCTTCTGGAGATCGCGATCGACGCGCTGGACATCACGGCGGTGCGGCCGTTCTGGAAAGCGGTGCTGGGCTACACCGACGAGGCCGGTGCCGGTGGCCCGGAGGATGCGGTCGTCGATCCGGTCGGGCAGGGCCCGGCGGTCTGGTTCCAGCAGATGGATCAGCCGCGACCGCAGCGCAATCGCATCCACCTGGATGTCTGCGTCCCGCACGACGAGGCGGCCCGGCGGATCGAGGCCGCGCTGGCCGCCGGCGGTCGGCTCGTCTCCGCGGCCTCGGCTCCCGCTTTCTGGGTCCTCGCCGACGTCGAGGGCAACGAGGTCTGTGTGACGACCTGGCAGGGCCGTGATGCCTAACCGACCCGGAACGCGACGCAGCCGCCCCCGGGCGACCCGGGGTCCTTGCCGACGGGGTCCTTGGCGATGGCGTTGACCAACAGTTCGCCGCACTGTGCGACGGTGCGCAGCTCGTCGTCGGTGAGCCGGTCGAGGACCCGGCGCATCTTCTCGGCACCGGCCGTGACGAACCGGTCGACCAGGTCGCGGCCCTGCCCGCTCAGCGCGATTCGGCGTACCCGGCGGTCGTGCGGGTCTTCGCGGCGGGTGACCAGGCCCTGCCCGACCAGCCGGTCCACCATCCCGGTCATGGTGGCCAGACTCACGCCCAGCGCCGTGCTGAGTTCCTGGCCGGCGATGCTGCCGTGTGCCGAGAGCACCAGCAGCGCCTTGAGCTGCGGCAACGTCAGGTGCAGCGTGAACAGCGGGTTCGCCGGGTCGTTGGCGAACAGGTGCTGCATTTCTCGTTGCGTGCCCATGATCTGGGCGATGAGATCGTCCCGGGCACCCATCGGTTCCTCCAGAGCAACGAGACGGCAGCACCGGTCGGCCGCAACGCGGTCGCGCCTCCACGGTGAGCGGAGGCTATCAGGGAAGTACCGGCCCCAGAATACTTCGCTGTGGGCGAACTGTTAGTGTCGGCCGAACTTTATGTCTACGGGGGAAAGGAGCTGGCCGCATGTCCGTGGCCGTCCAACCTGACGCCGGGAGCGACAAGCTCGATCCCGGCGTCCTGAAGGTCGCCGGGGTGGTGGTGCTCGGCGCCATCATGTCCATCCTCGACGTCACCGTCGTCAGCGTCGCGCTCCCCACCTTCCAGCGCGAGTTCGACGCCAGCTACGCCACCGTCGCCTGGACGATGACGGCGTACACCCTGGCCCTGGCCACCGTGATCCCGATCACCGGCTGGGCCGCCGACCGGTTCGGCACCAAGCGCCTCTACCTGATGTCCCTGGTGCTGTTCCTCGGTGGTTCGGCACTGTGCAGCGTGGCCTGGGACATCGGGCCGCTGATCCTCTTCCGGGCTCTACAGGGTCTCGGCGGCGGCATGCTGATGCCGCTCGGTATGACGATCATGACCCGGGCCGCCGGCCCGCAGCGGATCGGCCGGGTGATGGCCGTGCTCGGCGTACCGATGCTGCTCGGTCCGATCGGCGGCCCGATCCTCGGCGGCTGGCTGATCGACGCGGCCTCCTGGCACTGGATCTTCCTGATCAACGTGCCGGTCGGCATCGTCGCCTTCCTCTTCGCGCTGCGGGTGCTGCCCAAGGACGAGCCGCAGCCCTCCGAGTCGTTCGACTTCCTCGGCATGCTGCTGCTCTCGCCGGGTCTCGCGCTGTTCCTCTACGGGGTCTCCTCCATCCCGGAGGCCGGCACCGTGGCCGCCGCCAAGGTGCTGGTCCCGGCGATTATCGGCCTGGTCCTGATCCTCGCGTTCGTCCTCCACGCGCTGCGCAAGCACCACCCGCTGATCGACCTCGGGCTGTTCAAGAACCGCAACCTCACCATCTCGGTCGTCACGATGACCCTGTTCACGGTGGCGTTCATGGGTGCGATGCTGCTGCTGCCCAGCTACTTCCTCCAGGTACGCGGCGAGGACACCCTCAACGCCGGCCTGCTGCTGGCCCCGCAGGGCATCGGCGCGATGCTCACCATGCCGATCGCCGGCCGGCTGACCGACCGGATCGGCCCGGGCAAGCTGGTGCTCGGCGGTATCGTGCTGATCGCGCTCGGGCTCTCCCCGTTCACCCAGATCACCGCCGACAGCTCCTACTGGCTGCTCCTCGGGGGTCTGTTCGTGATGGGCATGGGGATGGGCATGACCATGATGCCGATGATGTCGGCGGCGATGGCCAGCCTCACCCACCAGCAGGTCGCCCGGGGCTCCACGATGATGAACATCGTCCAGCAGACCGCCGGATCGATCGGCACCGCCGTGATGTCCGTGATCCTCACCAACCGGGTGCTGGAGAGCCAGGCGGCCACCGCGTACAGCGCGGTCACCCAGGGGCAGGTGCCGCACGAGGCGGTGCCGCCGGAGGTGCTCGCCCAGGGGCAGGCGTCGCTGGCCGACGCCTTCGGCCAGACGTACGTCATCGCACTGGTGTTGATCGTCCTCTGTGTCATCCCGGCGCTGCTGCTGCCGCGCAAGCGGATCGAGCCCACCTCGCCGGAGCAGGCCGAGATGCCCGTCCCGGTCGCCATGCACTGACCCGCACCCCGGAGCACCGCTCCGAGCACCGCGAAGCCCTTCCGCCGGAACCGGCGGGAGGGCTTCGTCGTCCGCGCACCCCCTGAACGGGGGGAAACAGCGTCTTCCACAGGGTTACTTCCGCCTTGTCCGGGTACCCGGGCGGGGAAAGTGGAGGAGAGGATCGATGACGACCACCGCGGACGACGTACGGGCCGGTGCCGCGCCGGCCAGCCTCAGGTTGCCGGGGATCGTGCTCGGGGTGGGGCTCGGCGGATTCGTCGACGGCATCCTGCTGCACCAGATCCTGCAATGGCACCACCTGCTCAGCAGCACCGACACCGACAACATCGGGGTGCGGTACTACGACCCGAAGACCGTGCCCGGGCTGGAGATGAACACGGTGTGGGACGGGATCTTCCACGCCGTGTGCTGGCTGGCGGTGCTGATCGGGCTGGCCATCCTCTACTCCCGGGTCACGCGTGAGCGCCGCCGGGTCTGGACCTCCCGCGTCCTGTGGGGCTGGATCCTGGTCGGCTGGGGCCTGTTCAACCTCGTCGAAGGCATCCTCGACCACCACATCCTCGGCATCCACCACGTCTATCCCGGCCCGGACCAGCTCTGGTGGGACATCGCCTTCCTCGTCCTCGGCGCGCTGCTCGTCGCCGGCGGATGGCTGCTCCAGCGCGGCGGACGTTCCTTCGAGCCCGCGGTACCCGGCGACCGGCGGGCGGACCGGAACGCCTGATGGACCATGACACCCACCACATGCCGGAGCATGGGGCGGGCAGCGGTGCGCTCGGGGTGGTGCTGCCGGCCGTCGCCCTGCTGCTCTGTGCCGGCCTGTACCTCTACCTGGCCCACCGGGCACGGCGGCGCACCCGGCACGGGGCTGGAGCCGGTGGCGCACTCTCAGCTTCGGCGCCGGGCTGCTCCTGCTGGCGGCCGGGCTGCTGCCGCCGATCGCCTCGCTCGCGCACACCGACTTCCGTGGTCACATGGTCGCGCACCTGCTGGTCGGCATGTACGCCCCGCTCGCCCTGGTGCTCGGTGCCCCGGTCACCCTGCTGCTGCGTACGCTGCCCGCGAGCCACGGCAGGCGGCTGACCGCCGTCCTGCACAGCCGTCCGGCCCGGGTGTTGAGCCATCCGGCGATCGCCTGGCTGCTCTCCACCGGCAGTCTCGTGCCGCTGTACTTCACCCCGCTGTACAACGCCACGGCGAGTCATCCGGCCGGGCACCGGCTGCTGCATCTGCACTTCCTGCTCGCCGGCTGCCTGTTCGCCCATGTCGTCGCGGGGCCCGATCCCGCACCCGCCCGGCCCGGCGTCCGTACCCGTCTGGTCTACCTGGGGTGCGGAATCGCCCTGCACGCCGTCGTCTCGCAACTGATCTACGGCGGCTACTGGGTCCACATCGCCGCCCCCGTCGCCGAGGTGCGGACCGGCGCGGAGATCATGTACTACGGCGGCGACATCGCCGAACTGCTGCTTGCCGCAGCCCTGGTCGCCACCTGGCGCCCGGTGCGTCGCCCCGCGCCGGCGGGCCGCGCCACCGCCACGCTACTGCCGCGTTGACGGTACTGCGCATTGGACAGTAGTATCGCCGCGTGGACACGACCCAGTTGCTCAAAGGCGTGCTGGATCTCGCGGTCCTGGCCGTGCTGAAGGACGAGGACGGCTACGGCTACGACATCATGCGCCGGCTTCGCACCGCAGGGCTCGAGGAGATCGGCGACGCCTCGGTCTACGGCACGTTGCGCCGGCTCTTCCAGGCCGGCCTGCTCACCACCTACGTGGTGCCCAGCGAATCGGGCCCGCACCGCAAGTACTACGCGCTCAACCCGGCGGGGCGGGACCAGCTCCGCCGCTCCGGTAAGGTCTGGCGTTCCTTCGCCACCACGATGGACACGCTGCTCGACGACGAGGGGATGGCGGCATGACCGGCACCGAGCAGGAGATCGCCCGGTACGTCGGGCAGGTCCGCGAGGCGCTGGCCGACCTGCCGCCGCCGGTCCGCAACGAGCTGCTCGAAGACCTGCCCGAGCACCTGACCGAGGTGGCCGCCGAGGCGGAGGGGTCACTCTACGAGCGGCTCGGCCCGCCCGAGGCGTACGCGATGGAGCTGCGTACCGCCGCCGGGGTCCGCCCGCCGGCCAGCGCCGCCAACCTGGACCAGCGGATCGGCGCGGCGGTCCGCAGGGGCCGGGAGCGGATCCGTGCCGCCGACACCCGGCTCGGCCCGGTCCTCGGCTATGCCCGGCTCAGCGACTTCCTCCGGCTGCTCCGCCCCGCCTGGTGGATCCTGCGCGGCTACCTCGCCGCGATGCTGATCACCGTGCTGCTGACCGGAACCTCGTTCGGACTGCTGCCCCGGCTCGGCGGCAGCAGCCTGGCCGCGCTGCTGCTGCTCGCCGCGACCATCACCGCCTCGGTCTGGCTCGGTCGGCGTACCGACCGGATGGGTCCGCGCCCGAGGTTGGTCCTCAACCTGGGCGCGGTCCTGCTGGTCCTCTTCGGTCTGGCCGGCTTCGCCGAGCTTGACAGCCGGGTCGGCAGTGGCGGCAACACGATGCCCTACGAGCACGTCTACACCGACCAGTACTCCGGGGTGCAGGACGTCTACGTCTACGACAGCCAGGGCCGGCTGCTGGAGGGGGTACGCCTCTTCGACCAGAACGGTGAGCCGATCCGGCTGGGCCACCCGTGGTGTGCGGAGGCGCGGGAACGGATCGTGCCCGGCCCGGACTACGTTGACCCGATCCGGCAGCCGTACCCGTACTGCCCGCAGGGCGCACCGTTCCGGTTCGGACCGACCCCCTCGCCCGCTCCGGAGCCGCCCGCTCCGGAGCCGCCCGCTGCAGAGCCGACGGCTGCAGAGCCGACCGCTTCGGCGGAGCCGTCGGCCACCCCCGGCGGCGCCGCGCCGTCGGTCACCCCGAGCGGCGGGCAGTCGCCGACGCCCACTCCGACCGACTAGACCGCGGAGACCGACTAGGCCGCGAAGACCGACCAGGCCGCGAACCCGCTCCCCCGGGAGGCGGTCGACGACGTGGCGTACACCTGTGCAACAGGAGGTGTACGCCACGTCGCTGTTGGCTTCCGTCCCCTGTGCCGGGCGTGGCAGGCTACCCGAACACCCGTAATGCAATACCCGGAGCTCCGGACTTTGGGTGGGTAAAACTGTGCGACCAGCCAACGATGACTGACCGACAGGAGGGCCACCGATGGGCGAGATGGTGAGTTACCGGAGTAACGGGGGGACCAGCGAGGGCTACCTGGCGCTGCCGGCGGGCGGCGCGACCGGTCCGGCCGTCATCGTCATCCAGGAGTGGTGGGGACTGGTGCCGCACATCACATCCGTCGCCGACCGGTTCGCCGAGGCCGGCTTCGTGGCGCTCGCCCCCGACCTTTACCACGGCGCCTCCACCACCGAGCCCGACCAGGCCGGCAAGCTGTTGATGGGGCTGGCCATGGACCAGGCGGCCCGGGACATCGCCGGCGCCGCCGACTACCTGGCAGAGCGGCCCGAGGCCGGTGGGGACAAGGTCGGTGCCGTCGGCTTCTGCGCCGGTGGCAGCCTCGCGCTCTGGTCGGCGACGCTCTCCGACCGGATCGTCGCGACCGTGGGCTTCTACCCGGTGCTGCCCTGGGAGCGGATGCGCCCGGAGTGGTCCAACTACACCGGCAAGGCCGCCGTGATCCACTGCTCGGAGGAGGACGGCACCTCGGCCGCCGACGGGGTCAAGGCGGCCCGGCGGGCGATCGAGGCCGCCGGTGGCGAATGCACCGCCCACGACTACCCCGGCACCCGGCACGCGTTCTTCAACGACGACCGGCCCGAGGTCTTCGACCAGCAGGCAGCGTCCAGCGCCTGGGCCCGTACCCTCGAACTCTTCCGGACCCGACTTGGCTGAACCGCGCCGACCCGACCGGGCCAGCCTGCGGTCGCGTACCCCCGGCGACGTGGTCGCCCGCGCACCTCGGGCGGGCGACCTGGCCGAGCTGGACGGCGCCGTCGCCGACTGCTTCGCCTGTCCCCGGCTGGTCGCCTGGCGGGAGGAGGTCGCCGCCGTCCGCCGGGCCGCCTTCCGGCACCAGGAGTACTGGGGTCGCCCGGTCCCCGGCTTCGGCGTCCCGGACGCCCGGATCGCCATCCTCGGGCTGGCGCCCGCCGCGCACGGCGGCAACCGGACCGGGCGGATCTTCACCGGTGACCGCTCCGGCGACGTGCTCTTCGCCGCGCTGCACCGGGCCGGTCTGGCCAACCAGCCGACCAGCGTCGCCGCCGACGACGGCCTCGCGCTGCGACACACCCGGATCGCCGCCGCGGTCCGCTGCGCACCGCCGGACAACAAGCCCACCCCGGCGGAGCGGGACACCTGCGCACCCTGGCTGCACCGGGAGTTCGACCTGATCAAACCCAGCCTGCGCGTCGTGGTCACGCTCGGCGCGTTCGCCTGGGCGGCGTGGTGGCCGGTGCTCCGCCAGGTGTACGGCGTGCGACCGCCCACCCCGCGACCGACGTTCGGGCATGGGGCACACTGGTCCGGAGGCGAGGCCGTTCCACAGGTGCTCGGCTGTTACCACGTCAGCCAGCAGAACACCTTTACCGGGCGGCTCACACCGACGATGCTGGACGAGGTGTTCACCCGGGCGCGGCGCCTGGCCGGGCTGGACGAGGACGGCTAGACGGCTCAGGGAGGCGGTGCGATGACCGACGGGCACTCCGGTCGTGCCCGCCCGGCACCGCACCCGCCCCGGCCCGGCCTCACCGCTGGTCTGCTCCGGACGCTGTGGCCGCTGGCGGCGGTCGCCGGGCTGCTGGCGCTGGCCGCGCTCGCCGCCGCGCACTCGTCGATCGGATTCACCCGGGTCCAACCGCCGGCCGACATCGTGCCGACGTTCGAACAGCCGCTCCCGCCCACCGGCGCGGAGCAGCCGGCCCGCAGCGCCGCACCCGGCCAGCCCGGCGACTACCTTCCGCACTGGGTGCCGTATCTCGGCACCCTGCTCTGCGGCGCCGTGGTGGTGGCGGTGCTGGCCGCGCTGGTCTGGGCGCTGGCCCGGGACCTGCTGCGCCGCCGCCGAGGGCTGGCCCGCCCCGGCGCCCGCAAGCTCCGCAGCGCCGAGCAGACCGCGGAGGAGGTGGTCGCGGCGCTCGACGCCGGCCTGGTCGACCTCTCCGACAGCGACGCCGACCCGCGGCGGGCGGTGATCGCCTGCTGGGTACGGCTGGAGCAGGCCGCCGCCGTGGCCGGGGTGCAACGGCGGCCCGGGGACACCCCGACCGACCTGGTGACCCGGCTGCTCGGCGCCGGCCGGCCGGTCAGCGCCGACGTGCTGGCCGCGTTCGCCGACGTCTACCGCGAGGCCCGGTACGCCACGCACACCGTCGACGAGCGGATGCGGACCCAGGCCCTGACCGCGCTGCGCCGGCTGCGTACCGAACTCACCTCCGGAGGCGACCGGCTGGGCGGGGACGGCGAGCGGGCGACGGCCGAGGGCGGGCAGCGGTGAGCGGCTCCAGCACCAGCATCTTCGACCTGCTCCAGGACGAGGAGGAGCAGCAGCGGCCGACGACCGCCCGCCCGCGCGCCGGCATAGGCGGCTGGCTGCGGCTCGTACTGGCCGCGGCCGGGCTCGCCGCGGCGGTCGTCCTCGGGCTGCGCATGGCCGGGGTCGGTCTCTCCGCCGTCGCCGTCTTCGCCGGCTTCCTCGCCGTGCTGCTGCTGCGCCGGCTCGCCCGGGCCCTCGCCCCGCCACCACCGGTCCCGGTGCGGCTGCGTCGCCCCGCCGACCGGGGCGAGGAGGACGGCAGCTACGACTGGAGCGTCCGGGACGCCCTGGGCAGCTCGGTGCATCGTTGGGAAGCCAAGCTCACCTGGTCGCAGGGGCAGCCGGAGCGGTTCGCCCGGGCGGTGCTGCCGGTGCTGGGCGAACTCGTCGACGAACTGCTCCGGCAGCGGCACGGCGTCACCCGGGCCAGCGACCCGGACCGGGCCCGTGCGCTGCTCGGCGAGCCACTGTGGAACTTTCTCGACACGCCTCCCAAGCGCACCCCGTCGCCGCGCGACCTCGCGGCGATCGTCGCCCAATTGGAGAAGCAATGAAAGAAGCGGACCAGGTCAGCACCCTCGACGTCGGTCGGCTGGCACAGGCCGTACTGGACCAGGTCGGCACGGTGGTGGTGGGCAAGCGCGACGCCCTGGAACTGGTGCTCGCCGGGATCCTGGCCGGCGGGCACGTACTGCTGGAGGACCTGCCGGGGCTCGGCAAGACGCTGACCGCCCGCTCCTTCGCCCAGGCGCTCGGGCTCGACTTCCGGCGGTTGCAGTTCACCCCCGACCTGCTCCCCGCCGACGTCACCGGTTCGTTCCTGTACGACCAGCGGACCGCCGACTTCAGCTTCCGGGCCGGGCCCGTCTTCACCAACCTGCTGCTCGCGGACGAGATCAACCGTACGCCGCCGAAGACCCAGGCGGCGCTGCTGGAGGCGATGCAGGAGAAGCAGGTCTCGGTGGAGGGTGTCACCTACCGGCTGGACCCGCCGTTCCACGTGATCGCCACCGCCAACCCGATCGAGTACGAGGGCACCTATCCGCTGCCGGAGGCGCAGCTCGACCGGTTCCTGCTCCGGGTCTCGTTCGGCTATCCGGGCCACGAGGAGGAGTGGGACGTACTCCGCCGCCGGATGGCCCGCCGCCAGGAGGAGGCGGAGCTGAAACCGGTGGTGAACGCCGAGGTGCTCCGGGCGATGCAGGCGGCCCTGGAGAACGTGGTGGTGGAGGACTCGATCGGCCGATACATCGTCTCGCTGACCGCCGCGACCCGGGAGCACGCCTCGGTACTCGTCGGCGCCTCGCCGCGCGGCTCGCTCGCGCTGCTGCTGCTGGCCCGGGCGATCGCCGCGTTCGCCGGCCGCGACTACGTGATCCCGGAGGACGTCAAGGCGGTGGCGGTGCCGGTGCTGGCGCACCGGATCACACTGCGGCCGGAGATGTGGCTGCGCCGGGTCGATCCGTCATTCGTGGTCAACGAGGTGCTGGAAACCACGCCCGCACCGGCCAGCGGTGCGCTGCCCAGCTACGCGGCCGGGGCGCGCTAGCCGTGAGTTCCTCCGGACCGACCCTGCGACCCGCCGTGCCCGGGCAGCGGGCGGCCGCCCCGGCCACGGCGCCGTCGTCCGGGGAGGCCCCGGCGGACTGGGTCCCGACCCGGGCACTCGGCCGGGCGGTGCTGCTCACCGGGCTCTTCCTGGTGGCCGGCGCGCTGCTCGGCCGGATCGACTTGGTGGTGTTGGCCGCACCGTTCGCGCTCGGCACCGCCTACGCGCTGCGCCGCCGCCCGGTGCTGCCGCCGGAGATCGGGATCGAGGCCGACGACACCAACCTGGTGGAGGGGGGCGCGCTGGTCGGCGGGATCAGCGTCGGCAACCCCGACGACGTCGGCTACGACCTGGTGCTGGTCCGTACCGTGGTCTCGTCCTGGCTGCGGATCGACGAGGTCCGGTTCGCGCCCGACGGGGCCGGCCCGGAGGATTCCGAGGACGCCTCCGACGCCCCGCCCCGGCCCGGCCGGCGGGACGCCACCGACCGCCCCTACGGCTTCACCGTGCCGGCCGGCACCGTCGCCGACCTGGAGCTGCGGGGCGCGACGCTGCGTTGGGGCCGGCACTCGCTCGGGCCGGCGGCGGTGCGGGCGATCGCCTGCGACGGACTGCTGGCCAGCCAGACGGTGCCCAGCGAGGCCCGCCCGGTGCCGGTCTATCCGGTCACCGAGCCGTTCGACGCGGACGAGGCGATGCCCCGGGCCGCCGGCCTGGTCGGCGGGCACCGGTCCCGGCGCCCGGGCGAGGGCGGTGAGCTGGCCGGGGTACGCATCTTCGGGCCGGGTGACCGGCTGCGCCGGATCGACTGGCGGGTCTCGCTGCGGGCCCGGCAACTGCACGTGGCGGCGATGCTCTCCGACCGGGACGCCGAGGTGGTGCTGCTGCTCGACGTGCTGGCCGAGGCCGGCCGGTCCGGCGGGATCCGGGGCAGCGCCTCGGTGCTGGACACCTGCGTCCGGGCCGCCGCCGCGATCGCCGAGCACTACCTGCACCGTGGCGACCGGGTCTCGCTGCTGGAGTACGGCCCGTCGGCCCGTCGACTCCGTCCGGCGACCGGCCGGCGGCAGTACCTGACGCTGCTGGAGTGGTTGCTCGACGTCCGGGTCGAACAGTCCCCGCACGAGCCGTACGACCAGGTCTTCGGCCCGCAACTGCTCTCCTCCAACGCCCTGGTGGTGGTGCTCACCCCGCTGGTGGACCCCCGGTCGGCGGCGATGCTGGCCCGGCTGGCCCGGTCCGGCCGGTTCGTGGTGGCGGTGGACACCCTGCCGCAGGCGGCCGCGCCGCCGAAGCGGGGGCAGTGGACCGAGGTGGCGCACCGGCTCTGGCGGTTGGATCGGGACATCACGATCGGGCAGCTCCGCGAGCACGGGGTGCCGGTGGTGACCTGGGCCGGTGCCGGCAGCCTCGACCTGGTGCTCCGGGACGTCGCCCGGCTCGCCTCCGCACCCCGGCCGGCGCTGCGGTGAGGGCCGGCATGTCGAACGGAGAGCCGCCGTGGTGAGCCGGGTCAGGGAGCTCTACGCCGCGATCGCCCGGATCACCCTGGTGCCGCTGCTGGTCCGGGTCGGTGTCTTCGGCTGCGCGCTGCTGACGCTGCTGCTGGCGTACCCGTCCCGGCCGTCCGATCCCCGGCTGCTCGGCCTGCTGGCGGTGGCGGCGCTGGCGCCCGCGGTGGCGCCCCGGCGGAACTGGCCCACCCTGGTGCTGCTGGCCGCGGTCGGCGCCTGGGTGGCGGCCACCGGCTGGTACGACCAGCGGGTGGAGCTGTGGCGGCTGCTCGCCCTGGCCACCTTCCTCTACCTCACCCACACCCTCGCGGCGCTCGCCGCCCTGCTGTCGTACGACGCGGTGGTCGCCCCCGAGGTGCTGGCCCGCTGGGTGGCCAGGGCGCTCGGGGTCGCGCTCGCCTCGGCGGTGCTCTCGATGCCGCTGCTGGCGATGGACGGCCGGTTCGGCGAGCAGAGTTTCGTCGTCGCGCTGCTCGGCGGGCTCGCCCTGGCCGTCTGTGCCGCCGCGCTGCTCGGCTGGCTGTTTCGCCGGAGGTAGCGGCAGTTTTCCCGGCGCGTCCGCCGTGGGTGGCGGCCGGTCTCCCGGTGCGTCCGCCGTGGGTGGCGGCCGGTTTCCCGGCGTTCGGCCAGCCCCGGCGGCACGAGCGGCGCAAACTGGGGTAACCGGGGTCACCTGGCGTCGTCAGTCACAGAAGGGGCATCTGGCCAGCATCCGGAGCCGGGCCGAGGAAGGATAGAGGCGTGAATCCGCAGCGGATCCTTGTGGTGGGCGCCGGTCACGTCGGCCTGTACGCGGCCCTGCGCCTGTCGAAGAAGCTCCGGTCCTGGGAGGCCGAGGTCATCGTCGTCGACCCTCAGCCCCACATGACGTACCAACCCTTCCTGCCCGAGGCGGCGGCCGGCAACATCTCCCCCCGACACGCCGTGGTGCCGCTCCGGCGCGAACTGCGTCGCTGCACCGTCGTCTCCGGCACCGTCACCCGGATCGAGCACGACCGGAAGACCGCCCTGGTGCAGCCGATCATCGGCCCGGCCAGGGAGATCGAGTACGACCACATCGTGGTGGCGCCCGGCTCGGTCTCCCGTACCCTGCCCATTCCCGGGCTGGCCGAGCAGGGCATCGGTTTCAAGACCATCGGTGAGGCGATCTACCTGCGTAACCACGTGCTGGACCGGTTGGACGTGGCGGCGGCCACCACCGACCCGGACGTCCGGCGCTCTGCGCTGACCTTCGTCTTCGTCGGCGGCGGCTACGCCGGCATCGAGGCGTTGGCCGAGATGGAGGACATGGCCCGGGACGCCATGAAGTACTACCCGGAGCTGAAGCCCGACGACATGCGCTGGGTACTCGTCGAGGCGACCCTGCGGGTGCTGCCCGAGGTCGACCGGGACATGGGCGCGTACACGGTCGCGCAGTTGCTGAAGCGGAAGATGGACATCCGGCTGGAAACCCGGCTGGAGTCCTGTGTGGACGGTCTGGTCCGGCTCTCCGACGGGGACAGCTTCCGGGCCGACACCATCGTCTGGACCGCCGGGGTGAGGGCGTCGCCGATGTTGGCCCAGACCGACCTGCCCCGGGACGACCGGGGCCGGGTCACCTGCCTGCCCACCCTCCAGGTGGTCGACGGCGACCGGGTCGTCGACGGGGCGTGGAGCGCCGGTGACTGCGCGGCGGTGCCGGACCTGACCGGCCCGCCCGGAACGTACTGCTCGCCGAGTGCCCAGCACGCGGTGCGGCAGGCGGTCCGGATGGCGGACAACATCCGGGCGGTGATCCGGGGGCGGCAGCCGGTCGAGTACAAGCACAAGCACGCCGGAAGTGTGGCAAGTCTCGGCCTGCACAAGGGTGTCGCCCAGGTCTACGGAATCAAGCTCACGGGGTTGCTGGCCTGGTTCATGCACCGGACGTACCACATGAGCCGGATCCCGTCGCTGAACCGCAAGGTGCGGGTGGTCGTGGACTGGACCCTGGCCTTCGTCCTCCGTCGTGAGGTGGTCGCACTGGGCCAGTTGCACGATCCCCGGGAGGAGTTCGTCGAGGCGAGCACGGCGACCGCCCGGGATGTCCGGCCGCGGAGCGACAGCTTGACCAGGGTCGACCCCCGGGTCTGAGCCCGGCACGTCAGGCTGTGCCCGGCCACGTCCGGGCCGTCGGCCGGGACGGTAACCGGCGGCCGGCCGGCCTCGGGTGGTCGAATGCGCCGGACGTGGATATCCTGTCCCTCCTTGCTGCGTGAGGACGAGGAGTCGACCGTGCCGCCCAATCGCTTCGTCAGCTTCCAGGAGGGAACAATCGCCCCGGTGGTCGTGACCGGGCCCGCTGCCGGTTCCGTCAGGTGAGCGTCGCGGGCGAACTGCGGGCACCCGCGACGCTGGCGGAGGCGACGGTCCTGCAGTCGGCGGTACTCGAAGACCTCCGGTCCGCGGTCAACCACAACCGGTGGCTTCTCGCGCTGTCGGAGCCGTGGCTCGGCGACGACCCCCTCGAGATCGGTTCCGGCCTCGGTGAGGCTGCCGCGATCTGGGCGGCCGACGGCCGCAAGATGACCGCCTCCGAGGCGGACCCGGGGCGGCTGGTGCGGTTGCGGGAGCGGTTCGACGGACATCCCACGGTGCGGGTCCGGGAACTCACCGTACCGATCCGGGAGAGCGCGGACCACTCCGCCGTCATCGCACTCAACGTCCTGGAGCACATCGAGGACGACGTGGCGGCCCTGCGTGACTTCGCCCGGCTTGTCCGGCCGGGCGGACGCATCGTCCTGATCGTGCCGGCCTTCGAGCAGGCGATGAGCAACTTCGACCGGAAGATCGGTCACTTCCGGCGATACCGGGTTCCCACCATGACCGCGACCCTGCGCCGGGCCGGGCTGCGGCCGGTCAAGGTGACGTACGTCAACTCGATCGGGCTGCTCGGCTGGATGCTGCTGGTCAAGGCGCTGAACGGGGAGCCGCGGGAGGGCCTGCCGCTGAAGATCTACGACCGGTGGTGCGTGCCGGTGCTACGCCGGGTGGAGGGGCGGATCCGGGTACCGTTCGGGCAGTCCGTCTTCGCCGTCGCCGAGACCCCGGCGGAGTAGTCGAACGGCTCGGCTCGTGCGCCACCGGCCGCCCACCGTCCGGGGGGCCGGCCGGTGGGCGGGGTCAGAGCGGTGGGCCAGGTCAGAACCGCCAGATCCAGACGTCGGCGGCAGAGGTCGCCGGGCCGTAGAGCATCTCAAGGGTCTGGTGCAGCGCTGACGCCTTCGGCTCCGACTGGGCCAGCACGATGCAGGACGCATCCCAGAACACCACGTCCCTGGCTGCCTGCGCGCGCTCGGCCTCGGTGACCGCGGGCACCTGGCCGGACGCGGCGACCTTGCTGAGCAGCGCCGAGGTGGGCTGTTTGAACGTGCCCATCGACGCCTTCCCGCCGGCCGCGTACGGGGCGATGAAGAATCCCTCAGGCAACCGGAACTCCGCGTTGGCGGCGGCGGCCCAGCGCATCTTCTCCGGCTCCTTCGGCGTGGGCAGCGGCACCGGCACCAGCACACCGTCGGGTGGTACGCAGTCGCGCCAGTGTCCGGCGCTGATGAAGGTCGGCACCGGCTCGCGGTCGACGGTGGGCAGCGGCGCGGGCACGGTCGGGATCAGCGCGACGGCCACCGCCGCCGGTACGGCGATGCGGATCGCACCGAGCGGGGCGGTGCTGGCCCGGTCCAGCGCCAGCACCAGCAGGGTGGCGATCACCGGTATCAGCACCAGGGCGAACCGCATCGGCAGCGCGCCCTCGATGACCGGCTTGTCCCGCAGCAGCGAGTACGGCGCCCAGATCCCCGTACGGCTGCCGTCCAGCACCACCCGCGGGCCGAGGGAGAGCCAGGCGCAGAGCAGACCGGTGAACATCATCGGGATGACCAGCGGATGCCGCCGCAGCCACCAGGCGAGCGCCACGGTGACCAACAGCAGGGGCAGCCCGAGGAAGGTGTTGTATTCGGCCGGCCCGGTGCTCAACCGGCTCGCCTCGGAGGAGCCGAGCAGGGAGAGCGGAGAGATCGCCGGGTAGCTGGCCAGGTCGGCCGAGAAGTAGTCGGGGCTGAAGATGCCGTTCGGGATGCTCTGCCGACCGTAGAACTGCACCCAGAGCGGGTACGCCAGCACGACGATCGACAGAGCCGCGCTGACCAGGAGAGCCCCGCCGAGACGGGGGAGTACCGGCAATGCGTGGCGGGGTGCCGCGACGGCCCACCCGACGGTGGTCAGCGCGAGTGCCCCGGCGGTCAGGAACAGGACCTCCTCGCCGACGAAGACCTGGGTGCAGACCAGTGCGGCGAGCAGCACCGCCAGGCCGAGTAGCCGGCGGTTGTCCCGTGCCGCACCCTCCGGCCGAGCGGGATCGGCCAGTTGGGCCATCCGCACCACGCACCAGACCAGTGCCGGGACGAGCCACTGCGCCGTCATGTGCGGATGGCTGTTGGACTGGGAGACCATCCCCGGGGCGAATCCGCAGAACGCGGCGCCGACGATCGCCGGGACGCGGCGGGCCCGCAGCGTGCGGGTGTAGAGGAAGTACCAGCCGATCGAGGTGGCCGCCAGGTTGCCGGTGATGAGGACCGCGAACGTGGTGGCCGCACCGAACAGCAGGGTGACCGGCATCAGCAGCAGACCCGGCACGATCATGGTGGCGTTGGCCATCATGTTGAAGCCATCCGGCGCGTTGAGCCGGTCGCTGACCAGGGTGAAATCGCCCAGCAGGATGCGGGTGTCGTTGGCCATGAACCACTCGATGAGGATCTGGTCCTCGGGGTTGAGTGCGAGGGTCCGGGTGTCCGGGTCCAGCCAGAGTCCGTAGCTGAGCCAGCCCGCCGCGAGCACGAAGCACAGACTGACGGCCAGATCCGGATAGCTGCGACGGAGTGCATCCCGCATCCGGGCGGCCCGGGTCCGGGGCGGGTCGGACCCGTACCCGGGGGTGGCCCGGCCGGGGTCGGCGTCCTGGGCCGCACGGGCTGTACTAGTCACGGCCCTGACTCTAGTGCCGATCCCGGAACGGGGTGCGCCGGGCGGGGCTGCACCCGCTACCGTGGCAGGCACCAGGACCGAGGAAGTTCGACGCCTGCCCGGGTGGTGGAAAGGCAGACACGGCCGCCTTAAAAGCGGCTGCCGCAAGGCGTGCGGGTTCGACCCCCGCCCCGGGCACCATCCGTGCTGCCGACCGACCGCCCCCGCGACCGGGTGGCCGGGTGACCTGGATCTCCACAAGGTCGCCGGGGACCATTACCCTGGACAGGGCACGGGCATGGTGCACCGACCTTTCCAGGAGGCTTGACAACGTGAAGACGTCCAATCCGGTGCTGGCCCGACTCGGTCAGGCGGCCGAGCGGGAGCGGGCCGCGGGTTACACCCCGGCCGGCGCATACGGACAGCCCGGCTACGGGCAGCCCTACCCGACGGACGCGGGCTACCCGGCCGCGCCACCCGCCGTGACGCCGATGTCCATCGATGACGTCGTCGTCAAGACGGTCACTCTGCTCGGCATCACCGGGCTCTCCGCCGCGCTGGCCTGGGTGCTCGTGCCGGACAGGGCGATCGGTGCGGCCTGGATCGGGGCCGCCGTCGTCGGGCTGGTGCTCGGCCTGGTGATCTCGTTCAGCCGGATCGCCAATCCCGCGCTGGTCGTCACCTACGCCGTCGTCGAGGGCGTCTTCGTCGGCATGGTCAGCAAGTACTTCGAGACCATCGCCGGCTACGACGGCATCGTCCTCCAGGCGGTGATCGCCACCTTCGGCGTCTTCTTCCTGATGGCGGGTCTCTACAAGGCCAAGGCCATCCGGGCGACGCCGAAGTTCGTCCGGGGCGTGATCGCGGCCATCATGGGCGTCTTCGCGGTCATGCTGATCAACTTCGTGCTGATGCTCTTCGGCGTCAACACCGGGCTGCGCGACGGTGGCCCGATCGCCATCGGGTTCAGCCTGATCTGCATCGTGATCGCCTCGCTCAGCTTCATCCTCAGCTTCCACGAGGTCGAGGAGGGCGTGCGGATGGGCCTGCCGCGCCGCTACTCCTGGACGGCCGCCTTCGGCATCCTGGTCAGCCTGATCTGGCTCTACATCGAGATCCTGCGGCTGTTGAGCTACTTCCAGGGCGACGACTGACCTCGTCCCTGACCGGCGCGCCCGCGCGCCGGCCAATCTCGCGACGCCCGTTCCCGACTTCCGGGGGCGGGCGTCCGTCGTTACCCGGGCCGGTTCGCGGCGAACGAAAATGTCTGCTTTGTTAGCATCGGGCGTGCGAAGTGGAAATCCGGTACTGACCCGGCTGGACGACGCCGCCCGGGTCGAACACCGGGTCCTCGGCGCCGACCCGGCCGTCCGGCCGATGACCGTCAACGACGTGGTGCTGCGGACCGTCGGTCTGCTGCTGCTCACCGGCGCCACCGGCGCGGTCGCCTGGACGTATGTGACCGACGGCTGGGCCGCACCGGCAGCGCTCGGCTCGGCGCTTGCCGGACTGGTACTGGCCCTGGTGATCTCGTTCCGTCGGGTCACCAACCCGGTCCTGGTCGGCGGGTACGCGGTGCTCCAGGGGGTGCTGCTGGGCGTCGCCAGCCGGGGCTTCGAGGCGGTCTATCCCGGCATCGTGGTGCAGGCCGTCGTCGGCACCTTCGGGGTCTTCGCCGGGATGGCGGTGCTCTACGGGCTGGGCGTGCTCCGTGCCACCCCCCGGTTCGCCCGGCTGGTGGTCGGGGCGCTGATCGGGGTGGTGGTGCTGAGCCTGGTCAACCTCGCCGTCTACCTGATCGCCGGCCGGGAGGCACTGGTGGTCTACAGCACCGGCAGCGAGGTCGGCTGGCTGCCGTACGTCTTCGCGCTGGTATGCATCACCGTCGGCGCGCTCACCTTCATCCTCGACTTCGACCTGGTGGAGCGGGGAGTCCGGGACGGCCTGCCGGCCCGGTACGCCTGGTTCTGCGCGTTCGGGATCCTGGTCGGCCTGGTCTTCCTCTACTGGCAGATCCTCCGGCTGCTCAGCTACGTACGGCGCTGAGCCGACCCGTAAGCTCGCCGCGTCAACGCTGCCTCATGGCGGGGATCCGGGGACCCGTGGCCCGGACCGCACCCCGAGCCCGGCCCTGGAAGGAGGTGATCGCAGGTGAACACCGCCGAACCCGCCAGCCCGGCCGAGTCGCTGGTCCACCAGCTCGATCTGCTGGTCCGCCAGGTGGGGCACTGGACCCAGCCGCGCTGGGCGGCACCGAGCCCGTCCGGCGGGCCGATCCCGGCCGACCTGGTGCACCGGCTCGTCCAGCACCTGGCCGACCTGGCCGCGGACGCGGCCGGGGAGTCCCGGCGGCCGGTACCCCGGTTGGCGAACGACCTGGCTCTGCCCGACCAGCTCCGGGTGGTGGTGGCGGACCTGGTGGCCGCGGGCCCGCCGGCGCCGGTGCTGGCCGGCGCGGCCGACGAGGTGGCGACCGCCCGACGGGCGCTCTGACCGTCGACCGCTGCCGCCCTGCCCGCGCCGGCTGTCGCCCTGCCCCGGCTGTCGCCCTGCCCCGGCTGCCGTCCGGTCCGCGCCGGCCGTCGCCCCGCCCTGCCGGGCCGTTGCCGGGCCGGTAGCCGAGTCCGGGCCCGGCGGGTGGCTCAGCTCAGCCGCTCCAGCACCATCGCCATGCCCTGGCCGCCACCGACGCACATGGTCTCCAGCCCGACGGTCCGGTCGTGCCAGTCCAGGGCGTTGAGCAGCGTTCCGGTGATCCGGGCGCCGGTCATCCCGAACGGGTGCCCGACCGCGATCGCCCCGCCCATCACGTTGAGCTTCTCCAGCGGGATGTCGAGCTGTCGGTACGACGGGATCACCTGGGCGGCGAACGCCTCGTTGATCTCGACCAGGTCGACGTCGTCGATGGTCATCCCGGCACGTCGCAACGCCTGCCGGGACGCCTCGACCGGACCGAGTCCCATGATCTCCGGAGAGAGCGCGGTCACCCCGGTGGAGACGATCCGGGCCAGCGGGGTGATCTCCAGTTCACGGGCGCGTTCCGCACTCATGATGATCACCGCCGCCGCGCCGTCGTTGAGCGGGCAGCAGTTGCCGGCGGTGATCCGGCCGTCGGGGCGGAAGACCGGTTTCAGGCCGGCCACGCCCTCCAGGGTCACACCCGGGCGGGGTCCGTCGTCGGAGTCGACCCACTCGCCGGACGGCAGGGTGACCGGGGTGATCTCCCGGGCCCAGAAGCCGTCGGCGATGGCCTTCTCCGCGAGGTTCTGGCTGCGTACGCCGAACTCGTCCATGTCGGCCCGGGTCACGTCGTACACCTGGGCGAGGTTCTCGGCGGTCTGGCCCATCGCCAGGTAGATGTCCGGCAGTCCACCGTCGAGCCGGGGGTCGGTCCAGACCGGTGCGCCGGCCTCGCCACGGGCGGCGGAGCGGGCCCGGGCCGCGTCGAACCTCGGGTTCTGCCAGCCGCCGCCGACGAGCGCCTGTGCCTCCGGCGGCAGGGCGTCGGAGTTGCCCCGGACGTACCGGGAGACGCACTCCACCCCGGCCGAGACGAAGACGTCACCCTCGCCGGCCCGGATGGCGTGGAATGCCATCCGGGTGGTCTGCAACGAGGAGGCGCAGTACCGGGTGAGGGTGGCCCCGGGCACCGTGTCCAGGCCGAGCAGCGTGGTCACCACCCGGGCCAGGTTGAAGCCCTGCTCGCCGCCGGGCAGCCCGCACCCGAGATAGAGATCGTCGATCTGGGCCGGGTCGAGCTGCGGGATCTTGTTCAGGGCGGCCTGCACGATGGTCGCGGCCAGGTCGTCCGGGCGCAGCTCGCGCAGGGAACCCTTGTGGGCCCGGCCGATGGGGGAGCGGGCGGTCGCGACGATAACGGCATCGCGGGGGGACGCGGTCGACATGAACCAACGTTAACCCGCTGCGGCTCCGGAGGCACCGGC
The DNA here is from genome assembly GCF_040120695.1 of Plantactinospora sp. B6F1. NCBI lineage: Bacteria > Bacillati > Actinomycetota > Actinomycetes > Micromonosporales > Micromonosporaceae > Plantactinospora > Plantactinospora sp. B6F1. The sequence continues at coordinate 7,768 of NZ_JBEEAC010000048.1, read as the reverse complement.
GGCCGGGTACGGCATCGCCGCGACCAGTTCCCGGACGAACCGGTCGGGATCGTGGTCGAGGAGCTGGTCGCCGGCCGGGCCGAGGAAGGCGACCAGGAAGGCCCGGTAGAAGCAGGCCCCGAGGAAGAGATTGGCCAGTGCGACCGGGTCCGCCGTCGGCGCGATCCGGCCCCGCTCCCGCTCCCGTCGGAGGTAGTCGGCGAGGACGGTGTTCGCGTGCTGTGGGCCGGCGCCGGTCTGCCGGAACAGTTCGCGCTGCCGGTCGAGCAGCACCGGTTCGGCGAAGAGTGCCATGGCGAGCTGTGCCGACTCCTCGTAGACCCGGAGCATCTCGTGGCCGAGCTCGGTCAGCCGGGCCGGAACGCTGCCGCTGCCGGCCTGGTCCGGCAACTGGACCATCAGCCCGATGAACGGGGCGAGTCGGATCCGCAGTACGGCGAGGAAGAGGTCCTCCTTGCCGGTGAAGTGCTTGTAGAGGGTGGCCTCGGAGTAGCCGGCGACTCTGGCGATCTCCTTGGTCGTGGTGTGCGCCAGGCCGCGCTCCCGGATCACCGTGGAGGCGGCGGCCAGGATGCGCTCCCGGGTCGCCTCGCCTCGGCCTCTGCTGGTCATCGCCCTCGTTCCGTCGGTGCTCGCAGGTGGTGGGTCGACTCGCTTGACAGGTGGCGAGTACTCACTACTCTACAGGTAAGTGAACACTTACTTACAGCGGGAGCGACATGAAACTAACGATCTTCGCGGCCAGCGGCGGAATCGGCCGACACCTGCTCCGGCAGGCCGTCGCCGCCGGCCACGACGTGACAGCGGTGGTACGGAGTCCGGCGAGTCTCGTCGGCGAGCCCGACGGGCCGCGGCTGGTCCGGGCCGACCTGACCGACCCCGATCCGGCCGCGCTGGCCGACGCCGTCGACGGGGCGGACGCCGTGCTGTCCGGCCTCGGCCCCCGGTCGATGGCGGAGAGCGGGGTCGCCTCCCAAGGCACCGGTGAGATCGTCACCGCGATGCGGGCCCGGGGCGTACGTCGGATCGTCGTGGTGAGCGCCGCCCCGCTCTCCACCATCGCCGCTCCGGGTCGCCCGAAACCGCCCCCGGACCCGGGCGAGGCACCCCTGCTGCGGTACCTGCTGAGTCCGATCCTCAAGACCGTTCTTCGAAAGCCCTACGCCGACCTTGCGGTGATGGAGGAACTCCTCCGGAACAGCGATCTGGACTGGACCGTCGTACGGCCGCCCCGGCTCACCGACAAGCCGCTGACCGGCGTCTACCGCACCGCGTACGGGCGGAGCGTGCGGGGCGGGCTCACCGTGCCGCGCGCCGACGTCGCGCACTGCATGCTGCGAGCGCTCGAACAGCCCGAGACGATCCGGCAGGCGGTCGCCGTCGCCACCTGAGTTCACCGGCGGTCCGCAGCCGTTCGGCACCGCCGGCCCGGGCGGATCGGACCACCGCCGGCCCGGGCGGATCGGACCACTGTCGGCCGCCGGAGCGCGCTCGGCGGGCGCGACTACCGCTGCCGGGTCCCGGCGGCGGCCCGGGCCACGGCGGGGAGCAGGGCGTGCGCCCAGACCCGGTAGCCGTCGGCCGAGGGGTGGTAACCGTCGTGGCAGAGCGTTCCGGCGTCGGCCCGGAACACCGCACCCGTCTCGGCGGCGAGGTCCACCACCGTGCCGCCGGCCTCCAGCACGGCGACGGCCTGCGCCCGGGCGGTCTGCCGGCCCAGCCAGCCGGCCACCTGGCGCAGCGGCGGGGCGATGGCCCGGACCGCGCCGAGATCGGGACAGGTGCCGACCACCACCCGGACCCCGGCGCCGCGCAGCCGGCGCACCGCCGCGCCGAGGTACGCCGCCGCCTCGGCCGGCCGGCGCAACCCCATCACGTCGTTCGCGCCGACCAGGATCACCGCGACGTCCGGGCGCTCGCCGAGCAGTGCCCGGGCCACCTGGGTCGCCAGGTCGGTGGAGCGGGAGCCGGAGACACCGACGCTGGAGAGCCGGACCTGGCGCTCACCGACGCCGCCCTGCCCGACGCCGCCCTGCCCGGCCCCTTCCGAGAGCAGCCGGGCGAGTTGGCCGCCGACCGTGTCCTCGGCCCGGTCCACCCCCACCCCCAGCGCGGCCGAGTCGCCGATCAGGACCAGGCGCAGCGGCGGCGTGCCGGCCCGGCCGACCGTGGAGCGCAGCGCCAGGCCCAACTCCGGACGGGCGTACCGCCGGTTGCGGGCCACGAACGCCTCACCGGCCAGGAGCACCATCCCGCCGACCGCACCGGCGAGCAGCGTGACCGCGGCCCCCCGGGCGATCCGGGTCGTCATCCCGTACGTCGCCGTGCCGCTCGTCGCGTCGAGTCCCGTCATGCCCGTTCCTCTACTGTGGAGGTCGTCGCCTCGTCCAGCGGTGCCGGTGTCTCCGGTGGGCCCCCAGTCTCTCCCGTCCGGGGGTGGCCGAACCAGGCCCCACGACGGCGCAGCTGTGCCCACCGCCCGCCCGGGCCGTGCTCGCGACCGCCGACCCGGACACCCCGCACCTCGGTACCGGCATGCCGGGCCGCCTCGTGGGCCGCCGCCGGCAGCGACCGTACGCCCTGGTCGCCGACGAGCGACGGCCGACGCTCGGTACCGGCACCGAGCGCCGCCAGTACGGTCGGCAGCAGGGCGGCCGCCGCGATCGCGTACCCCTCGGCGGAGGGATGGAAGTGGTCCCAGGCGAACATCCGGGTCGGTTCGGCGGCGAACCGGGGACCGAGCAGGTCGCCCAGGGAGACCGTCAGGCCACCGGCCTCGACCACCGCCACGGTCTGCGCGGCGGCGAGTTGCCGGCTCCAGCGCCGGGCCAGCCAGCGCAACGGCGGCTTGATCGGCTGGATCGCGCCGAGGTCGGGACAGGTGCCGACCACCACCTGAGCGCCGGCCGCCCGCAGGTCGCGTACCGCCTCGACGAGATAGCGGACCGCCACCGCGGGTGGGGTGCGGTTGGTCACGTCGTTGCCGCCGATCAGGATCACCGCCACGTCCGGCTGGCGCTCCAGCGCCGCGTCGACCTGCGGGCGCAGCCCCGCGGAGAGGCAGCCGACCACGGCGAACCGGTACAGCCGGACCGGCCGGCGCAACCGGCGGGAGGTGCCGGTGGCGAGTAGCGCCCCGGGCGTCTCCCGGGGCCGGTGCACCCCGTAGCCGGCGGCGGAGGAGTCACCGAGGACCACCATCGTGATCGGCTCGCCCGGGAACTTGGCACCGTAGACGCCGTCGCCGCGCGGCGGTGGGGCCTCGGCGAGTGGGATCACCCGACGGGCCTGCCTGGCCTGCCCGAGCAGCAGCCCGTACCCGGCGGCGGTGGTGAGCGCGGTCAGCCCCACCCCCAGGGCCGTCGCCTTCGCCACCCGCCGGGCGACCGACCAGGTCGGCCGCTCCCGCCCGGCGGACTCCCCGGGCCAGACCACGGGCTGCTGCCACACCGTTCGGTGCCGCCACGCCGATCCGCGCGGCTGCCACCGCGACACCGGGTTCCGCTGCCGCGACCGCTGCCGCCGTATCGATCCGGCCGGACTCATCAAGGCCCCCCGCCTGTCACGCCGTACTCTCGCGACCTTCGAGATTAACCCGGTCACCGGCGCCGCGCTGTCAGCGTTCCGCCTGCACCGGCGGTGGCCGGGATACCCGGCCAGCGCCGGTTCATCGCCGATTTTTCGACGTATCTCCGTCTCCGCCCGAATTTCTCGGCCGGCCGGCATTCCTCGACGAGCGGTCGGTTGCGTTCGGATGCATCATGAATCCAGAGGAGGGTGCCGACATGGCCACCAAGACACTTCGCCGAACCGCCGCCTTCAGGGCGCTGTTCCGGGCACTGACCGCCGGTTCCCGGGGTGGACCGTCGCTGGGCCGGCGGATCGCCGCCCTGCCCCGCATGATCGCCGCCACCGCCCGCGGTGAGTACGACGGCGGGCTGCGGCTCGCCCTGATGACCGCCGCGACCGCGTACGTGCTCTCCCCGGTCGACCTGCTGCCGGAGCTCACCCTGCTGCTCTTCGGTCTGGCCGACGACGCGGTCATGGTGACCTGGCTGGCCGGTGCGGTACTCGCCGAGACCGAGCGCTTCCTCGCCTGGGAAGCCCAGCGGGCCTCCGTCATCCCCGGGCGGGTGGTGCACTGAAGGCCCGCCCGGAAGGGCCCGTCGTCTGCCCGGGCCGGGATCCCCGCCCACGGGCCGGTGCGGCGGCACGTACGCTGGCGGGAGAACCCACCATCCTTCGCCCCGACCGCACGCCACCAGCACCGACCCTGTGCCCGGCCAGTGCCGTTCGGCCGGCGAGCACCGAGAAGGGCACAACGTCGTGCGCTACTACGACAACGTCATCGAGCTGATCGGTGACACCCCGCTGGTCCGACTCAGGCAGGTGACCGCCGGCATCTCGGCGACCGTGCTCGCCAAGGTCGAGTACTTCAACCCGGGCGGTTCGGTCAAGGACCGCATCGCGCTGCGGATGGTCGAGGAGGCCGAGCGGGCCGGGTTGCTCCGGCCCGGCGGCACCATCGTCGAGCCGACCAGTGGAAACACCGGCGTCGGGCTGGCCCTGGTGGCCCAGACGCGCGGCTACCGGTGCGTCTTCGTCTGCCCTGACAAGGTCAGCGAGGACAAGCAGAACGTGCTCCGGGCGTACGGGGCCGAGGTGGTGGTCTGCCCGACGGCGGTCGCCCCGGAGGACCCCCGCTCCTACTACAACGTGTCGGACCGGCTGGCCCGGGAGATCCCGGGCGCGTGGAAGCCCAACCAGTACGCCAACCCGGCGAACCCGCGCTCGCACTACGAGACAACCGGTCCGGAGCTGTGGGAGCAGACCGGCGGCCGGATCACGCACTTCGTGGCCGGGGTCGGCACCGGCGGCACCATCTCCGGCACCGGCCGCTACCTCAAGGAGGCCTCCGGCGGGGCGGTACGGATCATCGGTGCCGACCCGGAGGGCTCGGTCTACTCCGGCGGCACCGGCCGGCCGTACCTGGTCGAGGGGGTCGGCGAGGACTTCTGGCCGGAGACGTACGACCGGGGCATCTGCGACGAGATCGTTAAGATCTCCGACAAGACCTCCTTCGAGCTGACCCGACGCCTCGCCCGCGAGGAGGGACTGCTGGTCGGCGGCTCCTGCGGGATGGCGGTGGCCGCCGCCCTGGAGGTGGCCCGCCAGGCCGGCCCGGACGACGTGGTGGTGGTGCTGCTGCCGGACGGCGGCCGGGGCTACCTCTCCAAGATCTTCGACGACGAGTGGATGGCCCGGTACGGCTTCATGGACACCAGCGCCACCGAGCCGACCGTGGCCGACGCGCTGAACAGCAAGCCGAACGCTATTCCCGAGCTGGTGCACGTGCACCCGACCGAGACGGTCCGGGACGCCGTCGACTACATGCGCGAGTACGCCGTCTCGCAGCTCCCGGTGCTCAAGGCGGAGCCGCCGGTGGTGACCGGCGAGGTCGCCGGCTCGATCGCCGAACGGGACCTGCTCGACGCGCTCTTCACCGGCCAGGCGAAGCTGCACGACACCATCGAGCGGCACATGGGGCCGCCGCTGCCGATGATCGGCGGCGGACAGCCGGTGAGCGAGGCGGTCGGGCTGCTGGAGAAGTCCGACGCCGCGCTGGTGCTGGTCGACGGCAAGCCGAAGGGCGTACTCACCCGGCAGGACCTGCTGGCCCACCTGGGAGCGCACGCGCGCTGACGTGTCAGGAAGGGCCCCCGCGCAGGCAGGAAGCGACAAGAGGGGGCCCTTCTGTTCACGGCAGGGCGCGGGCGTAGCGGATCTGCGGGGTGAGCGCCGCGCCGATGCTGCCGTGCCGCTCGGCGCCGTCCGGCTGCCAGCCGCCCCGGGCGTAGAAGTGCCGGGCGTGCGCGTTGTCGACGAGTACCCAGAGCACGGCGCGGCGCCAGCCCTGGGCGAGCAGCTTGGCCAGCGCGTCGACCATCAGGGCCCGGCCGGACCCGCGACCCTGCTCGGCCGGGTCCAGGTGGATCGCGTACAGCTCGCCGACGTCCGCGCCGGCCGAGTCCGGTTCGGCCGGATCGTGCGGCCCGAGATAGCTGAAGCCGACCAGCCGGCCGTCCCGCTCGGCCACCGTCATCAGGTGGGTGTCCCGCTCGTACGCCCAGCGCTCCCGCCAGTACCGGCCCATCATCTCGCCGGTCTCCACGGCCAGCGCCTCCGCCGGGACGATGTTCCGGTAGGCCACCGCCCGCGATCTGTGCTGGAGGTCGCCGATCGCCATCAGGTCGGCGGCTTCCGCCGGACGCAGCGTGAGGGTCATGAGGTTGATCGTAATAACGTGACCGATCCGGTCACCTGGGACAGAGCTTGTGGTCCGGTGCCGGTGCTACCCACGTGTCCTGGCGGCTACCCGACGTTTCCTGCCGGTGCTACCCGAGGTTTCCTGCCGGATCAGGGCGCCGAAGCAGCCGGCGGCGACGCTGTCGCGCTGACCGGTGCCCGGGGCGGCACCGCCACCCGGGTCAGGTCCTCGGCGACCACCAGGTCCCCGTCGAAGTGCTCCCGCGCCTCGGCCGCGAAACGCTCGGCGGCCGGCGGCACCCCGGCCCGGGCCGTCGGCCCGTACCGCTGGGAGAAGTGGGTCAGCACGAGTCGGCGTACCCCGCACTCGGCCGCCACCCGCGCGGCCTGGGCCGCCGTCAGGTGCCCGACCTCGGCGGCGAGCGCGGCGTCCTCGGTCAGGAACGTCGACTCGATCACCAGCAGGTCGGCCCGGTCGGCCAGCTCGAAGACGCCGTCGCAGAGCCCGGTGTCCATCACGAAACCGAACCGCTGACCGGGACGCGGCGCACTCACCTCGGCGAGTGTCACCCGCCGCCCCGGCACGTCGACGTGGCCGGTGCGGATCAGTTCGCCGATCGCCGGCCCCCGGATGCCGTACGCGGCCAGCCGGTCGGGCAGCATCCGGCGCTCGTCCGGCTCGACCAGCCGGTAGCCGTACGTCTCGACCGGGTGCCGCAGCCGGCGGGCGAGCAGGGTGCCGGCGGAGGTCTCGAAGGTCTGACCGTCCCGCAGCACCGGCAGTTCGCGCAGCTCGGCGGTCTCGTAGAACGAGCTGGCGTGCCGCAGCCGGGCGAAGAAGTGCGCGTCGCCGCCCGGATAGTGCGCCTCGACCGGCCGGGGTACCCGGTCCAGCGAGAGCCGCTGGACCACGCCGGGCAGGCCCAGGCAGTGGTCGCCGTGGAAGTGTGTGACGCAGATCCGGGTCAGGTCACCGGCCGGGATGCCGGCGAGCATCATCTGCCGCTGGGTGCCCTCGCCGGGGTCGAAGAGGATCACCTCGCGGTCCCAGCGCAGCAGGTACCCGTTGTGGTTGCGGTGCCGGGTCGGCACCTGGCTGGCCGTGCCCAGCACCGCCAGCTCACGTACGGACACGGTGGCCTCTCCGGGGGTACCGGTCGACGGCGGGTCACCGGTCGACGGGAGAAACGGTTGACGGAGAAATGGTCGACCCCCGGGGTTCCGCGTGACGGTGGTCACGCGAAGGCCGGCTGGACTTTGGCCGGCACCCCGGGGGTCGGGTGGCTGTCGTGGATTCGCCGCACCGCTGCCACACGGTCTCGACGACTTGCAACTGCCCGCCTGCGGCGGACACCGAAACTGTCAAGGACAGCGGCTACAGAGGTTGAAAGGCTGACGTTCGGGTCGTCACGGTGGTTCGGGGTCGAGGGTCATGCCGGTGTTGACGAAGAAGCCGGCGAGGAGATGGGTCTGTTGCTGGCAGGCTCGTAGTCGTTGTCTG